>CAJXVR010000229.1 GCA_913061285.1 uncultured Verrucomicrobiota bacterium | reverse complement strand
GAGATGTAGAGAGGTCTCGTGGGCTCGGAGATGTGTATAAGAGACAGGGCTGGTGTCAGTGATGTTGTGATGGAGTTTGTCTGGGGGACTTCAATGGTTGAGGCGATTCAAAACTCCTTGGAAAAACTCGATACCGTGCGTCTTCCGCGCGGGGCCGAGAAACCTCTCTTGTTGCACTATGATCCGTCGCTCGATCCGGTCATGGAGTTGAGTCTCTCGGCGGCTGTTTCTGGCAAGGATGCGGAGCGCGGGGGCACGTCAGGCTTAGACAATGCTGGGGCAAGACGTTTGCGGCGTATCGCCGAACTCCAAGTCAAACGAGCACTTGAACCCGTGACCGGCGTTGCTGCTGCTCGAGTTCGCGGGGGACTCGAGGAGGAGGTCCATGTTCTTATTGATGGTGAAGAGTTAGAGCGGGTCAATATCTCGATTAACCAGGTGTTGAGTCGGTTGCAGGCTGAGAATATCAACGCCGCTGGTGGGCGTATTCGTGAGGGCAATGCCGAATACATGATCCGGACGATCAATGAATATGAGACTCTGGATGAAATCGCCGACACCATTATTTATCGGCAGGATGGCCGTGAGATTCGGTTGAAGGATCTGGGGCAAGTGGTTTTCGGTCAACGTGATCGAGAAATGCTGACTCGAACCAATGGTGGCGAGAGCGTTCAGATTGATATTTATAAGGAAGCCGACTCGAACATGGTGAAGGTCGGAGAACGGATCAAAGCGGCCGTAGGCACCATTCACAGCTCTCATCGGAGTACCGTTGCGGGCAAATTATTCAAAGAAGAGAATGTGATCTTGCAAGTTGTTGCAGATCGATCCGTGTTTATTGATAGCAGCATCAACGAAGTCAAGAGTACTGCGGTGATGGGAGGGATTCTTGCCATCGGAGTGCTGCTGTTCTTTCTGAGAGACATCCGGACGACGTCCATCATCGCGGTCAGTATTCCAATCTCAATTTTTGTGACCTTCGCGCCACTCAGTATGCTCGGGGTCTCGTTGAATATCATGTCCTTGGGTGGTTTGGCCATGGGTATAGGAATGTTGGTGGACTCATCCATTGTGGTGCTCGAGTCTATTTATCGATGCCGTGAGGAAGGTGATTCGGTGCGGGATGCTGCCATCCGGGGAACGAAGGAGGTTCGCGGAGCTGTGATCGCCTCAACGCTAACCTCGATTTGCGTGTTTTTTCCGATGGTGTTCGTGGAGGGCTTGGCAGGGCAGGTCTTTGGAGACTTGGGCTTGACGGTGGTGACGTCGCTTGTGGCATCGATGATTGTCGCCGTCTTATTCATTCCCATGTTGGCCAGTCGAACGGGTATCAAATTGAAGGGCGGTGCTGGGATGGTTGCGCATCCTTTAGGGGGGGCGGCTGGGCGCATCACTCCAAACACGTTGCTAACCCGTGTGTTGCTCCCCATAGTCAGCCTTCTTGGGGTGATGATTAGTGTGAGCGTCGCGTATACCTATTGGAAGGAAAGCGGCAATCAAGATCCTGATCCTTCCAAGCAGGTCTCATACATGGCTGTGATCTGGGGCGTTGTTCGGTTTTGGGCCCGGGTCAGCGTGATCCCGTTCATTGTTGCTCTGGCAAAGACCCGGTGGAGCCCGAAAGAACCAAAGGGCGAGAGCTTCGGCGAGCTGTGGGGAGCGTTTCGAGCGTTTTCACATAGTTTTCAGCGCAAGGGGATCGCGTTTTTTTTCACGCTTCCCTATGTTTTGCTCCGATTGCCGCTTTCGTTCCTCTTGGAGCTCACCGGTCTCACTTTGGTTTGGTTACTTCGTTCGATTGGGTTTTGCCTACTGTGGATTCTCCGGGCGATTCGCTGGGTCAGCGCTTGGTTTGAGCGCAAGGAGGGGCCTGAATCGGATCTTGTAGAGAAAGGCCTCTATCCCAAAGTACTTCGCTGGGCTCTGGCAAATCCGGTGGCCATCATTCTCTTGGCCGTTAGCTCAATTGCTCTCACTTATGTCGTTGGGACTCAATTAGAAACAGAGCTTCTTCCTGAGGTGCACCAAAGCGAATTTACCTTTGAAGTAGCCTTACCTGTTGGCACGCCGCTGGATGAGACGGTTTCTGTGTTAGAGGGCGTAGAGAAGTCGATTCTTGCGAAAAAAGAGGCGCTCAATATTGATACGCTCTTGGTAATGTATGGCTTCGATGCCAGCAATATGAAGCGCTCCGATGAGGGAGAGCATTCCGCGCAATTTAAGGTGTTGTTGAAGGCATCTGAGGATCCGAAGGAGCGTGAGAGTGAAGTGATTGTTGCTCTGCGTGAGATGTTTAACAACGTTCCCGATATCAATACTCGGGTGACTCGCCCCGTCTTGTTCAGCTCGAAGAAGCCAGTGGTTGTTCAGATCAATGGCGAAGACTTGGACGAGCTGAAAGCCTTTTCTGATAACGCGACGATGCTCCTTTCGAAGTCTCCGGAACTTGCTGACGTGGAGCCGAGCCTGCGTAGTGGCGCTCCCGAAGTGCAGATTGCCTACGATCGGCATCAGATCATCCGTCATGGTCTCACCATTAGTGCGGTTGCTAATCAAGTGCGTGACATGGTGAAAGGTTCTGAAGCGACTCGTCTCAATCGACGAGACCGACGAGTGCCGATCATTGTACGTCTATCCGAGACCGACCGGGAACAAGTGGCCGATGTCGGGAAGCTTACGATCAATCCGGGGGCTGAGACCCCTGTGCCGTTGAGTTCGATCGCGAAACTAACGGTGGGCGAAGGACCGAGTGAGATTCGGCGTATCGATGGGAATCGGGTCGCTCTCGTTCAAGCGAACATTGGTGGAGGGTCGCTCGGTGCGGCAGTGGCAGCGGTCCAGAGCGTCTTGTCAGAGGGCATCGACTGGCCGGACTACATGGACTTTCTGATCACGGGGCAGAATCAGGAGTGGGAGCGGAGTGAAGCCAGTCTGTTTCTTGCGCTCGGTCTAAGTCTCTTCCTGGTCTATGTGATCATGGCGTCGCAGTTTGAGTCCTTGGTTCAGCCTTTCATTATCATGTTCACCATTCCGATGGCATTTGTGGGAACGGTTTTAGGCTTGAAATGGCTTGGGATCAATCTGTCGGTGGTGGTGTTTCTCGGATTGATCATGTTGGCGGGGATCGTGGTGAACAATGCGATCGTTTTGGTTGATTACACGAATACATTGCGACAACGGGGGATGAATCTTTTGGATGCGATCGTCAAGGCGGGGCAGGTGCGGCTTCGCCCCATTTTAATGACGACGGCTACCACTGTTTTGGGGCTGCTGCCGATGGCAATGGGTATTGGTGAGGGAGCCGAGATTCGTACGCCGATGGCGGTTGCTGTGATCTGTGGTCTGTTAACCTCCACCTTCCTAACGCTCTTGATAATTCCCACGATCTACTATTTGTTTGGTTTGGCTGGGGAACGATTCGTTCAATCCGCTGAGACCGAATAGCCCTATGGACGACCAAAGCCTCATCTCACGAATCGCTCGGTTTTCCTTGGATCGCAAGGTCACGATGTTTGTCATCTTTTTGACGATCATCGCTGTCGGTTTGATCTCTACCAACCGATTGCCGTTGGAGATGAACCCGCGGGGTATGGAAGGGCACTACATCGAAGCCCGCGTCAATTGGAACGTGGGCGTGCCACCCGAAACGATGGACAAGATTGGACTGCCTTTGGAGGAAGAACTTTCCACCGTGCGTGGGCTCAAGCACGTTAATACGAGCGCCTACAAGACCGGAGCTCGGGTTCAGATGGAGTTTAAGCATGGAACCGACATGGATGTGGCCTATCGGGAGGTTCGTGATCGCGTGGAACGAGCACGGGCTGAGTTTCCTGAGGGAGTGGAACGCCCCTACATTCGCAAGTATGAGCCAGGCGCTGATCCCGTCGTTGGATTTCGCATTAGCTATGACCAAGACTCCGACTATTATGATCTAATTAATAAGTACGTTGTGATGCCGTTGACCCGCATAGCTGGCGTTGCGGATGTGGATTTTCGAATTTATCAACGAGAGATCCGCATTGAAGTTGACAAAGCGAAGGCAGAAGCCTTTGGGATAAATATTAGGGAGCTAGGGCGTGCTCTGCGGGCTGATAACTTCACCTTGGCCAGTGGCAGTGTGATCGACGGGGGGAAGAAATACACGCTGAAGTCATCGAGCGAATTCAAGGAGATCGATCAGATTCGGCATATCCCGCTGAAGCCAAATGTCTTCTTGAAAGACATCGCAATCGTCTCCTACGAACCTGAGGAAGCTGAGAGGCTATATCGATATAACTCGAAACCAGCCAACGGTATCTCTGTTAAAAAAGAAGGGGAGGCGAATACGGTTGAAGTGAGTCAGACCGTGTCTGATGTGATTGAGGAGATCAAAGCGAATCCCAAACTCGAAGGGTTTGATCTCAGTGTCTACGATAATCAGGGTGAGGAGATCATGGCTCGACTGAATAGCCTAATTAGTAATGGCAACCTTGGGGCCTGTCTGGCAGCTATCGTGCTCTTCTTTTTCCTGCGACAATTCCGAATGACCATGGTCATTGCCATGGCGATTCCCTTGTGCCTCTTGATTGCGCTGACGTCGATGTATTTTCTTGGTGAGACATTAAACAGTCTCACCATCATGGGGCTCGTGATTTGTGTCGGACTCTTAGTGGATAATTCGGTGGTGGTTGCTGAAAATATACATCGCCATCATCAGAATGGTTTGTCGCGGCGAGAGTCCTGTCTTCGGGGGGTGAGCGAGATCGGGTTTGCGATCACGATCGCCACTTTAACTACACTCATTGTGTTTAGCTCGGCACTCCTGGTCGATGGCGAGATGAGGTTTATGATTCAGAAGATAACCCTGCCTGTGATTTCATCGATCATTGCTTCATTAGGGATTGCGCTGATGTTCATTCCTCTTTGTGTTTATATAACTCTACCTCGGAAAAAGCGCGATTTTGAGAAAGCCCGCAAAACTCCTTCGGCCATACTAGGGAACTTTTTCTATCACGTTTATCAATCGACGTTTGAACGGCTCAATCGCGCCTATAACGGGGCACTTAAATTCTTCTTGGTTCGGCGCCTTGATATGGCAGTGATCTTGATAGCGCTATTGTCGGGAACCTACATGATGTCTTCGACGCTCAATCTGAACGAGCGAAACGAAGAGCGAATTCGAAAGTTCAGTTTTGATGTTCGTTTTCCTGAGAGTTATTCCATGGATCAGCGCCTTGCCTTCATGAAGAAGGCTGAAGATCTCGCCATGAAGAATCGTGAGGTCTACGGATTTCGCGTTCACTCGGTGGATTACGGCAAGTGGTATGGTCGGTTTAATGCCTATTTTGCCCATGACCGCGTTCATGAACTAAGCCGCGAGGAAGCGATCGACATGTTCTTTGAAGATTTTCCGGAGGAGCCGGGTGTCCGAGTTCGCTACAAAGGCAAAGAGGGGCAGGAGAAAAATGATGATGATAAGAATATGCATCATGTTCGCTTGGTCGGGGATGATCCAGAATTGCTCAAACAAGTCGCCGAGGATTTGAAGCCGACGTTCGAGAATATTCCCGGTGTCGTGTCCTTTCTGGAACCTGATAGCGATGAAGCGCCGAGTGAGCTCGCCCTGATTGTGGATCGAGACAAAGCGAATTCCATTGGGGTCAATCCGAGTAATCTTGCGGGGACCATTGGAGCCGCCGTCGGTGGGGATAATCTACCACGATTCAACGGCAAAAATCGTCAGATTCCAATGCGGCTTCGCTATCAAGAGGAAGATCGCTCTGAATTAGCGGATCTGAGTAATATTCAAGTTCCAGCAGACGATGGTCGCATCAGCACGGTAGGGGAAATGACGACGCCAACTTTCTTGAGAAACGAAGGAATGTATATCTCTCGTCGGGATAAAAAGATAAGCGAGTACTTTGGGATGAAGTTGAAGCCAGGGCCGGATTCGTGGAAAACAAAACGCGCGATTGAGGAGGCGAAGAATAATATCAATCTTCCAGAGGGGGTTTCGTTTGATCGAGCTAGGACACGCTTTGGCGACGATGAACGAGCGAAGGGCTCGATGATGATCACGCTATCAATCGTGTTTGTTTACATGCTGATGGCGTTCTTTTTCGAAAGTACGTTGATCCCGCTTAGTATCATCTTAACGATTCCACTGGCATCCATTGGAGCCATTCTTGCCTTGAAGGTGACTAATACTTACGTGGATCAAATGGTGTATACCGGGGCCATGTTCCTGGTTGGGATCGTCGTGAACAATGGCATTGTGCTGGTTGATTACGCTAATCGCTTGCGGCGCGATGGTACCGCACGATCTGAGGCTCTCTTAAAGGCAGCAAAACACCGGTTTCGTCCCATTGTCATGACAGCCCTCACGACGATGTGTGGGATGATTCCTCTGACCTTCGGTGCGACCCAAGAAGGGGACGTCAATTTTAAGAGTTTCGGTTTGGTGCTGATTGGCGGAATGGCTTCGGCCACTCTTTTCACGCTCGTCGTTGTGCCGGTGTTTTATACGCTGATTGAAGATGCCCGTGACGGTGTGAGTAATATTTTCGCCAGTGTGTTTAGCCGGTCCAAGGTTCAGGATACTGAACAGAGCTCGGCCGCGTAGTTTTTCCATATCCACGACGACTTCTTCATTTTCTCTTGGGGGGATGTTGAAGTCTCGTTTGTGGGATGGCGGAATTGATCAATGCTTGCTAAGCATCGACGACCAGAGATTAGGGGCTCCAATCTTGCCTTCCTTGAAGACGATCTCTGTCGAATCCACCAATCCATCTGCCTTAGCTTCACAGAGTGGTGTTCCAACGGCAACGGAGGCGCTTGCTCGAAGGTCGGATATGTTGAGGGCCTCGGCTAAGTAACCAGAGGTTTCTCCACCGGAAACCCCAATCCGTTCGACGGGGTGCTTCTCCAAGATTTTCTTCACGATTGCTCCGAGCCGTGGCCCGAAGGTGCGGCCACTCTTTAGCTTGATATCGAGGGTTGAGAAACCCAATTTTCGAAAGGTCGTATCTGTGGACTCGGCTGGTTCTTCGTCCGCTGTTTGGAGAATCACGCTCTTGCCATCTTTGAGGGACGCGACGGTTCGTTCGATCGTTTTCTTCATCACCGTCTCGGAAGAGTGCGAACTCAGGAGTTCGTTCGGATCGATTGGAATAGAGATGAATCCATGACGGATCGCTTCTTGGACTTGTCGCTGGCTTGTAGGGGCACTGCTACCGCTAATGACGAGTAGTTGATCGACAGAACGTGGGGCGGGCGGCGCGGGTAGAACCTTCCCTGAGTTCCAGGATGCGGTCAAGGCTTGCTCGACTCCCGGGGAACCCACCACGAAAAGCGGCCACGAAGACTCACCCAGCTCATCAATGAGTGAGCCGATGGTCGGGAGCTGTTGTAAGCTGAGAACGTCAAAAAGAATGGCCGAAGGATTGTTTTTTAGCAGGGTTGAGAGATGTTTGTCAGGATCTTCCCGGTCGAGGGCAAGGATATCGAATAGCTCGATTCTCTGCTGAGTCTGCTGGCTCAAATGGATTCGGATATCGGACTCGCTCATGGGGGTGATCGGATGGGCGCGCATTTCCGGGTGATGGTCGAGGCGGTAGGGTTCCGGCTCTGATTCGTAGCGGGCGAAGAGATTGCCAAAGACACAATATTGCCCGAGCTGTGGTGCTCCAACCAAGATGGGGGTTGGATTCGAGCCAAATAGTCGCTGTCCAATTTCCATCGCCTTGCCAATGGAACCGACGTGAGGGGCTGAATCGAATGTCGTACTTGTAACGTAGTGGACAATTGGGGCGCCGGAATTCTTTAGTATCTGAAACATCGCCGGAAGTCGCTCATCCATTTCAGCAGGAGACATGGATCGACTTGATCCCGCGAGTCCAATCGCCTGTAGATTGTTGTCGCTCTGAAGGCGGCTTGCGGACGGCGGGCTTAGGAAGAGACGGGTTTCAATGCCTGCCCACTGAAGTTGTGCCATCGCCGTAATTGAGCCGATAAAACTATCGCCATAGAATGCCAGCCGGGGTCGAGATTCACAATCGGTTGTCATAATGGTGTGTCCTTTGAGGGTTCACATTGTCGAGAGGGCGTCTCGTTGATGTCTCGACGGGAAGAAATCGTGCGAGATTCCCAGTGAATCGAACGAACGGGCTTTAATACCTGATGCCAAGTCGGTCCGGTATTTTTTCCATAGCCACTCCTTGTGCCAACGGGAGACTAGCCAGGGATCACCCGTTATGGGAAGGGATTCTTTAGGGAATCCAAGATCGGCCTCTCTCGAGTATGATCCGAGAGCCCAGATCACTAGGTTTTTGGTAGGGAAAGCCGTTGCTATCTATTCAACCGCTCCCAGGTAGAGCGGGAAGAGATCTTTCTGCCTTGGCCATTCTTTGACGTTGGCTGCGGCTTGATGGAGAAGAGGGTCGATAGCGCTCGCTAGATTTCGGCGTGCCGGGCCTGTGCCGCTTCGACTGTTGAATAGTGCTGCCCAAGTTAGACCATCGGATCGCTTAACGAGAATGGAGGCGGTGCCGTCCAGGAGTCCGTTGTGCCAGAAATTGATGCCCTTGTTTGGTTGGACTCGAATCGACCACCCAAAGCCATAGTAGACATTGAGCGGTTCTCCCTCGCTGTCAGTAGCAACGGGTGGAGCGGGACGAGATTCGATCAACGAGCGAGATTCTGGGCCGAGAGGGCTGAGATGATTGGAGAAAAGGGCCTCTGCAAAACGGACCAAGTCAACGGCAGATCCAAGCCATCCCCCATGAGCGTCCATCGGTTCAAGGTGCCAAGCGCCATAGGGTCTTGAAACGAAAGGCGGGTCGTCCGAGGGGGCGAAGACTGAAGCCCTCTTCGGGCGGAAATCGGAGTAAGTCACCTCGTGATCTGTTCGATGGCTTCGATTTGTCATTCCGAGACGCATTCTGGAAATTTTCATTGGCTCGAAAATCGCTGATTGAATGTAGCTCTCATAGGGCATTGTGGTCGTTTGTTCGATAATCCGGCCAAGAATATTGTAACCGATGTTAGAATAGGCGTATTTGCTGCCAGGGTCGAAATCGAGCTCTCGAGCGAGAACGTATCGAATGATATCGCTGGCAGCGGGCAAATCTGGAAGATTAAGCGCGTCCTGGATTTCGCGTGCCCTGAACATCGGATCGAACGATTGGGTTCGATCAAAACCTGCGGTATGATTGAGAAGGTGCCGGATGGTGATCTTCGAGATTCGTTTGTCGAAGGGAGTATCTGCCACTGGAAGGAGCGTGCTTGGTAGGTGAGGAATTGCTAGATCATCTAGCTGAAGTCTCTTCTCTTGGACTAAGCGGAGGATGCCGGCGGCTGTTATCGGTTTTGAAAGACTCGCGATCCGAAAAAGAGAATCCGGGAGCACCGGTTTTCCTGCAGCTTCGTCAGCCCACCCATAAGATCGAGCGAAAATGAGTCTCCCATCCTTCGCGATTGCCAATGCCGCCCCAGGGATATGGGAATCGTGGACAAAAGAGAGCATTAGTTCATCGAAGCTTTGCAAGCGGGCGTCGGCTTGGCCTCTCTGAGGTGTTTCTGCAGCTAAGCCAAAATTCAAGAAGCAACAAAAAGAGAGCGCTATTCGAAGGGCGCCTGTGATTGGTCGATAGAGGACTGGATGGATGCGAACGTTCGTCACGGTCTAAGCATGCTCAGTTTTTTTTCATAAATGAAAGTCGGAATTCTTCCCGATTCTACATGCCTGTCACTACTTGCTTTTGCCTGGTTTGCGCCGTTTTGTGACAGGTGCTCTGAGACGAATAGATTGAATTGGATACTAATACGACATTTAGAAGAAGTATACAGGGTGATATGTGCTTGACGATTTCCAGGAGGGTTAATAGTTCTGAAGTCGCTTTTCTTAGCACTGAAACCCTGAAGCAATGGGTTCTATGTGGATGGCTGGTTTGAGGTTTGAGAATCGAAGGGACCGTGACGCAATGATAGCAAAGGAGTCGAGAATTTTTGTCGCAGGCCACCAAGGTTTGGTTGGCTCGGCGGTGCTGCGAACGTTAAGGGGTGCAGGATTTAGGAATCTTTGTTATTCTGTGCGGGCATCCCTCGATCTCAGGAATAGAGAGGAGGTCTTTCGATACTTTGATCGAGCTAGGCCCAAAGGCGTAGTGATGTGTGCGGGGCGTGTTGGCGGGATTGGCGCCAATCAATCTTCGCCGGTCGAGTTCATGGCTGAGAACCTAGCGATGGGGACGAATGTGATCGAAGCTGCCGATCACTATGATGTTGATCGATTTGTCTACCTTGGGAGTTCCTGTATTTATCCTCGGCGGAGTCCTCAGCCCATTACCGAGGATCAATTGCTCTCCGGGCGTCTTGAACCCACGAATGAAGGGTATGCGATAGCCAAAATTGCCTGCGTCAAACTGTGTGAATCGCTTCGTCTTCAGTATGGAAAAGGCTTTGTCTCCCTTATGCCCACCAATCTCTACGGTCCGGGAGATCGATATGAGGCGGATTCTTCTCACGTAATCCCTGCGTTGCTGCTAAAGATGCTGCTCGCGAAGCGTTCTGGCCAGGAGTCCGTGTCATGTTGGGGATCCGGCCAGCCGCTCCGAGAATTGCTGTATGTGGATGATCTGGCTGCTGCCTGCGTCCTGGTCTTGCAGCATGATGGGGGTTTTCCAATTCTCAATGTTGGCTCTGGCGAGGAGGTGTCGATTCATGAACTAGCGGAAAAAATTGCTGATGTCGTTGGTTATTACGGGAAGCTTAATTGGGACCAGTCGAAACCCGATGGGGTGAAGCGAAAGCTTTTATGTAGCGAACGAATCCGAAGTCTGGGGTGGCGGCCAAGGACGCCCCTTTCGGTTGGGTTGAAGAAGACGTTTCAGGATTTTCAAGAAAGAATCGAACGGAGCGCGGAGATGGAAAGAGGCCGTGAGCGGCAGCAGGGATCAGGGCAAAGCCGGCTGGTGAAGAGTGATGATCGGGTGGTTTAGATTGCTGATTCGAGGCGATCAAGCAGACTAGGTGTTCGCGTATGAAGATTTATGAAAAGTGGTTTCTTGTCAGTGTCTGTATGGTCTTGCTACTGACGGGAGGAATTAAGGTTTGGAGTGCTGTCGGTGACGTTCCGCTCTTGGATCGCGTCGAAGGGGTTTTTGGCGTGGCGCACCGGTGGGTGTATTTGGGGAGTGGTTTGCTGGAGCTTGGGGTCGCCGCAGGTGTCATCGGCAGGCGCAAGGTAACGTTGAAAATGGGGCTCATACTTTCTTTAGGGATGAGTTTTGCGGGGTATCGCGTATTTCGGTGGTGGATGGAAATCAGCGAGCCCTGTTCATGTCTCGGGACCGCGACGGAATGGTTGGGAAGGTTCGAGCGTTTCACTGAGCCCGTGATGTTGCTGCTCGTTGGATATTTCATTGTCAGTTCGGCATTCTTTCTATTCATGAGA
The DNA here is from genome assembly GCA_913061285.1 of uncultured Verrucomicrobiota bacterium. Lineage (GTDB taxonomy): Bacteria > Verrucomicrobiota > Verrucomicrobiia > Limisphaerales > AAA164-E04 > UBA2970. The sequence goes on along the minus strand of CAJXVR010000229.1, from coordinate 1,771 downwards.
CTCCGTCGGATCTCAACGCGGACCTTGGACGCTGGAGTCGAGGAGACCCGCGAATAGGGTGGCTCGAACCGATCTGAAGACGAGTAGAGGAGGATGGGGTAAAATTTTCCGAACATGAACGAGAATGCCGCGCTTTGGTCCGTCGAATCGAAAGTTCTTGTTTCGGAACGAGCGAATGAGGGGGCTGAATGGTCGTGCACGGTTGTCGTTCCGGTGCGAAATGAGGCAGGGAATGTAGGGGAGTTGCTGGATCGCATTCCCATCTTTGGCCGATCACTTGAGGTCATTCTAGTTGAGGGAGGGTCGAGCGACGACACGTGGAAAGTCGTTCTTCAAGAATCGAAAAAAATGCGTCCGTTTCTCGTTCAGGCAATCAAGCAACAGGGACGAGGGAAACGGCAGGCATTGATCGATGCCGCTTCTGCTTGTCGCGGGGATTTGCTGTTTATTCTGGATGGAGATCTTTCGGTGGATCCTGAGGTTCTGAGTGCTTTCTACCGAATTATTCTGGCGGGAGAAGCGAGATTCCTGTTGGGAACCCGCTTTCGTGTTCGGATGGAGCCCAACGCGATGCGCTTGTTTAACTATTTCGGAAATAGAGGGTTCGCTCTTCTTTGGAGCTGGCTCTTGAAGACACCTGTTTCAGATTCGCTCTGCGGAACTAAGGTCTTCTTTCGAGACGATTTTTTTGGTGGTGCCTATAATCTTGAATTGGTGGATGATCCCTTCGGAGATTTTAGTTTGTTGCTGGGGGCCGCACTTCTTGAGTTGAAGACAAAAGAAGTGCCGGTTTGTTATCGGGCCCGACGGTACGGTAAAACCAATATTCGTCGCTGGCGTGACGGCTGGATTTTGTTTCGCTTCGTTCTCACCAGCGCGCAATTGTTGCGTGCACGGCGAAGGCCCTGAATGATGGACGCTCCTTCGCTGGTCGGTCAGATCCAGATCTTGGGCTGCCGGCCGATCGACTCGCCGATTCCCCCCCCAGAGTGGTTCTTTGATTCACATCGGATTGAATTGGCTTTGTTCCTTGTGAGCTCCTGATAGGATAGCTGCCAGCCATGAGAATAAGAGTTTTATTACACAGTCTGGTTTGTACTTGCTTGGTGGTGATGGGGGGGGAATCTCGCGGGGAGGAAACGATCAAGGCGCTCATGATCTCAGGGGGCTGCTGCCATGACTATCCCAATCAAAACGTCATTCTCTCTGAAGGAATTTCGAATCGCGCTCGGGTTGATTGGACTCTGGTTAATCAAGGAGCTGCAAAGCGAGACGTGAAGATCCCGATCTACTCGAACTCGGATTGGGCCAAGGGCTATGATGTCGTGGTTCACAACGAGTGCTTTGGTGGGGTAGAGGATGCGGATTGGCTTGAGAAAATCGTCAGCAGGCACCGAGACACCGGGCTGCCAGCCGTGTTCATTCATTGCTCGCTGCATAGCTATCGAGCAGCGCCAACAGATGAGTGGCGCAAATTGATGGGAGCCCGATCAATGAATCATGAGCGAAGCCGGCCCTTGAAGGTGGTGAATCTTCAAGGGGGACATCCGATCATGAAGACCTTTCCCGCGGTTTGGCAGACTCCTGCAGGAGAACTATATAAGATCATGGAACAGTTCTCCGGAGTCGTTCCGCTCGCAAAGGCATTTGGTGAAGATTCCCAGATGGATCATCCTTGCGTTTGGGTGAACCAGTACGGCAAGGCGCGTGTCTTCACCACGACCTGTCTCTTATACACATCTCCGAGCCCACGAGACCTCTCTACATCTCG
>CAJXVR010000228.1 GCA_913061285.1 uncultured Verrucomicrobiota bacterium | reverse complement strand
CTAGTCAGATTTCCCTGTACCAATGCAATAGAGATGCTGTTTGCCTCGGATGAATAGTTGTTGATGACTGATGGCAGGGCTAGCGGAAACGAGCTCGTTCAGCTTGTTACTTGCCAGGACCTTGAAGGTTGGGCCCGACTCAACAACAGTCGTGGTTCCTTTGTCGGAGACGAAAAAGATCTTGCCGTCAGCGGAGACTGGCGATGCGGAATGGCCTCCAGGGAGACGTTCCATCCAATAGCGGTGCCCGCTACGGGCATTGAAACAACTCGCAACGCCACTGTCGGCCACGAGAAACACGAAATCTCCGTGAGCAATCGGAGAAGGGACGTAGCCAGCGCCTCGTTTGGTGCGCCAGGCGATGTGTTCCTCTGCGATCTTCCCTTTGCCATTGGGGCGGATCGCAAGGAAATGCCGCTCGGGAAAGCCGCCCGTGACGAAAAAGAATTCGCCATTGTAGATCATCGAGGCGACAAATTGCTCTGTGGGACCATCCATGAGCCAATGCCGGTTGCCATTGTGCGGATCGTAGCTCGCAACTGACAGACTTCCCGAGAGGACCATCTGGGTTCGCCCTTCAATCTCCCGGATAATCGGCGTGACATAGCTACGTGTCTTGTTCTCGCGGGGGATCTTCCATTGAACGGCTCCAGTAAGGCGATTGAGGGCAACGATGTAGGCGTCCCCATCATGGTCTCCGTTTATGATTACAGTCTCGTTGAAGATGACGGGGCAGGCGTTGTAACCGTGTGCACTGATGAAATCGCCTGGCTCCACGAGCCACTGACGTTCGCCGTTGAATCTATAGGCGGCGACGATCATTCTTCCAGCCGTGATCATTCGTTCTCCTCCAACGTTGGGCGCGACGACCTCCTGTCCGGTGGGGCGCATGAATGTGACGTAAACGTGCTTGCCGTCCGTTGTCGGGGTGCCTGAAGCTCGGCTGTTGAGTCGATGAATTGACTCGGGGGCAGCTCGAAAGACCGTTTGTTGCCAGATGATCGTGCCTGTTTTTCGGTCGAGACGGATCAGGACTCGCTCTTGGCTCTCATCGATATATGACGTCAGAAAAATCGCATCTTGCCAGACGACTGGAGAGGAGTGGCCTTCGCCGGGAATAGCCGTTTTCCACGCGATATTCTCGTTCTGGCTCCACTTGGTTGGTACGCCTATCTCCTTACTGACTCCATCCCCAGTTGGTCCTCGCCACGCGGGCCAATTCTCGGCTGAAAGAAGCGGGGTTAGGGCGAGGTATAGGACAGCAAGTCGCATTCACAGAGTGTAGGAACGCCATTGATATTCTCAAGCGGCATTTCAGATCAAATTCAGAAAAGTGTGCTGCGTTGAGAGCTGCGGTGATGGGAGGCTAGTTAGCCGCCTTGCTTGTCGGTTCGTTTGACTTTGAGATTTCGAAGAGCATTTCCTCGAGCATTTTACGGCATTCCCGTTCCGTCTCTGCCTGTTTCTCGTAAGGGGCGTCAGCGGCGACTGATTTGATGTACTGGGCGCAGGTATCGCGTTGTTGCTTGCTCCAGTGACTCGTGAAGCCAGATTCAACAGAAGCGAGTTGAAGCGCCGTGCTCGTCGTCGAAGACGTCGGTTTTGATCGAGCATGTGCCCAGTTTGAAACGTGCTGGAAGTAGAGCATCGCTCTGTCAATGAGAATGAACGGAAACTGGGGGTTGGTGTTGGGCCCAACGGTGATCTTGATGCCACCTATCTTCTGTTTCTTGATGGTTGTCCGTGCGAGTTTCTCTCCTCGCAACCATGCTGTCGTCGCTCCCGCGATGGCGCCTGAAAGAGTGAAGACACCGAAGGAGAGTCCTGCAAGCGCGAGGTCAATCTTGACCCCTAGGCCGCCACCGATGACGGCTGCGGTGGAAACGATCTGTTTCTTTGAGAGCCCGAGCACCTGCCACGTTCTCTCGGTGAAAAGCTCGTCATGGAGGACAGACTGTGGAGGGATGTCGATATTGAAGATGTTGTGTTTGAAAAGCTTTCTGATGCTCTGATGGCATTCTTTCTCTACCGAGTGGAGCGCGTTCTCGTACTTTTTCTGGAGTTTTTCCTTCGCAGATTCTTCTTCACTCAGATTGAAGATCGATTTTGATTCGGCTTGGGTGATGCCTGATCGGATCAACTCACAAAGGATTCCTGAGACCTGATGGATGCGGCTCGCCCAATCGGATTCGAATGCTTCGATCGCGCTTGCAAGCGCTGCCTCCCAATCTTGATTGATCCCCTTCAAGCTCTCAAGGAGCGCGATGCGTTCTGAATAGGTGGCCTGGTGAGCGTCGAAAATGCGAATCGAATTGAAGGCCTTTGCGCAGGCACTTTTCCATTGGCTAATATAATTCTCCTGAAACTCCTTTGGATTGATAATCGCCATGCGCGGATTGCCCGTGAGTCTGAGGATCTCCATTTCAATTCGGTCGGTGCTACTAATGGGACGGCTCCCATCGATGACGTAAATGATCCCGCACCCGTGGGTTAGCGGGGTGAGAAGCTGCACATCGTGAGAGAGATCCGGGTCTGTGCCTTGCGATGCGATGAAGGCCTCTGCCAAGTTGGAAGTGTTGCTGCCTTCCTCCCGGAACCATTCGAGAATACGTCTGGGGTATTGGAAACCAGGCGTGTCGACGAACTGAATGACTGTTCGGCCATCGATTTGGACCGGATATTCTCTGCTGAGCGTCGTTTCTCCCGGAATCGGGCTGATTCGGACCGTGTCGTCCTCCGTCAGTGTCGCGACAACCGAGGACTTGCCTTCGTTCGGATGGCCGACGACGGTGTAAGTGGGGATGGGGCTACTCGTTGTCATCGATGATCTCGAGAAGACTGACCGCCAAGTTGTTATCGTGCAAGGCGTCAACGGATTGAGTCCAAACTTGATGATTTGTCTCGCAGACTTCTTGACGTCGTCCGGCTTCCTTGGGACGTCCAACGAGGTAAATCATCATTTTCCCGTTGGGAGCCTGGGTGGCTCGAAGTTCCTTGATCCAAGCAATCGTTTCGCGAATCGGAGGTTGGAAGGCTTCTTGAATGAGAACGATGCGTTCGAAGGAGGCTTCGTTCCGAATTGGCTCTACTTGTTCCCAGAAAACCGCAGATGACTGGGTCTCGTCGGGAAGTTTGATCCAGCGACTGACGGTCCAGCCAATCAATTCGTGGATTGCGGTGTCGATTTTGTTCTGACTGCTCCGCTTCGCTAATTCTGGTTCTACAATGACGAGGGCATACGGTTCCTCTTTTTTTTCTTCGGACATTGGTGGCGCCTCCTGGAGTGCTACCATTTCTAATGGCGGGGGAGGGTTCTCCGGTTTTCCCAAGGCACTTCCAGAGGTGCGGAGCTCCTGTTTGTTCATACTCTCCCAGAGTCGGTCGCAGGTCAGCGAGTCGAATCGAATCTGATTGAGGCGATTGCGAACGAACCAGTGACTGCCTAGCCACAAGAGGAATCGAGGAGCGAATCCGTAAACGAGAAGGGAACAGGCGAGAAAGGGCCACCACGAAACCAGATTCTGATTCGCAAGGGTTTTGATCCCATCCTTCAAAAAGATGCGGCTGCCCTCGATTTCCGTAATCGTTGGTGCTATTGAAGGCAAGATGAAGGACCACGGTGATGCTATTCGTTGCGTGACATGGTGTATTTCTTGTGAAGAAAGATTGAGTGAGGACTGCCAGCCAAAAGCACGGTCGCTTACGGTGACGAGAAATAAGGTGGTTGCGACTGCGGCAACGTTGAACCAGATGCCAAAGGATTGGAGGAGGGTCGATAGGATACCAAGAATAATTGCCTGATAGTGTGAGTGTTTTCGAGTCACCGATCCCAAGAAGGCTTGCATACGAAGTCGCGATTCGGCACTGCTCTTTTCTTGCACGTTCTGTTGAATCCACTTCACGCAGCGATTGAGGCAAAAGTGAATGCCTGGAGCAATGATTCCACTCTCCCATCGGATGATTCCGAACCGACGAAGAAGGAATCCTGCACCTGTAGCCGCAAGAAGGACGAGTTGACCGCCTAGGAGTAGTGATAGGAAACCCGCGACGTTGGTGGGTTGTGTGCCATCGTAGCGAAGGAGGGCGGCAGTCATTAGTGTGCCTGATAGAAGCGCCGCCAGATAGATCAGGGTTCGTAGGGTTCGGATCCCACGGCAGAAGAGTTGCCCTGGAAGCGCGTCTGCGAGTGGGGGGCGTTGACGCTGTTTATCCAGCCAATAACGGAATGCCTTTGAGCGTTCAGTGGAATTGGACTTCGTTCCGTTCCGATCGTTTTCTTTTTGGAATTGAAGAAATGCTTCTCTGTGCTGGTGGTCAGAAATCTTTCCTGACTTCGAGGCGGATTCCAAGGCGAAGTCGAAATCGATCAGATCTTCGAGCTGCCATTCGCGGGGGGCGTTGCTGTTCGAGGGTGATTTGATTGTGGCTTGAGGCAACATAGATGCCGCAGAGAAAGGCATGGGGGCCGTCAACTCGAGATCGTAGCCTGGCTACAGAAAGCTGCGTAGTTTGGCCGGCCCTGCGTCCAGTGTTGTTGAGAGAAAGGATAGCGAGGAACGAAAAACGCGAAGGCGTTGAGGCCTTCGCGTTTTTTGCAAACTCTCGCTGAGCGTCTATGATCTGAAATTGACCGCTTGCTCCTCATGCACTTCGTCCGCGCAGGGAGCGTTGGTTGGGGCATCCGCCTCTTTGTCCGAAGAAACGACAAGTTTGTTGGCGAGAAGGTACGCTTCGACCTCTTCGCCGCTGACGTCGGCCAGCATCACGCCGTTCACTTGGACGCAAGGACTCAGCATTTGCCCACTTTTCTCGATCATTTCCTGTCGCTGTGACGGATCGTTGATGATATCTCGATCCTGGAAGCTCAAATTGTATTTACGCATGATGGCGCGCACACCCTCACTCCAACCGCAGTAGGGCTTCAAATAGGCAACGACGTCGACTGATTGACTTGTATCACTCATACTAAATCTCCATGGCTGCCCAGCAGGGCGAACCGATATGAGCTAAAGTGCCGTATTTTTTTAGGAAATCAATGGTGAATTTTCATCCTCGTTGCTTTTGCCTTGGGCATTTGGGGTGGATTTTTGGGAATTGTGAATTTTTGTGTTCCGATTGAAGTCTAGTCTTTTTGAAACCTTTCGGGCGCGTTTTCGGTAGAGAGAACTGAGCTTCGGAAAGAATATTAATACACGAATCCCCACTTAAGTATGAAGAAACAGTTTGTCCTAGTCGCAGTGTTGGTCGCTCTTGGAGTTGGTTCTGGATGTGCCATTGGAATCGGTAATCGGGATCACGATACTCCCCGACATGCAACCCTCGGCCAAGAGTTGAGCGACCTAAAACAGGCCCACGACTCGGGTGTGATTTCTGATGAGGAATTTCACCGGCTTCGCTCACGCTTCATCGAGGACTAGTCGTTGGCAAGGTTCAGGGCCCAGCCCGCTGGCTGGCCCTCCGAATCTTGCTTTTCTCAGGAGATGGTCTTTGCAGACCTTTGAAGGGGCTAAAGGGGGTGCCCTTCCCAAGACCCTATCGTAAAAGGTTTGATTTCTTCTGAAAGCTGCTTTTCTGTTGGGGATCTCGCATGTTCGGGCAGATCTAGATTCTCGATGGTTGAGAACGGGTTCCCATTCGCGCTTAGGTATCATGAGAAAATCTATTCTCCCTTTAGTGTGGCACTGTTTAGTGCTTGTTGCTTCTCTGGTGACATCCTTGGTCGGCTTGGCTCAGTCGGGAGAGCCGGCCTTTCGCCAATTAGAAGACCAGCTTCCTACGCCGAATTCCTATCGAACTGCATCGGGCGCGCCTGGTGTGGACTATTGGCAGCAGCGGGCAGACTACGATATCTCCGTTGAGCTTGATGACGAGAACCAGCGGATTGTTGGAACGGAGAGGATTACTTATTACAACCACTCACCTGACGCACTTCGCTATCTTTGGCTACAATTGGATGCCAATCTCTTTAGTTCGGATTCGGATGGGCTCGGAATTCAGAATGCGCCAAGTCTTGATGGTTTGTCTTTCAAGGCGATTCGAGGAATTCTGCATCGAGAGGGCTTTGATAGTGCTCTAAGCATCGGCCGGGTTGAATTGACCAATGGTCAGCCCTTGGAGCACACGATCGTGAAGACGATGATGCGAATTGATTTGCCGGCGGCGCTCACACCGGGGGCGTCGATCGAGTTTGAGATTGATTGGAGTTACTCCTTGATTGACGCCAAGCTCGTGCGTGCCCGATCCGGCTTTGAATTCTTTCCAGAGGATGGGAATTTTATTTATGAGGTTGCCCAGTGGTTTCCTAGAATGGCTGCCTATACGGATGATCGGGGATGGCATCATAAACAGTTTCTCGGGTCTGGTGAGTTTACCGTCGAGTTTGGCGACTATCTGGTTCGAATCACTGCTCCCGAAGATCATATTGTTGCGGCCACGGGGACCCTGCAAAACGGATCCGAAATTCTTAGCGACGTGCAGCGATCCCGACTTGAGCAGGCGGTCGACGCGGAGCAGCCGCTTTTTATCGTGACGCCCGCTGAAGCCAAGGAAAATGAATCGAGCGTGGCCTCAGGAAAAAAGACCTGGGTTTATCGGGCGCAGAATGTCCGAGATTTTGCCTTTGCCAGTTCGCGGAAGTTTATTTGGGACGCCCAGGGATACGACATTAACGGAAAAACGGGATTGGCAATGTCCTACTATCCAAATGAAGCAGAGCCCCTCTGGAGTCAGTATTCAACTCAAGCAACGGTGCATACGCTTGAAGTCTATTCTCGTCTGACCTTCGACTACCCTTATCCGGTTGCGATCTCTGTCAATGGACCCGTGGGGGGGATGGAATACCCCATGATTTGTTTCAATGGCCCGCGTCCAAAGGCCGACGGGACCTACTGGGGGGTTGCTCCTGATCGGGACCAGTGGTGGTTTTCTAAGTATGGATTGATCTCTGTGATTATCCACGAGGTGGGGCACAATTTCTTCCCTATGATTGTCAATTCTGACGAGCGTCAATGGACTTGGATGGACGAGGGATTAAATACCTTTCTTCAATTCATCACGGAGCAGGAGTGGGAGGAAGATTATCCTTCAAGACGCGGTGAGCCTCGAGCGATGACCGGCTATATGACGAGTGAGGCTCAGGTGCCGATCATGAGTAATTCAGAATCGATTCTTCAATTTGGAAATAACGCCTATGGCAAACCTGCGACGGCTCTGAACGTGCTGCGCGAGACGGTGCTGGGGAGAGAGCTCTTTGATTTTGCCTTTAAAGAGTATTCTCAGCGCTGGATGTTTAAGCGTCCACAACCTGCGGATCTCTTCCGGACCTTGGAGGACGCTTCTGGGGTTGATTTAGATTGGTTTTGGCGCGGTTGGTTCTACTCGACCGAACATGTTGATATCGCGGTTGAGGATGTTCGGCGTTTTACCTTGGATACCCTTGATCCGGTGGTTGAAAAGGCGCGACGGAAACAGGAACGCGAGCGGGAACCGAAGTCGATTTCAGAGGTGAGAAATGACGGCATTGAACGGCGTCTCAGTCATCATCCTGAACTGGCTGATTTTTACAATGAGTATGATGAGTTTGCTGTGACGGCGAAGGATCGTGAAGAATTTGAAAAACTTGTCGATGGACTCTCGGATCCTGATCGCGATGTCTTGAAGACAGATGCGTTTTTCTATGTGCTGAAACTCAAGAATCTTGGCGGTGTGGTGATGCCCGTTATCGTGAAGATTAATTACCAGGATGGCTCTCATGAGATGCGTGAGTATCCGGCCGAAATTTGGGCTAAGAATAGTGAGCGAGTTTCAAAGCTCTTGATTCTAGACCGAGCCATCGCGCAAGTTGAATTAGATCCATTCGTGCAAACCGCAGATGCAAATCGAGAAAATAACTTCTTTCCGCAGCGGATTAAGCAGGAACGTTTCAAACTAGAATCTCAGAAAGATGCAACGAGCCCGATGGAAGACGTGAGTAGCTCTCGCAAGGACGGAGAATAGGATGAGTTTGGGCGCGTTTGTGAGATCGGTAGAAGAGTGGTTATTAGTTTCGCGTCGTCTGATGCTTTGCCTGACTGTCTGCCTGCTTTCCTTGGGGCCGTGGCTGCAGGCTCAAGGCGTGGATGAGTCAGGCGATGGAAGCGAGAAAGGGGATCTCTCGGATATATCGAAAGAGGTTCTGCGGGGGCGGATCGTCTGCTTGGCTGAGTCGATGCATGAGATTTATGATACCCATTTGCCCACGAATCATGAGCATCTTTACGGGTTTCGAACGACGAATGGCGAGTTTTATACGATTCTTCGGACGAAGCTTTCGGAGGCAATTTTTGTTGATCAACGGGTCAGAGACCGAGAGCTAGTTCTTTCAGTAAGAGTGATCCCGAAGAGTCGCGTGATTGATGTGATTACCATGAAGTCTGTGAAGGATGGCGTAGTGCATGATCTTCATTACTACTGCTTTATTTGCGCGATTCGAACGGTAGATCCTGCAATTTGTCTTTGTTGTCAGGAAGCGGTTGAGTTTATGGAGGTTCCGCTCGAGTAGGTCTGTCTTGTGACGGTTGTCGTTGTTTCTGCGTGAAGCGAATGCGGAAGCCATCTTGGGCGGAGCGAAGGCTTGATTGGTTCTTACCCGTGCAATAGCGTCCCGTCTAGTTCATCACGACTTTATGAAAAATCGCACAACGAATCCTTTGGTTTCTTGGGGAAGTTTTCTGACTGTCATGCTGCTTGCCTGCAGTGTGTTGCGCGGCGAAGGGGCGCTTCCCTTGGCTGCTCCAGAGACTGTGGGCATGTCTGCCAAGCGTTTGGCGCGCATTGCGCCGCTGGTTAAACGTTACGTTGATGAAGATAAATTATCCGGCGTGATTACCCTCGTTGCACGTCGAGGGAAGATTGTTCATTTCGAAAGCTACGGAGAACGCGATGAAGAGGCTCAGCGCGCGATGGAGAAAGATTCGTTAGTTCGAATCTATTCAATGACGAAACCAATCGCTGCGGTTGGTCTGATGATGCTGCACGAGGAGGGGGCCTTTCAGTTGAATGACGCCGTTGAGAAGTATCTTCCCGAGTTTGCTGGGCAGAAAGTGCTTGTCGATGGCTCTGAAGTCCCGGTGGATCGAAAAATGTCAATCCACCATCTCCTGACTCATACTGCGGGACTGACTTATGGAATCTTTGGAAATACCGACGTTGATAAGCAGTATCGAAAAGCCGGCGTCCTTCGAGAGAAGAATCTGGATGAGATGATCGATCATCTTGGTGAGATCCCTTTGCAGAATCATCCTGGTGAGAAATGGCACTACAGTGTTGCTGTTGATGTGCAGGGAGCCTTAATTGAGAGGCTTTCAGGGATGCCCTTGGATCAGTTTTTTTATACCCGCATCTTTGAGCCTCTGGGTATGACGGATACGTTTTTTGAAGTGCCCGAAAACAAGGTGGAACGGTTCGCCGCGAACTACAGTTATAGCTCTTCTGAGAAGAGGCGCCGTCTAGTCGACTCGCCCGCCGAAAGCAAGTTTGCTAAACCGGTCAGTTTCTTTTCAGCCGGGGGAGGCTTGGTCTCGACGGCAGCTGATTACTGGAAGTTTTCTCAAATGTTGTTGAATGGTGGTTATTTCAATGATGTGCGCCTGTTGGGGCGGAAAACGGTCGAGCTCATGACGCAGGATCATCTTCCGGCCGTTCTTGAGTCGCCTGATCCAACTTCGACGTTTGGCTTTGGTTTGGGATTTCGAATCATTCTCAATGTTCCATCGACTGCTGCTCCTGGATCCGAAGGGGAGTATAGCTGGGGGGGAGCTGCTGGAACGATCTTTTGGATTGATCCTGAGGAGGACCTTGTCGCGATCGCGATGATTCAACTCATGTCGTCTCCCTACAATCTCCGCCGTGAGATGAAGTCACTGATATATCAATCGATTATTGACTGATTGCTCGATTTGGATCCGCTTGGGAGGGAGTCGTTCACTGGGGACGTCACTGCCGATTCGGCGTTCCGCGTAAGGCAGAATTTACTTGCGGCCCAGAGGAAACGAGGTTATCTCTATCGAGACTTCTTTAAAGGGAAGTTGTGAGTCGTTTCTGACCTTCCTCGTGAAATAATTCTATTTCATTGTCATCTGGTTAGCGACGATTGGTAGCAGCACCGTTTGGTTTGTTGCTATTGTCGATGAACCAGGTGTGCCATTCGATGATCGATTGCCGCCTTTGTTCCGCGGAAGAATGAAACCGGTCGGCTGTGATTAGCGCAGATCGACGGACCGATTACGTATGGATTCGTTTAAGGACCTTGAGCTAGAAGAAAAACTACAGCAGGCTATTGAGGCCTGTGGTTTTGAAACCCCGACCCCCATTCAGAGAGATTCGATTCCTGAAATCCTCAAGGGAAAGGATGTCTTAGCCTCGGCTCAGACCGGAACCGGTAAAACCGCGTCCTTCGTGCTTCCGGCAATGCACAAACTCTTGTCGAAGCCCAATCGGAAAGGGAGTGGGCCTAGGGTTCTTATTCTGACTCCGACTCGAGAGTTGGCTGGGCAGGTCAATAATAACATCCGTGATCTTGGTCAGTTCTGTAAATTTGTCACCGGGAGCGTTATTGGAGGAATGCCATATCCCCCTCAAATTCGCTTGCTCCAGAAGAAAGTGGATATTTTGGTCGCCACCCCTGGTCGCCTGATGGATCACATGGAGAAAGGTCGAATCGACTATTCTGATCTTGAGATTTTCGTGCTCGATGAAGCGGATCGAATGCTCGATCTGGGATTTATTGGGGACATCAGAAACATTGCAGCGAAACTACCTCGGGAGAGACAAACGCTTCTTTTCTCAGCAACGTTAGAAGGGAAGGTCCTCACAATTGCTCACGATCTTCTCCGTGATCCGGTGACGATTCAGTTGGCTTCCAATAACGTGAAGCATGAGCTGATCAAGCAAAAGGTGCATTATGCAGATGACCTGATCCACAAGCACCGAATCCTAGACAGCTACCTGAAGCGAGATGAATTGACTCATGCTTTGATTTTTACGGCTACAAAGAAAACTGCTGATCGGCTCGCTGCAATCCTTGAAGCCCAAGGCCATAACTCTGCTGCTCTTCACGGGGACATGCCTCAGGGGTTGAGAAAGAAAACGATGGACAAGATGCAGGAGCGAAAGCTCCGAATCCTTGTGGCCACGGATGTGGCTGCTCGCGGACTTGATATCAAAGGGATTACCCATGTGATCAATTTTGAATTACCGAGTGTTGCCGAGGACTATATTCATCGTATCGGGCGAACGGGACGTGCCGGAGAAAATGGCATAGCAATTTCATTGGTATCGCCGGAGGACTGGGGAAAGTTGCGCGAGATTGAGCGTCTGACGGATATGCCTGTAGAGCGAGTTGTCGTTCCGGGGTTGGAGCCCGAACGAGCTGGGCCTGAATTCCGTTCAGCATCCGCTGCCAGTCGTTTACCTCGATTCGGTCGAAAGAAGCGTCGGATGGGATCCCGATTGCGACGCTAGTTATTTTTCGCCTCTTCGTTTTCATTCTCGTGGGCTTCCTGGGGGAGGGGTGTGCGAGGCGTGGCAATGCTGAATCGTATCGAAGAAACGGACGGTAAGATTTACGAGAAAAGATTAATTAGTGGGACCAATCGTGAGGATGAACTCACTTTGGCCTCCCGAGCTGGGCTTATTGATGCCCCGCCGTCGGTATCGAACCGCAAAGAAAGGGCTTCGGCGCCTCATTAGAATCAAGATGAGAACGAACAACGTTGTCATTGGTTCCCCCTCCTCGATTCCCAAACGAGTCCGTTCGTTCTTCGACAATATTTCAAACTCAATTGTCCTTATTGGACGAGAGGAAACCTATGGAAGATAGAATTATTAAGCTGTTGCAGCATGGCGACTATGTGCCCAGCGATGCAGCGGCAATCAAAAAAGCGCTTCGATTGAAACCGGGCGAAATGAAAAAGCTGAAAGGGGCACTGTTTCGACTGGAGCAGAAGGGCGACATCGCAACGATCAAAGGGAATCGTTTTATTATTCCTTCGGAGGCCGATCTCGTTCCTGGCCGAATTCAAATGACCCGGCAAGGGAGGGGCTTTCTAATCCCTGACGATGAGTCATTGGGAGAGATGGCGATCGCTGCCGAATCGACCGGTACCGCATTGCACGAAGACAGAGTCTTGGTGCGGCGCGACGCGAAGAGTCTAGGGTCGCGTGGCGCGGGCGCGGGTAAGGAGAAACCCAATGGTAGTGTTGTTCGTGTCTTGGAGCGGCGACGAACCCAGTTCGTTGGGGATCTTCAGCGGAGTAAGCAGTTCCTTTACGTCGTGCCCGATGATCCGCGAATTCATTGTGATATTTATGTGTCGGAGCCCAAGGATTTAGGGCGGCCAGCACGGGTCGGAGACAAGGTTGTTGTTGAGTTGCAGGAGTGGCAATCGCGGCACATGAATCCGGAGGGAGAGATTATCGAAATTCTAGGACCCCCCACCCAGGAAGGGGTTGATATGTTGGCGGTTATTCGCCAGTACGAGTTGCCAACGCACTTTCCTCGAAAAGTTCTTCAGGAGGTGAAGCGGTTTGGCAAAACCGTTAGTGATAAAGATCGGGAAGGGAGGATCGATTGCCGGAGCCATGATGTCATCACTATCGACCCCGTGGATGCTAAAGATTTTGATGATGCGTTTTACTTACGAGAAGCCGATGGGGGGAAGTGGAAGCTGTGGGTTCACATTGCCGATGTCTCGAACTATGTCTTGCCTGGTTCAGCCTTGGACGTCGAGGCGAAGAAGCGCGGGAACTCCAGTTATCTTGTCGATCGGGTGATTCCAATGTTGCCCGAGGCTCTGAGCAATGAGCTCTGTTCTCTCAAGCCAAAAGTTGATCGCTTGACAAAGTGTGTTGAGTTCTTGTTGGGGAAGGATGGAGAGGTGATTCGATCGAGGTGCTATGCTTCCGTCATTCATTCGAAACAACGTTTCGCCTATGAAGACGCTTTCGAGGTGCTGAAGAGAAAACCGAGAAACAAGATCGAAAGCATGCTTCACGATGCCAATAAACTGGCTCAAAAGATTCGTGAACGACGATTTAAGAATGGTGCGTTGGAACTCGACTTTCCTGAGAACAAGATTTACCTCGACGATCATGGTAATGTAGATCGAATCGAGCAGGTTGATAACGATATTTCCCACTGTCTCTTATACACATCTCCGAGCCCACGAGACCTCTCTACATCTCGTATG
>CAJXVR010000227.1 GCA_913061285.1 uncultured Verrucomicrobiota bacterium | reverse complement strand
CCATCGGACTGCCTCAGGAAGAAGTGATCATGTCCGAATCCGGACGTCCCTTCACGGTCGCGCACAAAGGAAAAGCAATTTCCGAGGTGTTCGCGTAGGGCGTCAAAAGGGAGGGGCTATTCCCTTTGATTTGATTCCTTAAGGGCATGTTGAAAACGGAGCCCCGACGTCTTAGTTAAGCGTCGGTAGACGTTGCCGCCCGAGGTCACATAGAGATACCGGTGTCCTTCACCGGCAAATTCTACATTTGAGATGCCCTCTCTGCTTGGTTTGGAGATTACTCCGCTGATTCTGCCCGTGGCGTCGAACATTTGGATTCCGAGGGCGGATGTTACATAGTATCTGCCTTCAACATCAGTCGTCGCCCCATCACCCTTCGCCGTTCCACTGCCCGCGGGGAGGCGCATGGTCATATAGGGTTCCCCGTAGTTGAGATTCCCGTCTGTCTCAACCCGGTAAGCCCAAACCTGTTTTCCGCTATATTCTGAGACGATGAGCGTGCCCTGGTCCGGCGAGAGCGAAATTCCGTTCGCTCCCTTAATGCCCTTAGCGACGAGGCGGGGCGTTTGCTCTGGCGAGAGCGAAGAGACGCCATCGGCGTTGGTGAAAAAGAGTTGGCCCTGACTCGTAATCACCAAATCATTCGGATGGTCTCCCTTGGCGATCGTGTTCATGCTGCCGTGGGCGTCAAAAAACACGATATCGTTCTTGCCCCAACGGGTGCCGTAGAGCCGCTGGTCCGGTCCGAACTGAAGGCCGCTAATCCCACTTGCGTCGGAGATGTAGGTGGAAACGTTGCCAGATGGATCAATTTTAAAGATTGATCCGACTTCATTTCGGCGACCAGAAAAGTAGAAATTTCCGGCTTCATCTGAGGCCGCTCCATCGGTAAAGCCGTAACCGCTGGCCATTCTCTCCCAATTCTCTCCCTTCAAAAGCACTTTCGATAGAGCCATGTCTCCGGCAAAATTCTGCGCGTCTGCGATGGCGCCTCCGAAGAAGAGAAGGCTCAGGAGCCGTAGCGATGTCAGATTCATGTGACAGTTTTAGACTAGAGTCGACCTAGTCTCCAATCCTTTCTATCCTTTGATTGTGACTGCGAACGAATCCGAACCGACACGCTGCCCATGGGTAGATCTGACAAAGCCTGACTACATTGCCTACCATGACGAGGAATGGGGCGTGCCTGTTCATGATGATCGTAAACTGTTCGAATTCCTAATCCTTGAATCTGCTCAGGCCGGGCTTAGTTGGTATACCGTTCTGAAGAAACGGGAAAACTATCGACGCGCTTTTGCTGGGTTTGATGTGAATTTGGTTGCTGCGTTCGGAGAGAAGGACGTTGAAAGGTTGGTGCAGAACGCGGGAATTATTAGGAACCGAGCCAAGATTCTGGCAACGATTGGGAATGCTCAGCAGTTCATCGAGATTCAGAACACGTTCGGCTCTTTCGATAGCTATCTTTGGGGGTTTGTAGATGGGCAAACCATCGTGAACGAATTCAAGTCGCTTAGTGACTATCCTTCAACGAGTCCCGAATCCGATGCCCTGAGCAAGGACTTGCGTCAACGAGGTTTTAAATTTGTTGGATCGACGATTTGCTATGCCTTTATGCAGGCGACCGGGATGGTTCACGACCATTCGCTGGAATGTTTTCGACGTGCTGAGCTCCTGCTCGGCAAGTCGAAACGATGAGAAGGGGGTGCCTTAGTTGTTGGTCGTCTGCATTGAATCATCCGCTCGTGTGGCCGTTTTTGAAACACGAGACGACCGGCGCTAAGCTTAAATCCGCTATTCCTCAATGACTCTGTGCAGCGTCGAAACAAGCGTCTCGATGGAGGCTGGCTTGTGTAGGAGTCCCGAAAACCCAGTCGACTCGATTCGATCCAGGAGATCCTCTTCGGCATAGCCGCTATTGAGTACGACCCGAACATCGCTCTGAATCTTTTTCAATTCTCGAAACGTCTCTTCCCCGTCAAGATCGGGCATGCTGAGATCAAGGAGGACACAATTGATTGAATCATGATTATTTCTAAAACATTCGATCGCATTAGCGCCATCTTCGGCTTGAAGAACGTCGAAGCCTGCGCTTTTCAATACACGAGCCAGAGTGCGTCGAACCTGCGGTTCGTCGTCAACCAGAAGGACTCGCTTCTGGATTTGGGGCACGGGTGGCTTTTCCCCCATTCGCTCCGGAAAATTCGGAGCAGGGATGCTGGGAAGAAGGATGCTAAAGGTCGTGCCCTGTCCGGGTTGGCTTGAAATCTTAATGTGCCCGTTGTGGCGGAGGACGATTCCTTTCACAGCGGCCATGCCAAGGCCACGCCCAGTGAACTTTGTGGTGAAGAAGGGGTCAAACAGCTTCTTAAGGGCCTCCTCATCCATGCCGATCCCTGTGTCCGAGACAATGAACTCGACATAACTACCCTCATTCGATCCATCACCTATCTGAAATGTTGAAAGTTCAGTTTCCGTGAAGGTCCTGAGATTCGTGCTCGCACGAATCGTTCCCGGTTCATCCATGAGAGCCTCGGATGCATTCGTGATCAGGTTCATGAAGACTTGGACGAGCTGTGATTTATCTCCTTCGATAAACAGCGGGTGACGGCTTAATTCGTATTTTAGCTTAGACTTTTTCGAGATGGCAACTTGGAGAAGACTGCCGATCTCAGCTATCAGTTGGTTGCATTCTAGCTCTTGTTTCGCCATCACTCCGCGTCCCGCGTAGGCCAACATTTGGCTGCAGAGTTCGCTGGCACTCCGGCTGGCTTGAACAATGTCTTGGAGCATGCGGCAGGTTTCGCCGTCTTGAGGTACCGTCTTTATAGCCATTTCAGCATTGCTCAAGACGGAGACCAGCATGTTATTAAAATCGTGGGCGACGCCACCTGCGAGCACGCCTAGGGCTTCCATTTTTGCCGCTTGATGCAATTGATCCTCAAGTTCTGATTCTCGACGTGCTCTGGCAGCTTTGCTGCGTTCGAGTGCCTGTTCGGCGTAGGCATGATCAATTGCCAGGCCAAACATCCGGGCTGCGGTGCCGAGACTATCCAGTTCCTGCTGACTAGGGGCCCGCGGAGTGGGACTGTAGAGAGCCGTCGCTCCGAGAACGTTGCCATGTCTTGAGATGATGGGGTGGGACCAGCATGAGGCGACGCCGGCTTTGCCTGCGATTTCCTTGAGATCTTTCCATAGTGGATCTTGCTGAATGTCCTCGACGATCACCCGTTCGTTCCAGAACGCGGCTGTTCCACACGAGCCGACGCCGGGACCAATCAAGAGGCCTTCGACTGAGCGATTGTATTCGTCAGGGAGGCTCGGGCCTGCTCCAGCACTGAGGCTACCATCGTCGTTGAGTAGGAGTACGGAGCACTTGAGTCCTGGACGTTCCTCTTCGATGATGAGTGCCATTTCAGCCAGGATCTCATGCATCGTCGAGGGAAACGACTTCGCGGTCGCTTTGTTCGTCCGGATGCTACAGCGATCCACCGTATGAGGTTTGCCAAGGACGACGCTTCGATTGTTTTGCTTTTTTAGACGCCATTCAAACTCTATCCAGTCGCCGGTCTTTGTTTGATGTCGGGCCTTGTAGCTTCCAGTCTCCGTCTCGATCAGTGACTGTAAACCCTTGCGATCTGCCTCCTGGATCCAATCAAGGAGATCCTTTTGGGTGAGTTCTTGGCTGTCGAATCCCATCAATTCGGTGAACGTTCGGTTGACTCGGATGAACCCGCCGTTCGTTGGCTCACGAATGATCAGTGCTTCATCGGGCAAGCCCGCTCTCGTACTGTTGACTAGGATCTCTCTATTCACGATTGTGGCTCTATTGTTTCTGAGAAGAAGCGGGTCGTCGTGAGTCTCCAGGAAACCACTGTAGATCTTTCTCAATAAACTCCTGGTCCTCGAATGATGAATTTCCGGAAACGTAGGTGATCACGCTCCCGGGCTTGGACCCTGACCCGGAACCATGTCTGGCATACTGTTTTCTTGGGGCGTTCTGGGTGGATCCAATGGGGTGGGGGCCGCCGGCATTGTAGACACGCTCGTGATCCCAGTCTGGGGCAATGTAATAGGTGGAGCAACCGAAGAAGAATATGCGTGTTGGATCTTGAACCGTTTGAAACTTGGGCATTTTGATTCCCGAGGGACCCGCCAGTCGTTCGTTGATTCCATACGAAGCGACAAATTCTTCATCGGCTTTGCCACTCATGCGCATCCTAACCCTTCTCAAATCGGTGAAATCATGAGCGCCTTCCGATTCCGAAGGATCCTTAAACACTTTCAGCGTCGAGAAATAGCCAGCACGAATCATCGCTTTGATCCATTCCGTATGATCTTGGGTCGTTGCCTTTGGAAAATTGCCTTCAAAATCGTCCCCGTACATTTGGGTTGCTAAGGCAATCTGTTTCTGATTGCTCATGCAAAGCACTTTTCTTGCAGATACTTTTGCCCCAGCCAATGCCGGAAGCAGCATGGATGCAAGAATAGCGATGATAGCGACGACAACTAAAAGTTCGATTAGCGTGAACGCATCGTGATTTGATCTGACTTTCATGACATGAAAATGCCTCATAGCGAACTTCTAGCTATTCTGAGAGTTCAGAATAATTTCACGGATTCGAGAGGCTGTTAGAAGGCATCATGAGTTGAGCTACCAAGGGTTTCAATAAAAACTTCGGGTGTGGCTCGCTACAAACCTAGGTCGTGATTTGCTCGTGAGAATCGAGATTTCTTGAGCTCAACAAAAGGGGAATCGAATGACCCACTCGGTTCCGTCTCCTGGCGCCGTCTTTAGTTCGTAGGTTCCTCGCATCATGGTTGCTCGCTCTTGGATACCGCTGACCCCAAATCCTTTGCCGGAGCTTTTTTCTAGCGTGTCCGATTCG
The DNA here is from genome assembly GCA_913061285.1 of uncultured Verrucomicrobiota bacterium. Classification (GTDB taxonomy): domain Bacteria; phylum Verrucomicrobiota; class Verrucomicrobiia; order Limisphaerales; family AAA164-E04; genus UBA2970. The sequence goes on along the minus strand of CAJXVR010000227.1, from coordinate 8,456 downwards.
AACCCACAGCCATTGTCTTTGATTCGCAGTGTAATCGCCACATCAGAAACGAGAAGAGTCACAGTCGCTTGGCTAGCATTGGAGTGTTTCAGGATGTTGTTCGTCGCTTCCTGAACGATGCGATAAAGCGTAATTTGCAGTTGTGGTGAAAGGTTCCATGCAGTCGCTTCAATCTCGTAGTTGATCGATAGTCCGCTGGCGCTTGCCACTTGGTTGAGCATGGATTGAATGGCTTTTTGCAATCCAAGCCGATCAATCTGGTAGGGGCGTAGGTTGCTCGCGATTGTTCGAACCTCTTCGATTGAACTCGAACTAATCTCAGAGATCTCCTGAAGTGCCTGTAAGGTCGACTCGGTGTTGTTGCCCTTTTGCTGGGTCAAGAGGGCACGGTTCTTAATCACCAAAAGGTTTTGTTCCAAGCTGTCGTGAAGCTCGGAGGCGATTCGCTTTCGGTCCGCTTCCTGATGTTCGAGAATGTCGCGCGTAAATTTGTCTTTGGATGCCTGTCGGCGTTCTAACTGAACCCATCGCAATCGCAGGCCCGTTGCGATGAGCAGCAGGATGCCAATGACGAGAAAAACAGCGAAAGATTTGGTTTCCCAAAATCTGGAAACAACGACGAATTCCAGCGTGGCAGCTTGAGGGCTCCAGTTTCCTGGGCCGTTGGCGCATTGCACGCGAAATGTGTACTCTCCCGGCGCAAGACGAGGCACGATTACGGAACGCTCGTTTCCTACTTCGATCCATTCGTCGGAATCACCTTCGAGTTGATAGCGAAACAAGACTTCGCCAGGATCGGTAAAACTGATTCCCGTGTAGGCAAACTCGATTCGTTTGACATCATTGGCGATTTGAAACTTTCCAGAGGCGTCCGTGTTGGATTTTCTCGTTTCCTGTCCATACGGAATTCCGTCGAGGATTAGAGCTTCAAGATGAACGGGAGGCGAAATCCGGGAGCTAGGAATGCTGCGCGGGTCGACCACGCTCGCGCCGTCAATCGTTGCAAACCAGAGTCGCCCGTCGCGGGTTCGCAGACTGGAAGGATGACCTGAGGTGCATTGGAGCGATGAGAGGCCATCGGCGAGGTCGAAGGAATCAACATAGAGGATCTTTTTGGAGCCTTCAGCGACGCGTTGAAGATCTTTTTTCGCTACCCGGTGAACCCCATTGTAAGAACCAAACCAAAAATGGCCGATGCCATCGTCGACGATGGTGCTGATCTCATTTGTCGGGAGTCCGTGTTTGGTGCTGAATTCTGTGAACACACCCTCGCGATATCGATGGATGCCTCGGCCGCCAGTTGCGAACCAGACGGAAGAATCAGAGTCAACAAGAATGGCGCGAATTTGTCCCTTTGGACCGCCTTCGTGCTCGGTGAATTGATGGAACGCTCCATCTTTGTAACGAAGGATTCCAGCGCGATTGGTTCCGATCCAAACGGTGCCCTCATGATCGCAAGCCAAGGATTGAATCCGGTTGTCTGGAAGGAAGGGTTCGGTGAATCTTGTCTGCTTGCCATCGAGGATTCTTAGCAAGCCATGGGTGATATCACCGATCCAGATAGCTCCCTCGTTGTCTTTGCAAATGGCGGTTGTCTTGGGGCGCTGTAGTCGGACCGAAATGTTCGTTCGAATCACCTGATTCGTTTCGCTGATCTGTAGGTTTAGCAGTGCCGTAATCGGTGTGCTCGCTAAGCCAAGTGAGTACCTGCCAATCCAAAACGAAGGGGTGTCGTCAGCTAAGAGTGCCCATGATTTTCCCTGCGCGATCCTTGCTACCTGAGAAGAGGTCTCGGACGGTTTGAGAAAATGCTGGCTAGATCCTGCAGCATAGGCGTCTTCGTAGGTGCCAATAATTAATGATCCATCGTTGCTCTCAGCAAACGAGTGAATTGGCTTGTTAAGCTCTTGGATTGTTCTTGTGTCATGAAAATGTCGTTTTCTAAATCGAAACAAGCCCGAGCGATTTGACCGCATGTCGGTTCCCCGAGCGAGCCAAAGGTCGTTTTGATGATCGATGAGGAAACCACCTCGGGGGGCGGTATTGATAGTTTGAGAATGCTTGAGAACGCCGCTTGAGTCTGGCTCGTACTTAGAGACCATGGAATCAGTATTTCTTCTCCTGTGGAAAAACCAAACGTCTCCACTTCCGTCTTCGTGAACCTGCCCAATCGAGTCCGCGTGAGTTGGATTTATTTCAATTTCATCTTTGACCCACCCATTGTCGTCGAGTCGACGGATTCCGTCACCTGATAGAACCCAGATGCCTCCTCTCAGGGATCCCGTAATTCCGCTTTGTCTTCGTTTCCAATTCGGATCGCGATGGGTTTCCTGGATTCCTTGCTCGGTAATTTCTCCAATGATGGGGCCGAAACGCCACCAGGTTTTTCCTGAGGGATCGGTGGTTGCCTTTAGTTCTACGATTGGGAGTGCGTTTGGATTAGGAATCTCTTGCTTGAAGACGACTCGCGTGCTGCTTAAGTCAAGGATTGATGTGACCTTAGTTGCGGGGTCGAAGGCTCCAATAATGAGGTGGCCAGTTGCCGTTGAGGTCAGTATCCAGGGCTTTTTAGGGAGACTGGAATTCTCGGGGTGAGGCGTGAATCTCCCATTTGCGTAGTAAACGTGGTTTCTCCCAAATGAAAACCAAAGCGTTCCTTGGGGGCCGGGTGTAATATTGTAGCAACTGCCGGGGGGGATGCCGTCCGTTGTATCGTCGAAGATGGTGAATTTGACTCCATCGAAACGAGCGATTCCGTAGTGGGTTCCGATCCAAATATAACCGTCGGTCGACTGTGCCAGCGAGATCACCTGAGTTCCTGGTAGGCCATCGTCGACGCTCCATTGCTCGAGCATGAATTCGTCGTTGAGGGGAGCGACCGTCTTTGAATGTGATTCAAAACACCATCCGACGCAGCAGGCTAAGAGAATAAGAAACATTAGATTCCCTCCACGGTAGCTACTAGCGTGATGTCTGCTATGGGAGATCATTTCGAATTACGCTCTTGTCCGATCTCCGGTCTAAAGCGCACTTATTTCTTAATCCGTGAATAACGTCATGATCGGTTACCGCAAGAATTTGGCAATGGGAAAGAACACTTAGGTCTTTGCACGAAGAACGACGGTGCAATCAGGAATTATGGCTTCATCACTCCTGTTAGTGGTGCTGGCCAATCGAGTCGTTTGTGTTCACCAATGACTTCATCCAGGCGCGATCCAATCGGGTTAGGAATAGTAGCCATACGTCGAGATTCTAGATCAAAACAAGCCATAATCCCTTCAAAAAGCGACGAGAGTTGATTTTGACTCTCGTTGTGAAGAATGTGCAGCATGTGCATTCGCTTCTCAGATCTCGCGAGGACCCTGCTGTAGACACTGACGTGATCTCCAATGTGGACTTCTGCGAGGTAGTGAATATGGGCTTCGAGGGCGACGCCTCCAATCCTCTCCTGCTTAATATAATCCGAAGAGAGACCAAGGTAGGACATGAGGCCACCCATCGCTTCGCTGAAGAGATGGGTGTACCAGGTGACATTCATGTGGCCCATTTCATCGCGAAATGTCTCCGGGATTTCCATTGAAAACGTTTTCGGGAGGCCTGAAGTATTGATTCTTGAGATATCGGGACGCATAAGCGGATAAGACAATCAGTCGGTTGTTTCGATGCGAACGAGTTGTTTTCCCACGTTCTCGCCCTTGAAGAGGCCGATGAACGCGTTCGGCATTTGCTCAAAACCATCCACCACGTGTTCTTTGTATTTGATCGAGCCATCCTCAACCCAGCCGCCGAGCGCGGAAAGGGCTTCGCGGTACTGATCGGCAAAGTCGAAGACAAGGAATCCCTGTATCGTCGCGCGCTTGACAATGAGTTGCCAAAGGAGTCTCGGGCCGGATTCGATTTGATTTCGGTTGTATTGAGAGATTTGCCCGCAGATTCCGATGCGGGCCTTCATTGCTAGCAAGGGAAAGACAGCGTCGGTCGTCGTTCCGCCGACATTGTCGAAATAGCCATGAACGCCTTCTGGGCAATGCGTTTTGAGTGCTTGGAGCAGGTTTGGATTTGTTTTGTAGTTGATGGCTGCATCAAAGCCCAGCTCGCTGCTTAGCCATTCGGTCTTTGCATCGGATCCTGCGATTCCGACAGCCCGACATCCCTTGATTTTGGCAATCTGCCCGACCGTTGAGCCCACGGCCCCAGCGGCTCCCGAAATGACAATAGTCTGTCCCGATTGAGCTTGGATGACATTCAAGAGTCCGAAATAAGCGGTTAATCCCGGCATGCCAAGAACGTGGAGAGCCGTGGAAACCGGGGCCTTGCTCGAGGTCAATCGTCTCGCCTCAGCGTCTTGAACGATGCCGAATTCTTGCCAACCGATTGTGCCGAGTACCTTGTCGCCTTCGCTAAAGCGATCGCTCTTCGATCGGATGACCGTACCAACGCCTTGGCAAGTCATTACTTCTCCGATGCCCACGGGATCAGCATAGGAACGCCCGGCGTTCATGCGGCCTCTCATATAGGGATCGACACTGAGGTATTCACTTTGCACGAGGATTTCTCCGTCACCAGGTTCAGGGAAAGGGCTCGTCTCAAGTTTGAAGTCGGATTCCTTGACCATGCCTTCAGGGCGAGCGGCCAGAATCCATCGACGGTTTGCTTTTGTCATATGAGAGCGATTGGCTGAAGCCGAGGGATGCGTGCGTTAAAGTGCGTTTCCGGGTTCGCAGAAACAGGATGAAAGCGGTCGGTGGGTGCTGTTTGGCCAGATTGCTTGGATTCTGGATTCAAGCTCTCTGGCTTTGGTCATTTTTCCTTGCGCTCGATAAGCTTGTTGTAAGCCCACCAGCCCCCAGCCGTTGTTTCTGTTTCGCTCGAGGTCTTCGAGGTAGAGTTGTTCGGCCTTTGCCGCTTGACCGTTCTTCAGAAGGAGTGCTCCGAGAGCATGGCGCACCGGGATCATCCAACCTGGGGGTTCGTCGTAGATCAAGGTATCCTCTTCCTTGATTCCAAATCGGAGTCGTTCAAAGGCAGCCTCTATGTTTCCTTCGCGCCAGAGAAGCTCTCCTTGAATCATTGCTTTGGCAATGGGCAGGACCTTGGTGACGGAGTTGTTGAATATCATCCAATCTTCAGGGATGCGGGTGACTGCTTGGTCGAACGCACTCATCTCTTGTCTCGCTTCCCGTGTTCTTCCGAGGGACGATAGCGCAACAGATCGGGCGTAACGGCGGACGGCGCGGCTGACAAGGCGATGTTCGGGATAGTCGGGCTCGAGCAAAATTTCTTCCCATTTTCCGAAGCGTATCATGACGTGAAATGAGGTCGGCATGATTCCTTCAATGAGCCCAGCGAAAGCTTTCAAGGGTTCCTCTGGCATGTCGCGCTCAAGGTCTCGGGCGGCACTGAGGGCTTTTTCATAGTGGCCGGACATCATTGCTGCATAGGCGAGGAAGTGTAGATTGTGCGCATAGTAGATGGCATACATTTTTGGCTTGGGAGCGCGCTTGAAGTAGTGGCGATCAGCGGCAACGGCATCGGTATTGGATTTTACAGCATCTTGGTAACGACCGACTCGAATGTAGATGTGGGAAGGCATATGAACGAGGTGACCTGAGCCTGGAACGAGGGAGCGGAGTCGGTCGGCTGCCGGGACAGCACGATCAGGGTTCTTCGACGCTTCGACGGTGTGAATGTAAAAATGATTGGCTCCAGGATGGTAGGGATGAATCGCTAGGGTGTGTTCAAACACGGTGACGATCTCTTTGGCACGCCCCTTAGGCAAGCCGTCGGTCGTCCAGTAATCCCACGGCTGAAGATTCATGAGCGCATCACCGAATAATGTGCTGGCTTCAGGGTCTTTCGGGAATGCTTCGTAGACGTCTTGCATCGCATTGGCATAGGCCTCATCTAGGTATCGTCGATTCTCCGGAGCCGGGGTTTGGTAGCGTTCCGAGATCGAGCTGATAAGGCGTTTTTCTACGGGTGTGGCATCTTCGGCCAACCTTAGCGCGGTGTCAGCTGCTTCACGGGCCAGTTGTGACCGCTCATCGGACATGGCTGGATCATTGATGTTGATCCCGTGGGCATAGGCGATGCCCCACCAGGGCATCGCTGCACTCGGATCGGCTTCCGTCGCGGCGTGGAAAGAACGGATGGCTTCGTCATGATTGAACCCATACATGAGCTGCATTCCCTGATCAAAGAGGGCTTGTGCTGTCTGTGAATTCGTCGTGATGGGACGATGGTAGTCTCCGAATCCGTCGTAGAATGGCGTTGGACGGTTCTGAGTGGTTTGACAGCCTACGAAGAGCAAGGCGATAGAACACACGAGAAGGGCGATTGTCTTCGTGGTGGAAGGGAGCATCATGTTATTCGCAGAGTTCAAAGAGTCCGGCTGCGCCTTGGCCCCCGCCGACGCACATCGTCACAACACCCCATCTAGCCGTGCGTCGTCGCATGCTATTGGCCAGGGTGCCAACCAGGCGAGATCCCGTCATCCCAAACGGATGGCCGATGGAGATCGAGCCGCCGTGCACGTTGAGTTTGTCCGTGGGAATCCCGAGCTTGTTTTGGCAGTAGAGCACTTGGACGGCAAACGCTTCATTGAGTTCCCAGAGATCGATATCGGCAACCGTGAGTCCGTGTCGTTTGAGAAGTTTGGGAACAGCATGGACTGGGCCGATTCCCATTTCTTCTGGGGCACATCCAGCGACGGCAAATCCTCGGAAAGCAACTAAGGGACGAAGTCCCAAATCCTTGGCCTTTTCGGAGCTCATTAGAAGATTGGCTGAAGCGCCGTCTGAGAGTTGGGAGGCATTGCCGGGAGTGACGCTTCCTTTGCCACTATCGGGATCAAAATAGGGCTTCAAAGAGGCAAGGCCATCGAGTGTTGTACTGGGACGATTGCACTCATCACGCTCTAATCGGGCTGATTCTTGTCCACATGGCTTCTTGGTTTCTTTATCAAAGAGAGCTCTATTGACCTCCATCGGAGCCAACTCGTCATCGAAGAATCCCTCCTGTTGGGCTTGAGCGGTTCTTTGTTGACTAAGGAGAGCATACTCATCCTGGGCTTCTCGTGAAATTTGATATCGCTTTGCCACCAGCTCAGCCGTGTCTCCCATGACCATATAGATGCCTGGAAAATTCTCTGCAACCCAAGGATTGATATCCGGTTGAGTCTGGCCAAGGAGGGTGATGCTTTCGACGCCGCCACCGATGGCAACGTCGGCTCCTTCATGTTGGATTTCATGGGCGGCCATGGCAACTGATTGGAGTCCAGAAGCACAGAATCGGTTGACGGTGACGGCTGGGACTGAAGTCGGAAGACCAGCTCGGATGGTGGCGATTCGGGCCACGTTCATTCCCTGAGACGCTTCAGGAAAACCGCAGCCGATGACGATGTCCTCTATCGCGCCCGTCTCAAGGCCTTCGATCTTTTCGGTGACGGCCCGAATCGCGTGCGCAAGCATATCGTCAGCACGGGTCATGTTGAGTGAGCCTCGGTAGGACTTGGCTAGAGGGGTTCGGGCAGTCGCGACAAGTACAGCATCTCTCATAAGATTCTTGAGTTTTACCGACCGCTCGGTAGAATGCAAAACCAAAGTTGATCCCACCTGTGTTAGAAACGAAAAAGCCAGTGAAAAGATATCGGAAGAAGAGGGCGGAATCGTCCTCGGATGACCGTGCCGCTGATATCTATCGAGTTGCTGCTGAGCTGATCCGCGAGAAAGGCTTTGATGCGACCTCGATGAGTGAAATCGCCCAGGCGGTGAATCTAACTAAGGCGGGGCTTTACTACTATGTTCCAGGAAAGGAGGAGCTGCTCAACGGGATTGTTCGATATGGAATGGAGACTATCGAGCACGGGGTGGTTGTTCCCTGCCAGGCGATAGAGGATCCAGCACAACGCCTTCGTGAAGTGGTCCGTCGGCACACGCTGTTGCTGACTCAGATTGGCGGGGCCATCACAATTCTGACTGATGAAATCAACGGTCTAAGTCCGAAACATCGGAGAGCGATCGTTGCCAAGAAACGGTCTTACTTGGAATTCGTAAGAGAAACCTTGGAGATCCTTAAACTTAGAGGGCTCTTGAGGGAATGCACGGTGGGGCTTCTCTCGATGAATATTTTTTCGGCGATTCTAGGGGTGGCTCGGTGGTATCGCCCCGGTGGCCAGTTTGAGGGCGCCGAGGTAGCTGATGAAGTGGCTGATTTTGTGATGGCTGCGGTATTGAAAGCGTAGCAACGATTGTTCATGAAAATTCTAGTGTGTTTGAAACAAATTATCGATCCGGAGATTCCGGGGAGAGATTTCAAGATTGATTCCCAAGGGCAAGCAGCTGATTCCGAGGGGGCAAATTTGGTAACGAATATATTCTGTGAGAATGCGCTGGAGACAGCCTTGCAACTGTCTCTTATACACATCTCCGAGCCCACGAGACCTCTCTACATCTCGT
>CAJXVR010000226.1 GCA_913061285.1 uncultured Verrucomicrobiota bacterium | reverse complement strand
CGAGATGTAGAGAGGTCTCGTGGGCTCGGAGATGTGTATAAGAGACAGCACTAGAAGTATCCCAAGCCTTCCTATCAAAACAACATAAGCCCGTTGGAATCAAGAGAGATGATTTAAGAAGCTCGGGCGCCATCGTCTACTGTGAAGGAAATTTTGGCGCAGTGGATGGTAAGACCGCGAACGGACTTGTTCGCCATTCGGAGAAGTACGAGATTCTCGCCGTCATTGATAGTGAAAAATCTGGTCTCGATGCAGGTGAAGCCCTTGGCGAAGCACCGAATGGCATTCCTGTCTGCCGAAATCTTCCTGAGGCAATCAAATCAACCAAAGGCAGCGCCAGATACTTCATCTTCGGAATGGCACCCGCCAGTGGCAAACTGTCTCCCGACGAGCGAAATCTCGTACTCAAAGCCATCAATCTCAAACTAAACATAGTCAATGGGCTACATGAGTTCTTAAATGATGACCCCGAATTCTTCGAGGCGAGCAAATCTGAGGGCGTCGTGATGATCGATATTCGAAAGCCTCGCGACAAGAAGGATTTGAGGATGTTTAGTGATCGGATCGGCAACGTCTCTTGTCCCCGCATTGCGGTACTCGGAACGGACTGTGCTATCGGCAAGCGAACGACAGCAACCATACTCACCCAGGCTCTCAACAAGCAGGGATTAAAGACGGTAATGGTTGGAACCGGCCAAACGGGATTGATCCAGGGCGCTCGCTATGGCGTGGCCCTCGACGCGGTTCCAGCCCAGTTCTGCGCGGGTGAAATGGAGGCCACGATCATCGAGGCATTTGAGAGTGAAGCCCCCAATGTCATCATCATTGAAGGTCAAGGAGCCTTGAGTCATCCAGCCTATTCGACCTCAAGTTTCATTATTAGAGGAAGTCAACCCTCTGCCGTCATACTGCAGCACGCACCGGGAAGGAAGCATCGCTGCGATTTCGAGTCCATGCCAATGCCTACAGCACTCGAAGAAATTAATCTTATCCAGAGCTTCGCTCGCACGAAGGTAATTGGCTTGACGATTAACCACGAAGGCATGACGAACGATGAAGTCGACGCCGCAATCATTCGCTATGAACGCGAGCTCGGCATTCCGGTCACTGATGCCTTAACTCGTTCAACGGATCACTTGCTTGAGATGATTCGCACCGCATTCCCTGAGCTAGGAAAAGACTGCAGCCATAGCGTCCGGTGACAGCTCCGCGCTTGGAAATTGATCTCGACAAGATTCATCACAACGCCGCCACCCTCGTTCGGCTTTTAGCGAATCGCGGGGTCGCCGTCACTGCTATCACCAAGGCGACCCTCGGATCTCCTGAGATCGCCGGCGTCTTTCACCAAGCTGGCCTCAGAGAAATCGGGGATTCCCGAATCGAGAATATCAAGAGGATGCGTTCGGCAGGGTTAGAAGCAACCTTCAGCCTGATTCGTTCTCCTATGCCCAGCGAGGTACCAAGTGTCGTCAGGCATGCCGATCTAAGTTTCAATTCCGAACTCGCCGTCATCAGGCTACTCTCTGCCGCTGCAACACAGAATGGACGCACCCACGGGATCGTCCTCATGGTAGAGCTTGGCGACTTGCGAGAAGGGATCATGCCGAACGATCTCGAGAGTCTTGTAGCTCAGATTCTAGATCTCCCTGGTATTGTTCTAAGAGGCCTAGGCACAAATCTAGCATGCCAGCACGGGGTCCAACCCGACGCCACCAATATGGCCATGCTGTCCTCTTTGGTCGATTCGATCGAAAATAGCTTCGAACGAACCCTAGAAATTGTAACGGGAGGAAACTCAGGAAATCTTCAATGGGCGCTGAATGGCGGAGAAATCGGCCGCATCAACAACCTCCGTTTGGGGGAATCCATTCTGCTCGGTCGTGAGACCCTTCATCGCCGACCATTGAATGGCTTGCATCGGGATGCTTTTACCTTAGTGGCCGAAGTGATTGAATCAAAAGTCAAACCCTCCCAACCTTGGGGTGAGCTCGCTCAGACCGCATTCGGGCCATCGCCATCCGTGCCAGATCGCGGCTCAATCTGTCGGACAATACTTGCCATCGGACATCAGGATACAGACCCGTCTGGTCTTGAGCCCCCTCTCGGAGTCACGATTCTCGGCGCCTCCAGCGACCACCTTATCACTGAAACCACCGAATGCCTCACCGTAGGTACGGAGATTTCCTTTCACTTAAACTATAGTGCCCTGGTTCGCGCGATGACCTCGCCCTATATAGCTCAGATCCACCACCACCGCAGGCCAATGCCCCCCAAAAACAATCCGATCAAATGATTTACCCTATTAATTATTCCAAGCTCGAACCGTTTCAGCTTTGGTCTTGGACAGACCAAAGCTGCGCCAATCCGCGGCTAGGCAAACAGATCAAACTCTGCTTGGGACTCATCACGCTCGTGACTCTCATGTCAGGCTGTATTTCAAGGACAACTCAGCCAGCCAAAGGCAGCCCAAGCACCGAGACAATCTGGATGTGGCAGGACGATTTTCGCAGGGAGTAAGTCATCCCCCTGGTTTCGCTTTAAAGAATCGTCTTAGCACGTCGGCACAATGACATGAGACCTATCCCTCAGCACAATGGACAGCAATCCACCGAGCCAATGAATTCCGGTTTATGACTCGTGTCTATCCATCTTGTTGATCACAAAAGCTGATGCCGCTCAATTTCCGAAGCGCAGTTGCAACAGATGCAATGTTGGCAAGGCTATTACCGAACCCGAAAGTCATTTTGACCCGATTGGTCAGTAGCTCTTATCAGGTAAATGGTTCGGTCCGACATATCCAAAGGTCCCGTTCGTTCAAACCAGGTCTTAATTGTATGGCAATAAGCCGACGAAGCCCGCAGATACCGCAATGTCATGCCACAGCGGGGATAATAAGAACGACTGGCTTCAGATCCATGGTAAAGAAACACATCGTGCAAGGAAATCGCGCCGGTCGGCAAGACGATGTCGACGGCTTCGGATTCGTCGCACTCTGCTTCATCCAATTCCAGGTTCAGGTCGATGTTGGATACGTCACTACGATTGTACTTGGCCAATTGTTTGGATCAGTGAGAACCAGGGATAACGCGTACGCAGCCGTTTTCCCTCGTCGATGTATCGATTGCAATCCATACCGTGGAAGTGGCCAGAGGGGCGATCGGCCAAGGCTCTCCGTCTTGATGCCAGGATGTTCGCGTTCCAATGCTTACCGGTGTTGCAAAGAAACTGGAATTCCATAACGCAATATCGCTCCCAATGACTTGTTCCACCCTATCCAAGATTTCGGAGCGTCGGGCAACCGTCAGAAACCAGGGATCGTAGGCCAACACGCCCGAACAGTAGTCACTAAATTTGGATTACCGACTAACCAATCGGGCATGTGCCTCACGGATATCGTCAAGCGTTGCGTCGCCCAACCGAAAATCAGGTATGACAAAGCCGTCGCGATGGTATTGTTCGATTTCAGATTGCTTTAGCATGTTGTTCCTCGACAAACGATTTCACGCTGGCCCTCTCTAAGGTTCGAGCTGGCCTTCTTATTTTCAGCCCTCACCAATCTACTTTCCTCGGCTTGATCTATTTGGGAAGAAACCATCGGAAGCACTCATGCAGAGTGACTTTCACATCAATCGATGCCCCCGGATCAATTGGGCTCGAGCCTACTTTCATAAAACCAATTCCTAACACGTCTAGGCAAGATCTGGTTCATTGACCGAAGACGACGCGCGCGAGGACAATCATATGTTGCGTTCATGTCAATGACCTGTTAGTTTTTTAAAACTGAGGGAGTTTTGCCCTCCACTCCTCTTTGACTGGCAAGGCCAGCAGCATAGCAACTTTCATGGTTGGATAGTCTGAGTTGAGCAGTCGACACTGCACAAACAGCCAGTCTTTCATCCGGTCAAGCTCCCGGAAACAAGCGAATTCATCGCGAGGCCTGTTGTCTATGCGACAGATCACTCCGAACATGAAAGAGAGAGAACACGGGCACATTACGACCGCCTTATTGCTGGCAGCCGGAACCGGTAGTCGCCTCCATCCTTTGACCGATGCCGCTCCGAAATGCCTTACTGAGGTTAACGGCAGCACTCTCATTGAACGATTTATCCATGCGCTCCAATGCAATGGTATCAAGCGGCTGGTGGTGGTGGTCGGACATCTCGGCAGCCACATTAAACAGTATCTCGACGGACTGGAGAGTGATTTAGAAATTGACTACATTAGCAATCCAGAATTCCGAAACTCCAACAATATCTATTCCCTTTGGCTGGCTCGAGCAACGATCAATGAGCCGTTCCTGTTGGCAGAATGTGATCTCGTGTTTGATCCTGACCTTCTACAGCCAATGATGACCCCTGATCGCATCGCAGTGTCGCAACGACTTCCGTGGATGAACGGCAGTGTGGTAAGCCTAGACCAGACAGACAAAGTATCCAGCATTCGCCCGCATGGCTATCAACCAGGAAAAGCGGCGTTATTCAAAACTGTGAACCTCTATAGCTTTTCGCTGGCTACGTGGAGGACAATCACAACCCGCCTCCAACAACACATCGATGCAAAGCAGCTTTCGGACTACTACGAAACCGTTTTAACTGAGCTAATCGATGAATCCCGCGTCTCACTTGAAGCGGTATTCTTCGATGAAACCCGATGGTATGAGGTCGACACCCTGCCAGATTTGCGGGCCGCAGAAAAAATGTTTCTCGGGAACATGACCCAAGCAACGGCAGTCAAATCCTGAGCTTCGGCCGGATCATGCTTCAACTCGACTATTCTTCAACCAATCGCTACTGGAATCAGGCGAAGCCCTCGTTTCTCGGCCCCTACATGATGGAGGGTTTTGGATTCCCCGATCGAGCCGGCCTCTTTCGGTTCAACGAAGAGAAACGGCTCATTGATCGTCTCACATCACAACAAGCACCAGAGAGACGAGTTCTCGATCTCGGTTGCGGCATCGGCCATTGGGCCGAGTATTTTGCTGAGCGATCCTTGGAAGTGGTCGCTGTCGAAGGGAGCCAGAGCTTCTTCAACTTCTTAGAGAACAGAACTGCATTGCAGACGAACATCAAGGCAGTTCATTGCAAGGTCATGGATTACGTGCCGAAAGGTAAGTTCGATCTGATATTTCTAGGCGGCCTCTTAATGTATCTGAATGAGGTCGATGTCATCGTAATTCTTCAGCGCCTGGCACTGCTGCTAAACCCAGGCGGTATTATCCTTTGCCGCGAGTCGACGATGTGCGAGGGAATCAGAACCACCCTAGGAGACTATCAGGCGACCCACCGTTCCACGGAAATATATTCGGATCTATTCAGACAATGTGGCCTTACTACCGAACAAATTGAAGAGAACATTCCCTATGTGTTGATGCAAATGGGCTGTGAAACCATGAATTGCTAGAAGTCAAAAACCCCATCCAGATTGAAAATGCTAACCGCGACAGGGCACTTCGTGTATGGGGCACTCCGCTTAGGCAATCCATGGATCACAAGAATACCCGAGATGTTTCGAATCGATTTTCCCCAACTGAAAAACCACTTCTTTTTACTCAAGATGAACCTTCCGTCTCCGTCAGCAGGTGACGAATCCAAGAATTAATGGGAAATTACATCTATCGCAACCTGCCAAACCTTGCCTCTATCCTAGGAATTGCCCCTTTGGGCCTCCTGCTGTTGCCACAAGGCTATCAGCTTCTTATCCCAATAATGCTCTACAACAATTTCATGGACGACCTAGATGGGGTGATTGCCGCTCAATTGAAGCTGAGAAGTAAATATGGCGCGATCTTAGACAACGTCTGTGACGCGTTCAGCCACTCTCTATTCGTGCTCATCGCAGGCCTGCACTTCGGAGGCCTCTGTGCAGCAGCAAGTGCTTTGGCAGCCATCTGCATCACACTGAGAATCACATCAAGACTAGAATCAACACCACAAACCCCTCGTGGAACGGCAACGAACGAATTGATTAGACATGTGTTCTTTGTTTTACTTCTTGGGCAGCTATTTGATTTCAATGAGAGCATTCCACTGACCCTCATCTTCGTCATACACAGCATCTCAATGCTGGTTCCATTCGAAATGCCTCACCTTATCCGGAGCAGAGCCCATTCAGTGCCAGCAGTCGCTCTCATCAATTTCGCCCTTCTCGTAGCCTGGTTAGCGCCATCAACACTTTTACCGATAGCCGCCAGTTTCATACTCACCTACCTCTACTCGTTTCTAACAAGGGCTTACACCTGGATTCGCGTTCCAAAGAACGCTCCTAGTTTTTAATTCACCAACGGCTAGGCCAACGAAACTCAATCGAGCAGTACGCCGTTCTCAATCAAATTAGCGAACACGACCCAGGGGGCTTCTCGGAGCCAACAGTTGCAAGCAGTCGCGTTCCTACCTGCTATCTGTGAGAGTTCCCTAGCCTAATAGCTCCCTTGGGGGGGGCCGATCTCATCTCAGATCAGACGAAATAGGCCTCGAATAGACCTTCGAATTCGCCCACCGAAGACGCTCTGAGCCAGCACCAATGAAAAACACATCAACGCTGCTATCGAGCGAGTCACTCGATAAATATCGACACACAAGCCCCAGAGACAGCCGAAGCCTCGAAGACGAATCAAGCTACCAGGCATCGCCTGATTCGCCTTCGAGGGTAAGTTCGGGAATCGTCGAATATTTCTTGTTCTATGCAACATGCGGTCTATTCCAACAAGAGCAAATGGGACTCAAATCGTCATCAAGCATGAAACGAGCAAGAGCCGCACGCGTCCGACCTTCGCCGATTGATCCCTACGGCAAGCCATAGGCACATAAAACGATTCAATTTCGAAATATTCACGACCGACAGCCGGGCTTCGTTTCGTGGAACGCGACGAGGGGGGGCTAACTAAGACTACGAGCGCACAAGAGCCAGCCCAAAATAGCCAGGGTCGCAATTCGTGATGATGAGACTCCGAAAGAATTCCCCTAACCATTCAAAGAACGCAAGCCCACGTATCGTTGCCCTATCAAACGCGTCGACCCGAAATGAAATACTAGCCTTTGCCTGGCTTTTGTTTCCCAAGAGCAATGTCCTTCTTTTTCTGTTTTAAGGAATTGGATTTAGCATCCTTCTGGGACTTCTTTTTCAAATTCGATTTCGGAGATTTATCGCCCATAGTGTTTGCTCAATTTCGGTAAAGGTGCAGGACTCCAGGTAGACTTGTTTCTCCCCGGGGCATACCGACACTGAACCCAAAGAGAATATATGTCATCAACCAAATCGAATTATCCGTTGAAACACCATCTCTCCGGTGAAGACTAGCATTCCCTGGGTTCCTCTTGCCTCAAGCAGGCCTTTGCCCGACCTAGCGAAAGAGAGAAGGCATCCCCTCCCGCTTGCGCCATGCAAGACGAGCTGACGCTCTACCTGGCCTAATACATCCCTGGCCCAGGCCCATGAGCTTCACCACCGGCAGGAGAACTCTCTGATTGCGGAACCTCGGTGATTAAACACTCAGTTGTTAGAAGCAACCCAGCGATCGATGCGGCTTTCTGCAGTGCGGAACGAGTTACCCTTTTTGGGTCAATCACACCCGCTTTCACTAGATCGATATACTCTCCCGTGGCAACGTTATACCCCATATACCCCATATTCCCCTTTCGTTTTTTGACTTCCTGCACGATCAAGGATCCTTCTTCACCAGCATTCGCAGCAAGCACTCTGAGTGGCGATTCGATGGCGCGAATCACGATATCCACACCAATCGCCCTATCCCAGTTCGCCGAGACGGTCGCAATCTGCTTGATCTTCTCTTAGTCTTGAATTGGCCTGGCAATCTTGGCCAATCGAGCCACTCCAGCATCAACCGCCTTCTGAATCCCACGTTGAATTCCAATCGGATTGGCTCCTGAGGTGACGTACTTGAGTCCCTCACGAAAAATCGATTCCGCCAAAACCGTCGCGGTCGTTGTGCCGTCAACAGCATCATCACTCGTCCGGCTCGCCACTTCACGAACCATTTGAGCACTCATGTTTTCGAATGGGTTCTCCAATTCAATCTCTTTGGCGACAGTCACACCATCCTTGATCACCGTCGGAAATCCAAATTTCTTATCCAAAACCACATTGCGCCCTTTGGGGCCCAGGGTAGCTGATACCGCTCGCGAGAGTTTACAAACGCCCTGAAGTAAGGTTTGACGGGCTTTCTCATCAAACAGTAATCGTTTTGCTGCCATATATTTTTCGATTGATTCAATCCTGTCTAGCCGACAATCGCCAAGATGCCTTCCACGTTGAGGATCTTGAATTCGCAATCGTCGATCTTGATTTCCGTGCCTCCGTATTTACTAACGAGCACTCGATCGCCTTTCTTTACCTCAAACGCAATCTTCCGCCCCAGGTCATCTCGTTTCCCCGTGCCAAGTGACACAACGATGCTTTCAACGGGCTTCTCCTTGGCTGAATCGGGAATAATGATTCAGCCCTTATTTTCTGCCTTTTCATGGGCCGCTTCTACCAAAACGCGATCGCCAAGAGCTTGTATCTTTGTTGCCATTTTTAGTACTGGATGGATATTGATTCTTGAACGTTCGGCCGATCGTCTGCATCCACAGGGATCGAACCAAACGCCTTAAATCGTTCTTTGAACGATGAGTGACATTTTGCGGCAGCGATTTCTTCGACGTTTCCGTGGCCCGACTCTGACAAATAACGGTTCTAATCGGGATTCCGATGGTCTCGATGAGATCGAATCACGATCGCTCAATGCTAATCCCTGAAGCATTTCCCATAGCCCCGCCCAACATAAGTCATAAGTAGTTTTCCCTACAACCATACCAAAGGGAAGCAACGCCATCGGGCCTTCATTTCCCAGTCCCAAACAGCGCCACACTATCTCACAAGCCAGCTCAACTGAGACAGCAACATGCCCCACTTGGACTGAACTCCCTCGCACAGCCGTTCAATGACAAAACCATGCATTCTTGATTCGGGCCCAGGACCTAGGATAGGTTTCCTTTCCTCATCCTAGAAAATCGCGAAGGCAGCGGACGCAACTCTGGGTGGCTAACATTCTAAATCTCACAACACATGACCCTAGCATTCTGTTTTCAATCGATCTTAGATTTCCGCAGATCTCAACGCGGATGCACTCGAACGGCGGCCCCTATTGTTTCAAATCTATCAAGCATCTTCATGGAGAGCTTCGATCACTCGAGGAGCGCGGCGGCGTGGCTTCGCCTTTTCATTGCCAGTAGCGCGTGTTCAGGGTTCATCTTCACCGCACTCATGGCAGATGAATCGAAGCCCGCTTCGGAAGGTTTTGGACTCTTAGCTCATTGGTCCTTCGATGAGGATTATTCTAGTACGGTGAACAATGATCTCTATCATGGAAAGCCCTCGGGCGGTGATTTCATTAGCATCGTCAACGATCGATCGACCGCTAGAATCGGAACAGGAGCCTTACGCCTAGACAGCGGCCCTCGTTCTGGGAACAAGACCTATGTTTCAATTCGGAACCCACTCTTTGGCTATCATAGTGCCGAGGTCTTCACCCTTGTCGCCTGGTACCGCTACGATGATCTAAGCGGCGATGGATCGGACGCTCGAAACTTTATCTGGGAATCAACACCAGCCTATTCGCTCGCCTTTGGATTGCGCCAGGACCAGGACCAGCGTGACGCCGAGTGGTGGTTTCAGACAGCGTCACACTCGACCATTAGCGACGTAACAGGACCGGAAATTAAGGCCAACCAATGGTATCACACGGCAATCGTTTGGAATCGCAACGAAGGACATGCAAAATTCTATCACAATGGATCGCTCCGCGATGACGTTGCATTGCCCGAGGGAGAACTACTTGAGGAGATGAGCGGTTTTCACATCGGCAACCATCGCGGAGGCGATGGCGCCCGGGATTGGGACGGCTATATTGATGATGTCGCTGCCTACGACCTCGAGTTGACATCGAAGCAGATTCGGGCCTTGGCAGAACGCTCTTACAAAGGCAGGCCTGTCCACGCTAGGAATGTCCTAGACCAAGTCCGAGAACCGAAGGTTCAAAAGATTGTCCACCGTCCCGAGGATTTTAAAGCCCCCTTGCCGCTCTGGAATGGACGACAATCTCAAGGCCCCCTAATCGGTCACGTGATTGATCATTCAGCGATCGTTTGGGCTCGAGTGCCGGTACCAGGCACTTATGATTTGGAAGTTTGGATGCCTCGGGAACAGACGCCTACACAGCGCGTTCAAGCCGAGGCGCGGGACGCTGAGGACTGGTGTCTCCGTTGGGAACTAAACGGCCTTAAAGCCGATTCGAAATACCATTACCGTATTCTCAGAGATTCAAAGCCCCTTTGGCAAGGAGAGGCGTATAGTTTTCACACGGCACCAAAACCGAGCCTCCCAGCTCAGGTGACTTTGGTTTTTGGCTCGTGCGCTAGCTCAGAAACATCATCGATCTGGACCCGCATCAAAGATGAAGGGGCGGACGGCATGGTGCTCCTAGGCGACACCCCATACATTGACGTCACTGATCTGGATCGCGTACGCGACGCGTACCGACGTCTAACCAGTGTGCCGCCATTTGCCGAAACCTTTCGTTCGATTCCCTTCTGGGGAACATGGGACGACCACGATTTCGGGAGAAACGATTCTGACGGCACCTTAGCTGGAAAAGAACACTCGCGTCGCGGATTCGTAAACTACCGTCCCAATCAAACCTTTGGACACGGCGACCAAGGAGTCTACACGAAATTCCGCTACGGCCCGGTGGAGGTTTTCCTCTTGGATACTCGTTGGTTCTCCCGAACCGAGCCTTCATGGGCGGATCCAGAAAAGCCAACCCTCCTTGGTAAACAACAATGGGAATGGCTCAAGACCGGACTACTTGCATCGGACGCATCGTTTAAGATCCTAGCATGCGGAATGATCTGGGATGACAAGAAGAATTCGGAATCTGACGATTGGGGAACTTATATGCATGAGCGGCAAGCGATACAGAGCTGGCTGGGCGAGAATCGTATTGAAGGCGTCGTGTTGATGGGCGGTGATATCCACGTCTCTCGACTCCTCAAGTACGACACCGCCGAACAAGTCGGTTATCCACTTTACCAGTTCATCTCATCCCCCATGCACGGCAGCGTCATTCCAAGTCTAAACGTGCCCCACCCCGCGCTAATTCAATCCGCTGAAGAACCCTTTGTTTTCCTGAAACTCAGAGTCGACTCAACCAGAACACCCGCAAGGTTGGAAGCCGTATGGATGAACAGGGATGGACGAAAGATTTTTGACATCGAAATCGATCGCGACGAACTCTCACGCTCCGACTAGGAGACAAATGCAGCGCTTCCAAAAACCCCAGGTTTTAACCAGAGCATCTGAAACTCCCGCCACCCTTTTCGTCGTATAGAAATCAAGGACAAGACTTCGGCATGTTATCAATCTCTTATCACGGAAACGGATCCTTGCCCAACGACGTGCTCTCTCTAAGATCTCACAAAGCTATGAAACCCCTAACCTCTTTGACGCTATCCACTGCGCTATGCACTGCGCTTGCGCTTGGAACGAACGTCGCGAAAGGCCAATCCCTCCACTCGGATATTCCCTACTCTCATCCTGCTCATGAACGCCAGGTATTGGACGTTTATGCTCCCGAGAGCAATCTAAATGAACTGCTGCCCGTTATTTTTTGGATTCACGGGGGTGGCTGGGTCGTTGGAGACAAGAGCGATGTCGCCTTAAAACCCGATGCCCTCACAAAGCGCGGCTATATTTTCGTATCAACAAACTATCGGCTCTTGCCCAACGTTACCATGGAATCTCTCATAAGTGACGTTGCACTATCTCTTACCTGGGTTCATCAAAATATCGAGCACTACGGCGGAGATCCCTCGCATATCATCGTCGGAGGTCATTCTGCTGGGGCCCAATTGGCAGCGATTTTATGCACAGATCATCGCTACCTGGAGAAACAGGGGGTCTACTTCGATGTCCTCAAAGGGTGCGTCCCAGTTGATGGCGACACATACGACATTCCCAAAATCATCCAAACCGCGGAGCACCGGCAAACACTCTACGGAGGCAAGATGTTTACCTTTGGTCACCGACAAAAATTTGGCAACGACCCTAAGAAGCACATTGATTTTTCAGCCGTCACTCACGTTGCACCGGAAAAAGGTATTCCGCCCTTTCTGATACTCTACTTTCCCGGCAACCCTGATACAAGGGCACAGGCCCATCGATTGCATGGCGTTTTACTGGCGGCAGGAGTTCGGTCCCGCGCCTTCGGAAAACCTGATAGCAACCACAGCCGCCTCAATAACGAACTCGGAGATCCTAAGGACCCGGCGACAAAAGAACTGTTCGACTTTTTGGACTCACTAAAGCCCTAGTTTGTCATTGGCTGGGGAAACTGTGCCCCCACGCCTTGCAGCCATCCCTGCAGTTGCCTACGAAGTCGTTTGGAAACCGCTGGATAGGCTTGGGAGCACTCGCGAGATTCGGCAAGATCCTCTCCCAGTCGGTAAAGTTCCACGCTGTCGTCTTCGAAGTAATGCAGCAACTTCCAATCCCCCTCCCGAATCGCGCTTACGGGCTTAGTAGTCGAGTAATAATGTGGATAGTAAAAGTGCAACGATTCCCTTGCCGGCAGCCCGCTTTCGGGTAGCCGCAATACCGGGCTTAGATCCACCCCATCAATCTCTTCTGCCCCAGACAAACCACACAGCGCCAGTAGCGTCGGATAGAAATCACAGCTGTAGACAGGCGTCTGGCAGACTGCCCCCCTCATCATTCCCGGACCACGCACGATCAAGGGCACGCGGAGCCCTCCCTCATAGCAAGATCCCTTCCCCGAACGCAGCGGAGTATTGTTCGTCACAGGGATCTCCGGATGCCGTTTACCACTCCCGATGTATCCCCCGTTGTCGGAGTTGAAGACGAATATCGTATTATCGCTCAAGCCAAGTTCATCCAAACGATCCATCAACCGCCCCACATTCTCATCCATGCTCTCAACCATGGCAGCAAGATAGGGATTCTGATGAACGGACGGCTTTCTCTCTTCGATTTTCTTTTTATACTTGGCTACTAAAGCAGGTTTGCCCTCAACGGGTGTGTGAACCGAGTGATACCAAAGATTCAAGAAAAACGGCCGATCCCGACAAGAGTCGATTATCTCGAGCGCCTTATCTGTCAACCGGTCCGTCAAGTAGTCTCCTTTCGTGCCTGGTTCCAGATCGGGCACGTACCGCCAGTTCTCAAAATAGTCCGCCTCCTCTTCGTTGTAGGGATAGAAATATGTTTCCGGCGCCCCCCATAATGTGCCGCCAATGTTGACCCGAAACCCATGGGCTTGGGGATACCCTTCAGGGCGTCCCACATGCCATTTCCCAACGTGGGCCGTGTAGTAGCCGGCATCTCGCAGCACTTCGGCAAGCGTCAGATGCTCGACCGGCAACGAATCGAGGGCCTTGGTCCCGAGCTGTCTCTTATACAC
>CAJXVR010000225.1 GCA_913061285.1 uncultured Verrucomicrobiota bacterium | reverse complement strand
AACGTCGATTCCTCGTGCAGCAATGTCCGTAGCAACCAAAACCCGAACCTTGCCTACCCTAAAGCCTTCAAGAGCCTTTGTCCTGGCGCCTTGGCTCTTATTTCCATGAATCGCTGACGCCCGAATGCCGGCACGGTCGAGCCGTTCGACCACTTTATTCGCAACGTGTTTTTGCTGGGTGAAGACAATAACTTTATCAATGGCCGAATCTCTCAAAAGAGAGATCAACAGATCATCCTTCTTCGAGCGGTCGACAAACATTACTTTCTGATCAATGCGCTCAACCGTCGGTTTCTCGGGTGCAATCGTTACCCGAACCGGATCCTTGAGCATTGAGCTCGCTAGCGAAACGATTTCCGCTGAGAACGTCGCCGAGAAGAATAGTGAGTGACGCTCGCTAGGAAGCTTCTCGATCACCCGCCGAATATCACGAATGAATCCCATATCCAGCATCCGATCCGCTTCATCAAGCACGAACGCTTCCACCGCTTCGAGACTTACAAACCCTTGTCCCATGAGATCAATCAGACGCCCGGGTGTCGCCACCAAGAAATCGACTCCTCGACTCATCGCCACTTCTTGCGGACGCTGTCCAACACCTCCAAAAATAACGGCCTGCCGAATCGGTAGATGCGCTCCGTATGTCTGAATGCTATCGCTAATCTGGGCTGCAAGTTCACGGGTCGGCGCCAAGATCAGAACACGCGGGCTACGGCGGACCCGACGAGCTGGGTTCTGAGTAACAAATTGCAATAAGGGCAATGTAAAGGCAGCCGTCTTTCCTGTCCCCGTCTGGGCACTACCCAGCAAATCTTTTCCCTTAAGAAGATGAGGAATGCATTGCGCTTGAATGGGAGTGGGCGTGTGATAGCCGGAGCTGCTGAGGGCTTCCCTCAATTCTGGGATTAGTTTGCCAAAAATTGAATCGTCAGCGACTTCACTTGCCACAAAACGTTTTGAATCTGATTGTTTGGCCTGCTCGGGAGCCTGTTTGGATCGTTGGGGCGTACGTTCTGCTTGCAGCGGAGCGTCTTTAGCTCGTTGTGGAGCACTGTTTCCGGAGGTAGCACCCGACTTGTGGGCACCAAAATCCGAACCATACCTTCTGGTCGGTCTATATGTTTCTCTCATTGTCTCTCTTTAAGGTCCGGCAAATTACATTTCTCTACCTGCCGGACTTGGAGGAAAATGAGCTGCTAGCTCGCAGCAACGAGGCGTGTCAGACGTATCGTCGTCAACATGCTTGGTGAAGGAAGAGTCAAAAACGACTCCGTTCTCAAACCAGGCCGGATGAGATACGCGAACTAAAAAAAGAAGTCAAGGGCCGATTAGTTCATTTTCGCTATTTGGCCGCACCACTTGTCGTGTCTTTTCTAAACGACAAAGGAACGATCTTGTTCTTTACGGGATTCAAGTGTCTCCCCTCTAATCGTTCAGTATCTCGCGCAATGCGAAACCATTCAGCGGACATACTAGCGACCCGCTTCGGATACTTTGAAGCCAAATCATGCAACTCGGTTCGATCGGCTTCCATGTCATAGAGTTCCCAACGCCCTTGTTTCGCAGAGACCAATTTCCACTTGCCCTCACGCAGCGCACGATCGGTTCCAAAATGAAAATAAAGCGTTTCGTGCGCCTCGCGCTGCTTCCCCTGAAATATTGGGAGGAGCGAGCGTCCCTGAAGCGGGTCCATTTGCCGTTCGCCAATTCGCTCCAGATAGTTCGCCCCGGAAACATCAATGAAAGTCGCCATCAAATCGATCAAGTGGCCCGTTTGATCGGTCACGCTTCCAGACTTCGTCTTGAGCCCATCCGGCCAATGAACAATGAATGGCGATGAAATCCCCCCTTCATGCTGATTCTGCTTGTACAGCCTGAATGGGGTGTTCCCAACGATTGACCAACTCGAATCATAGGTCCAATAAGACTTCGGATCCCAGGGTTTGAGATATCGTCCACGAGTCCGCTCAAAGGGACAGGCCCCGTTATCTGAACAAAACAGTATCAAGGTATTGTCCATGACACCTTTCTTCTCAAGATACTCCACCAGTCGCCCAATGTTCTCATCAAGAACATCGACCATCGCCGCAAACACCTCCATCCGATCGGCCTCCCATTGTTGCTCTTCCTCGGAAAGAGTATCCCATGCTGGCACATGATCGGGCCTCGGACTAAGCTGCCACTTTTGAGGGAGGAGCCCAGAACGGATCTGTCGCTGATGCCGTTCAACCCGCATGACATCCCACCCACGATCATAGACCCCTTCGTATTTCCGAACCGCTTCCTCTGGAGCCTGCAATGGGTAGTGAGGGGCGTTGTAGGCTGCGTACAGCAAAAAGGGCTGATCCTTCTCCGTCGCTTCCTCTAGAAATTCTAAGCCGAAATCTGTGATCGCACGGGTCGTGTAGAAGGCACGCCCATTCAGCATTTTGGGCACTTCGTAGACTTCGCCATCGTAGCGAAAGGTGTCATCCCCTTCAAAAAAATTGGTCGCACCTGAAAGATGTCCCCAATAGCGTTGAAAACCAAATTCCGTCGGTTGCTTCGTGAGATGCCATTTTCCGGTCATTGCAGTTGAGTATCCCGCACTCCCTAACACCTCGGCGATCGTGGCGCCGCGACTAAGAGATGCTCCTCCGGCCTGATCACAATACAATCCTGTTAAGAGGGAGACGCGAGATGAATGACATTTGGCTGTGTTGTAGAATTGATTGAAACGGAGCCCTTTTTGCGCCAATCGATCAAGGTTTGGGGTCTTGATTTCAGATCCATAGCAGCCCAAATCCGCAAAGCCCAAATCATCGGCCATGATCAAGACGATATTGGGTCTCGCCTCCTTCGCGTGCAAAGCAGCGATCGATACTACCAGAGCGAGCCCGAGAAAAATTGCTTTCATAGTCGTTAAATGCGTGGAACCCCCTCATTTAGCCACTGCTCGACTTCCAAAACAAGCAGACAGCAAGTATTTCAGCGGGAGGAATCCTGTGAAAATTAATCACCACCCTCACCTCATTGACAACTGAGTGTGATGAATTGACTTTTTTGAGAACAGCCTTGAGCCTCCAGAGCATCTAATCCTCGTTATGAAACATTGTAGTCTCGCCCTCACCCACTTCGTCGCTCTGCTAGCGGTTGGTTTCGTTCTTTCCCTCCATCCGCAATGCCACGCGCAAACGCCCAAGACAAGCGACCACTCCTATACCACCCTAGAAAACATTTCCTACCGGAGCGCCAACGTAGCAACAGAATATATGAAAGAACGGTGTCGCCTTGATCTCTACTACCCGAAAACAAAAAAGGAATATTCAACCGTCGTCTGGTTCCATGGCGGGGGGCTCAAAGGAGGAAATCGATTCATCCCCGAACAACTGCAAGAAAAGGGAATTGCTGTCGTCGCCGTCAATTACCGGCTCAACCCTAAAGTCAAATCCCCGGCCTATATCAAAGATGCTGCGGCGGCAACCGCATGGGTGTTCAAGCACATCGAAGACTACGGCGGATCCGCCGACCGCATCTTTGTTTCCGGCCACTCAGCAGGAGGATATCTAACCAGCATGATTGGACTCGATAAGCAATGGTTGGCAGCTCATGAAATCGACGCCAATCGGATCGCCGGATTGATCCCCTATAGCGGGCATACGATCACCCACTTCACGGTACGTGCCGAACGAGGCATCCCAGGAACCCAACCGATACTCGACGCTATGGGGCCGCTCTTTCATATCAGAGACGACGCCCCCCCGCTTCTCCTGATTACTGGAGACCGCGAACTTGAACTCCTCGGACGCTACGAAGAAAACGCCTATCTCTGGCGGATGATGCAAGTCATCGGACATCCCCTGACCGAGATAAAGGAAATTCAGGGATACAACCACGGCCAAATGGCCGAACCGGCGCATCCTCTGCTCTTAAGATTCATCAAACGAATTGAGAAAAACTGAGATCTAAACTGACGGAGCGGACCTCTGCACTGAAGATCATTCATCTTCGGACTCGGGCGTCTCAGGATTATTCCAGGAGCGTTTGGCGTGAACAACACTCCCACCCCAAACCGAGAGGAGTAGCAAATAGGGCCAGAAGTAAAATAGGACGGCAACGAGAACGTTAGACTGTCCAGTTTGGGTCGCTCCAAAGGTCGCCACGAAGGCCCCAATGAGTGGAAGAAAACTGACGATCAACCCAACCAAACTCGCATCTGTTGGTGACAATCCCATCTGAGTCACCCCATCAACGACAACGGAAAGCTGCACCACCCCCATACCAACAATCGCGAGCCCGACAATTACCAGCATCCATCCGCTGACGCCTGGCACCGCGCCTACCGGATCAACACCACGAGGAATCCCCCCGTATGGAGTCCAAGGATCATTCATTCACATGAGCACTTGATTAACGAACCAATTCAAAAATGAGAAATATAGGGATCAGACGATTCAAATCCCAACAAAAAGATCCTACGCCACTAAAACTCAGAGTCAAATGAACCATTGCCGCTCGCCCGATATATCCATTTTCACCAGACGGGGCCCGAATCAGCCTGTTTCCCTCATGGCTTAGGAAAAACCAATTTGAGGATTGCCTCAAGACCAAGGGGAGAACAAGAATGCGGCGATGAAACAGTGGATTCACGACTACATTGACCAGCAAAAGAAGGCTCTCGATTCGATTGACGGGATCCAACTTGAGAAGATTGCCGGTATCTTGAAGGAAGCTCACTCGGCAGGCCGCCAAATTTTCGTCTTCGGCAACGGCGGCAGTGCAGCGAATGCCTCTCACTTTGCCACCGATCTCGGAAAGGGATCTTCTGACGCTCTCGGAAAACGATTCAAGGTCCTGTCGATCAATGACAATGTGAGTTGGATCACGGCAATCGGAAATGACTACAGCTACGACGACATTTTCAAACGACAGCTCGAAAACTACGCCAAGGAGGGTGATATCGTGCTAACTATGAGCGTCAGCGGCAACTCTCCCAACCTTGTAAATGCCGTTACCTGGGCCAACGAAAACAAACTACAAAGCATTGCTCTCGTCGGAGGAAAACGAGGCGCGCTCGCAGAGCTTGCCACCGAGGTGATCGTCATTGATTCAGAACACTACGGACGAGTCGAAGATACCCACATGGGCATCTGCCACATGCTCTGCTACGCGTTCATGGAAGACGCCGGGCTTTAGGGCCAACAGAGGAGCTCGCATGAGAGCCCCATGGCCAGAGCAGCGCTCCCCCCTCTAACCAGCGTCATCGTCCTTAGTTCCCTCGGATCAACCGCAGGAACTCTGGATGCTGCCGGACCCCATTAAATCGACCATCGGTCTGGGCTCGCGCTGAAAGGGTCTTAGCGCCTGGGATCTGATCCGTTCGCTGCTTATCAAGCTCTAGAGACTTTCGCAGGTTTTCGATCGCTTCGTCGTTCTTTTGCAAGAGCGCCTGGGTCCCAGCAAGATCGTAGAGGGCTTCGGGATTTTCAGGCATCTGTTCCACCAAGCGCACAAGGGCCTTTTCTAAGTCAGCATAGAGTCCCAGCTGCATGTAGGCTCCTGATGCCGACAAGAGCGCCGTCGCTGAAGAATCCTCGCTCTTTACAATCGCATCCAACAGCTTAATCGCTTCGTTCGTGCGCGTTAGCGCCACGTATTTCGATACGAGCTTAAAGGTCACTTCCAGATTCGTAGAATTAAGGGCATACTGCCGCTCAAGCTGAGCGACCTCAGACTGGAGTTGATCCATGGTCGCCTGCCCTTGCTTCATCAGATTCAACTGTTGAAGCAACTGCAGCACACCCGCGTTTTCACGATCAAACTCGTAGCACGCCCGAGTCAATAGAATGGCATCATCAATTCGATTAACCGTGGCAAGGAGATTCGAATACCGAAGAATCGCCTCCGGACTATAGGGACAAAGCGCGAACGCTTGACGAAACGCTAGGTCTGCTTCTTCAAGCAATCGCTGCTCCTCAGCCGCAGTCTTAGGCCTTAATTCCGGAGGGCATTGAGGGGACAAGCGATAGGCATATACGCCAGCGATCGCACTTCGCGCCTTTGAAAAAGCCTTCTGTGCCCAATCCTCACGTAGGAACTTTGTGTCCCCTTTGTACTCGCTCAAATCGCCTTCGATATAGGTCCGTTTAGCAAACCTTACCAGTTCCTCAATGCTCGTTTCCGGGGTGATCCAATTGCCCATCAGGCGTTCCATGTACTGCCCCCAAAAGGCGCGATCCCGATCCATCATTTCCTCCGTGATCGCAGCGACCGGTTCTCGATTGAGTTTCAAGATAATCCCATAGGGGGAAAGATGGGGAAACATCCACTCCAAAGGAAAACTCTCTTCGATGTAGAACTCATGATTCGGATTCTCTTCAAAGATTTTCTCTGTCAACAATCCGTTGATCGCCATCACGGCCGCTTGCCCTTGGACCGAGACATGACCATCGGGAAGCTGGGTTACTATCTCGCCCGGCTTCAACTGGTTTAGTTGCTGCCGTCGGTGCGCATCCACCATATATTCCAAATACGCATTCTCCGAATCCTCTACCGAAGGCGTATAGATCTCCAAGTCTGGATAGAGCCCATCCGCACGACGACGCGCTTCAACCGAAGCGCCAAAGGAACTCATTGCCCGATCTAGCGGCGCTACAACCCGCGCCAAGACATTGGTTCTTCCCAGCTTCCTCGAATCTTCGGAACGCAACATTTCTTGGAAAAACGGTGAATCGACCTGAGCACTCCGAAAATAGTGCGCCCGAATGTAATCGAGATACGTTGGATCCGCTAAGGCGTTCTGCGTGATCAGATAGACGTCTCGTCGATCAAAATCAGGATCCAGAGGCTTTTTGGATGGAGGAATAAAGCTCTCACAGAAAATAAAATAAGTCGGATTAAATCGCCCAGGATCGGTCCCCCCAAAGAGAATCGCATTCTTCTCCATCTCAGGGTAGAGGTCAAACGGCGGCTTAAACATATCATGTCCGAACCAATAGCCATAGAGATGCCCCCGCTTCTCATTCTTCCACCAATGAGAAAATACGGAGTGCATTGGCATCAGTGCAAACACTACCAAGACAATTCGCAAGGGAAGCTTGGTGGGCCGGGCAGCAAGCGCGATCAGGAACGCAGCCACACAGATCACCAAGTATATCGCCTTGAACTTATCAAGTGGGTGCACTCGTTCGAGCGAGACCCAGAGATACAGCGAAATCCCTAGAGCCAAGCTCCCGCCCAGGAGGGCATGGGTTCGAAACTCGCGGTAACGAGCCACGAGCAGTGAAAGAATTAAGGTCACGCCATAGCCGGCCCAGATCGCGAGAACTGTGTGAGACGGAGTGAAGAAGACTCGATTGAGCTCCTGACTTTGCCTATCCGGTGGTGGATTAAGAAGAATCATGAGCACAACCGCCAAGCAGAAAAAGATTCCGGTCAGTCCAGTCATCCACCCACGCTCTCGGTGGCCCATTCGCTTGAAGAAACCGAACGGCACCAATGAGATTAATATAATGATCGGATTAAACTCATGACTCGCCCCTTTCACATACAACCACATTTGCTGGATGAAACGAAATAGCGAAGTCGTCGGATTCGTCCGCTCATATTGGCCACGGGTGAAGGCATGAACAAAACCATCCCAAGTTCGAGGATAGCCCCAATTCATAGGAGGGTTGGTGGACGAAGTCAGCGGCATGTAAAAATAGAACGAGAGACCAACCAACCAGACCAAGAGCATCAGGACCACGGATTTCCATTCGGTGAGCATCTCACGCGTTTGCGACCAGAGCCACAAGAACGCCGCGATTGAACAGAAGCCAACGGAATTGTAGATTATGAACAAGGGAAGATTCGCATCAAAGGCAGTAATGGCGCCATTCCACTTGGCCACCAATCCGAGTACGTAGACGACGGAGTTCCCAAGGAACAAATCTCGGCCGAGCTTAGGATTAGCAGCAGCAATGCCAATCTCGAGACCAATCGCAGCTACCACAAGGCTTTGATGATTGTTGAAACAGATTCCGAAGAGAAAGAGAGTCCAATAGAGATACTTGCGCTCCCGAGGAATATACATCCAGCGCATCAAGCAGGCGAACATCCCCATCAAGGAAAACACGCTTAGAGTGTAGACTTCCACGATAACAGCCTGAGACCACATGAATCCGTTGAAGCCAAAGATCATTCCAGCCAACCATCCAGAGACTCCAGCAATAGACTTCTCGGTTCGCTCGTCAATTGCCTTAAAATCATCGATACCCTTAATAATCATGGTGCTCCCCCGAGAAACCATGAGAGCCAATAGGCCACAACTACAGGCGCCAGCAAAGGCCGAGGCCAATCCTACCCGAAAGGCAATGTTGGAAACGGGAACAAGAACGGTAAAGAGCCAGGTGTAGATCGTCCAAATCGGATATCCCGGAGGGTGCGGCACCCCGGCATAAAACGAACCTACCGCGAGTTCCCCACTATCCTCTAGAGTCACATTGGGCGCTAGAGTGTAGAAGTAGCCCAAGAAGACGATGAATCCCGTCAGCCCAGCCACCATCCAGTCAAATCGACGGAAGAATCGAGTCTTCGAATTCGGATTTGCCCCCTCAGACGCCTTCGCTTCGGGCGTCAAAGCGGAAGAATCCGGCTCGTTTTGTGCGCGTTCGCTCATTTAAGAATCCCCCTCACCAATACTCGTTTGTTTGCATCACCAGAGCAAGAGGAGGGTTAGTTGAAGGAAAAACAGTCATCTTTGTCGATGCAAAAGTTCGCGTTGGCACCTGGTTTAGGAACGAATGTTCCCTCGGCACAACACTCGCAGGCCATCGGTTACTCGTCATGAGCAGTAGCCCTGGACTCGAGAATACCTCACCCAAAACCCGGCTCTGTTGAAGTCGCATTTGTCCTAGATCCATCCAAAGAAGGGCCGCTATTATTGGAACAACCCAACACCAAGCCAACGAGACTCCCAAGGAGAGCGTCTCGTCCACCTCTTTTCCGAAGAGTCGCTGCCTAAGCCTGCTTGACACCGGACGCGGCGCCCAGGAGAGCATACGATTCTCCGTCGACTTCCCATTGATCTTCATCTATCTCACGCAATAAACGCCGTAGTTTCTCCAATCCATAACGATAACGCCCGGCAACAGTGTTAGGCGACAGACCTAGCATCTCAGCAATGGCAGCAAAGGTCATCTGATGCCAAATCTTCAACACAACGACTTCCCGCTGCTCAGTCGGCAGGTCCCGAAGACAACGCATTGCCACGAACTCCCGAGGATCCGTCTCCGCCGAATCAAGTTCAAACCAACTTATCGATTCGAGCTCCCGAGTGATGCGACGCCAAAGGCTTTTCCGGTAGTTTAAGACGCGATTCCGGAAGGCACGCAAACAATAGTGGGTCGGATTGTCGGGCATTTCCGCCCGCTTCAGCAATTGTATAAACAGGTCTTGAACCACATCTTCCCCTTCGCCATGGCTCAATCCCATGGCCCGCCCATAAAGAACAAGCTTCGGCGCCATCTCTTCAAAGAGGTGCCGACACCAATCGGGATCAAATGTGGGTTTCGGATTCACGTTTCTATGGTTTAGACAGCAAGAATTAGTCATCTGTGTACGAAATCGTTCGTTTTTCTAAAAAAACCTTTTTACAACGAAGTGCCCGAATCCCCCCCCGAGCAATACGGAGAGAACGAATTCGCCGAATCAATTTTGACTTTCCGCTGGCGCTCGCCCAGAATCCGCTCCATGGAAAGTCTTCACGCCCCATGGCGGATTGACTACATTTTAACGCCTAAGACTCCCTCCGAAGCCGAGTCTCTGTTCACGCGCATTGCCCGAAGTAGCGATGATGTCGAAAACTTGGTCATTCACCGAGATCGGCACTGTTTCGTCTTGCTTAACCGGTATCCGTACAATGGAGGGCACTTAATGGTCGTCCCCTACAAAGAAACCTCCAATCTTGACGATTTGGACGATAGTGAACTCTCAGAAATAATGCTCGTGACACGCCGATGCATCCGAGTCCTCAAAGCGACCATGAAACCCGATGGCTTCAACGTTGGTCTTAATTTAGGGCGAGTCGCGGGAGCCGGCATCGAAGAGCATGTACACTATCACGTGGTCCCTCGATGGCAGGGAGACTCCAATTTCATGCCCGTCATCGCCAATACTGGCGTCGTTCCCGAAGCATTGGCAGAGACTGCTAACAAACTTCGCGAAGCGTTTCCCCAGCATCCCTAACCCGATAGATCTTTAGAATCCACTGAATGGCGACTCAAACGCTCCACTACGAGAGTGCTCGACAGGCACAACAACTCTTTAACAACGAACCCAAGAACCTCCAAGCGGTCGAGAATGAGCTCGGCGTAAAGGTCACGTCCCGCGATGGTTGGATCAAGTTGGATGGTGATGATCAGTCGATCGAACGAGCCCAACAGCTCTTTTCTCTCATTGATTCATCCCTTCGCGCCGGAAGTGCCGTCCGAGATCGGGAATTCACCCAGTCACTTGCCGTTATCAAAGAACACGGTGCTGAAACGCTCAAGAAGTTGCTCGATGATCGGATTCATACTTCACCACGGAAGGCCCCAATATCCCCAAAAACCGCCGGACAACAAGCCTATCTGGAGGCAATTCGGAAACACGATGTCACCTTCGGAATCGGCCCGGCTGGCACCGGAAAGACCTACCTAGCAATGGCCATGGCGGTTTCATTTCTCAAGGCGAAGACCATCGACCGAATCATCCTAACACGCCCAGCCGTCGAAGCCGGAGAAGCCTTGGGGTTTTTGCCTGGGGATCTCTATGAAAAACTCGCCCCGTATCTTCGTCCGCTCCATGACGCTCTCCACGACATGCTTCCTGCCGAAGAAGTTCAGAAACACATGGACCGCGGCACCATAGAAATTGCCCCTCTCGCCTACATGCGAGGAAGGACTCTCAATCATTCGTTCATCATCCTGGACGAAGCTCAAAACGCGACCAAAGAACAGATGTTCATGTTTTTGACCCGGCTCGGGATGAATTCACATACCGTTGTCACCGGTGATCCAACTCAAATCGATCTCCCTCCGTCGAAACCGTCAGGTCTCAAGGAGGCCAAGACAGCCCTTCGCAAGATTAAAGATATTGCGATCGTCGAGTTCCACAAGAAAGACGTGATCCGCCATCCCCTCGTCAAGAAAATCATCGCTGCCTACGAAACGCATCGGGACGGTGACAATTCCCGGTCATCGACCGAGTCAAGACCGGGGCGGTAACGAAGAGCGCAGTGGAAATTAACTTCAAGAATCCCCAGAGAGACGTACGACTTAACCGGCCGTACTTGGGTGAAATCGTGTCAAAGCTGGTCGAGACCGAGTTTTCCGAGTTCGAGGGCGAAGCATGTTTCCATCTTGTTTCTAAGAAACGGATGGCGGAAGTCAACTACGAGTTCCTGAAACATGAGGGGCCCACGGATGTCATCACCTTCGACCTCGCCGAAGATCCCAACCGAATCCTGTTCCTCGCCGAGATCTTTATCTGCCCGGGCGTCGCCCAAGAGCAAGCGGTCGAGTTCAACACGACTTGGCAAGATGAGTTGCTTCGATATCACATTCACGCCCTCCTTCATCTCCAAGGCTACGACGATCTCACACCGAATGAACTCAAACTCATGAAAGGGCACGAGGAACGCATCATGACGAAGGCTCGGGACGCATTTCAAATCCAGAAGATTGGGAAGGATTAGTCGATCCAAATCATCAAGACCTACTGAAGACGTCCCCCCTTCGGAATCTCCTCAGGCCACCTATCGTTCGAAGGCTCCAATATCTGGTGCCGCGCCACGAAATCCATCGTTGATGCCCTGGATCCGTATCCCGGCATCGAGAAGAGCACTTGACTCCCCCAAGGTAAAATCATCGTTACTGGGGTCAACGAAGATCGGATCAACTGATAGCCCACGATCTTCCTGCCCGCTTCCTTGCTGAAACGCGGCCAGGTTCTGATAGTCCACCCCCAACCAACGAGCAAAGCGACCTGGATGGGTGGTGAAGAGATTGTCAAAATTAAAGTCAACCGGATTCACGCTGCTCTGACTTTCAAGTGCGTGATCCGTGCCGGAATAAATGTTGTTGCGAGAAACGATATCAATCCAATTGCTATAGTTCTTAAATAGGAACCCATTCTGACCGGCAATCGATGTATGACAGGTATTGTGATAAAGAAAAACAAACTGGGTTTGAAACGCTGAACTGACATTGAACTTGATCGGGTATCCCGTGAATTCCGCGACTGAATGCCAGTCCCGAAATAGGTTCCGAACTATGTATGTCGGACCAGAGAACGCCGGAGCAACGGAAACCCCTGTTAGAAAAGAACGAAAGGTATTTCCGTAGATCCGACAATTGACCCCTCCCCCGTCCGTTTCCACGGCGTCATCCAAACAATCTTCAACCACGTTGTCATAGAAATCAAAATCACAGGTTGGCCCATCGTTACTCGCGGAATACAGATGGGCCCCGTCAAAGAGCGTTTGAAAATGATTGTTCCGCACCACATTGCCTCTGTTGGGAGAATTGCTCGTATAGACAAATACGCCACCACCTTCGTATCCTACACCACCAGATTTCACGGCGTGCCAATTCCAAGTGTCAATCGGGAAGTCCGTAAAGGAACAATGCTGAATCAAATTGAAATCCGCAGCCCGCTTCAGAGCAACCCCGATCACATTGTGCCGAAACTGACATCGATCGATAGTAATATGATCCCCGCCATCAATGTAAATTCCGCGGTGAAAGGCTCCAAATCCGAAATACCGAAACACGAGTCCCCTTACCTGCCAGTGGGATTGTTGCTCGAAGGTCAAGGCTGTCGTGAATCGAGGCAGGGTCAAAGTGTGAGCGGCCGGAGCTCCATTCAATGGAAATCGGGCATACAAATGAACGCCATCTACATAGAACCCACTGGGCTGAGACCATCGCAAGTTTCTTAAGTCCTCCAAGTTCTGATAGCGAAAAAGGTGGCCTCCATCGAGATACCCCTTGTCGGGCTGAACAGTGCAGGGAGCTCGGTAGAGATGGTTTTCAGAATCAAAGGTTTCCCATTGAGGAGTGAAGCTCGGATCCGTCCCGTCAATGATCGGCGTGGCTCCCTCCGCATTCTCGATTACTATCGGTGATGATTCGGTTCCGGAACGCCAGACGAAGAGATCTCCCTCAAAATAGACTCCGTCGTGAAGCAAGACCTTATCACCGGCCTGCACCGAAGTCAGCGCCTTTGCAATCGTCCGAAACGCCTGCCCAAGACTCGTTCCAACGTTTGAATCAGAACCAGCACCCGGAGAGACATGAAAGACTGTCCCTTGAGCTGCGGGAATGGACTCGCTACGGGTGTGAACTACGAACGATTGCGCTTCACTGAATAGGGATGATTCGAGACGCACGGAATAGGCCCGCCCCGGAGTCAGGCCAAGGAGGCTTCCGGCAAAGCGAGTGCCTGAAATCCGCGAAAGCGCATGTCCTAAGCGATAGGT
>CAJXVR010000224.1 GCA_913061285.1 uncultured Verrucomicrobiota bacterium | reverse complement strand
TCTACACTAGATCGCTCGTCGGCAGCGTCAGATGTGTATAAGAGACAGCACTTATGCGGCAATGATGTTTGCTTTGGATCGCGGCATGGGACGAATCATGACGTGGCTAAGCGATCAAGAGGTCGACGAGAATACGCTCATTGTGTTCTTCTCCGATAACGGCGGGGCGACATCCAACGCGAGCTGGAATGGTCCGTTCTCCGGGGCGAAGGGCACTCTCAAGGAAGGGGGAATCCGTGTGCCGATGATATGGCATTGGCCAGGAGTTTTTCCAAGTGGAACTGAGATCGATCAACCAGTCTCAAGCCTTGATTTGCTGCCTACATTCTTAGCCGCTGCGGGTGCGGAGCCACTTCCGTTGCGGGAAGCCCTCTCTCACGAAGATCGGCGAAACTTTCGACTCTCGAGCGAACGCTTTGGTCCTTATGACGGTCTGAATCTCCTTCCAATTCTCAAGGGACGGGAGCAGAGTATGGAACGGAAGCTGTTCTGGCGTTTGCAGGGACAAACGGCGATTCGTTGGGGTGACGACAAACTGATAAAGTTGTCTCATCGCCCGGCACAGTGGTTTCAGCCGGCGAAGGATTTGGGCGAGCGAGAGGATCTCGCTGTCTCGAGTGATCTGCGTTTGCGAGAACTCTTCGAACAGCTCGGAAGCTGGGAAGCTCAACTACCGACCGTGCCTCTCTGGGGATCGTCGCCCTACTGGATTAGGCAAAGCGCGTTGCACTATGATTCGCTCATGCCGACATCAGAACCGCGATAATGGCGACATGATGAGGGGAAGTGAATTGAGTTTGTAGGATTTCCTATGTCAGAAGAACGACGAAGCCAGCGATGGATGTTGCTCCTTATTTTCTTGGTGCCCTTGGTTCTGGGATTGCTTTTTTACTTCGGTAGCGATTTGGAACAACTCGTCGACTCCGCCTTTGAAGATCGTGATTCAAAGATCAGAGCTGTCTATGAGGCTTGGCACCAACTCGACTTTGTTGAGGTTGCAGAGAGTTCTGAATTTAGTTCAGCATTGAAAGCGGTTCAACGAGATGGAGACGACTTGTTGTCCGAGGAGCAACGCAATGCACTCTTGCGGAGTCTCGAATCATTCATGAAGGGGCTCGGTGGTCTGGGGTTCGTTGAGTATTCTAAATTTCGTTATCCTTCGACGATGCAGATCAATCGAGACCTAATCATTAAGCGGATATCTGCCCCTCCACAGCCGAATTATTATCCTCGTTTGGGACAGCAGGCAAGTCGACCGGCGTTGACGAATCCCGTTACTCGCCCAACACCGGGAGAGTTGGCAATCATGTCGGACGTCGACTTGGTCGCGGCGGTATCGGATCTATCCAGTCAGGGTGCGATGTCGAATCGATTCGTCCGGTCCTTTAGTCCGGAGTTTAGCCAGATCGTTGTCCGTGACGTCACGCACGCTGAAAGTCGGCTCTACGCCTTTATCTCGGATACGGTCCCTTCCGTGGGGCTCGTGGGAAGCTCGATTGTGGATCTTACCAATTCTAGGACAAACGCCTTGCCGAAGTCCGTCGGAGAAGGGCACTCGTTCGTTGAGTACATGGAGGAAAAAGCTGAAACCCTCGTGGTGGATGCGATGCTCATGCTTGACTACGAAGCTCCGGACCACGCTGGGCCGGTGGGAATCAGTTTCTTTTGGGACAGGGACAAGCGTTGCTGGGTTCCCTACGCCATGGTTCAGGTGGGGCTCCACCACGAAACGGGCATGAGGATTCCGTTTTAATCGTCGGTTAACCGGCCCGGTGGTTTGGAGCGTGAGGAGCCGCTTGTGACGGGGATGTGTTCTGCATTCTTGGGGTCTGCGGGTCCTCGTTTCAAGGTTGTCGCTGAACAATGCATGCGGACCTAGTCGATCGGACTGAGTCGATAGAATGCGGAGCCTCCTGAGTAACTTTCGTCGGTAAACTCAATCGATCCGATGAAGCGATTCAACTGTCGGAACTCCTGCTGTCCGATTTCCTCCCATTCGCGAAGGTCACTAGAGCGCTGAATGCTAACCTTGACTCGGGAATGGCCGATGAATCGTGGCTTTCCATCACTAAATGTGAGACTGGAAGGCACGATGATGCCTGCCTCGTGGTCGATAGCGCTATAGTCAATAGCACTGAATTCCCGTAAACCATTGCCACGGACACTCACCCGCTCTAGGTGGGGCAAATCGGCTGAGATCTCAAGGCTCGTGATACGATTATCGTCGAGCATGATCGACTCGATCTTGCTGTCTACGTTCTCA
This sequence comes from uncultured Verrucomicrobiota bacterium, assembly GCA_913061285.1. GTDB lineage: Bacteria > Verrucomicrobiota > Verrucomicrobiia > Limisphaerales > AAA164-E04 > UBA2970. The sequence continues at coordinate 11,231 of CAJXVR010000224.1, read as the reverse complement.
GGGAAAATAACCTGTTCGATCCCACTGTCTTTCAGGCTCAGTTGTCTCAGACCCTCTGGTATCCCGCGGAGATCTAAAGCGCCCCTGAATTGGGATCTGTCGAGGATAAGCACTTCTAGATTGGGGGTTCTTAGGAGGATGTCGAGTTTCGATTGATCCAACTCCAGGGCATTGCCGCTTAAATTGAGGATTGTGAGTTCGGGGAGAGTGGAAATGGGAGAGAGATCAATCGATGGGGATAGAATCGGTTCTTCATCGGCCTCACGATTCAACGCGAGATCCTTGAGGTCGATGAACTGTTCGATGCCTTCCAAACTTTCGATGGGAGTCGTGGGGAGATCATCAAGAAGAGGTTGAAATGTCAGAAGACCTGAGCGGCTTTCAGAAATGAGGCTCGGGTCAATATGGCCGCATTGGATTTGGTTCTTCCGCGCTAATTCAGCCAAGACGAGATCAGGGATCGGAGGGCCTTCGAAGACATCCCTTCGAAACTCGCTGAAGCTGAAAGCTGGGAGTCTGGAAGGTGGAGAAGGGGGGATACCTGCTCCGCCCAATTCGACGGTGAAGACGTTTGAAACCATGAAAAATTCGCAATCGCTTTGTCGATTGCCAGCCTTTTCCACGATGGCGATTCGTAGTTCTACCGAGCTCCCTCCTGCAAAGCCGTCGACCGATCTGGCGCCTCCAGAGAAGAGACCTTTAGTGAGGATGGGGGCCGGTGCCCCGACATTGGTTCCATTGGCGAGCTGAAGTTGGGCATCAAATCCGGCTTCCAACGGGCCGTCGGGGCCAACGACGGGCGAATGCCCTGATCCGCCAATATTGGCAAATGAGACGGTGCCTTGCGAAAGGCACATTGGGATGTAAATGAAAGTGAGGCAACAGCCGACGAAGCTTCTTCTCATTGGTTTTTATATCCTGGGTTCTTGGGTTGATTCTCTTAGCGGAAGGAACGTCAATTTATTAGCAAGATTAGTACCTTAAATCTTGAGTGAGTGAGAGAGAGCTTCAGCTGGAAAGGATCCGCTGTTGCGACCCTCGAAAGAACATTTCTTGGTCGGAAAAGCTCTGAAGGCTGATTTAGGGTGCCGAGTTGTTGGTCATCTATGGTGTGCCGTACCGTAGTAGGACCGTGGTAGTTGATCCTTTCGGATCGATGGTGATGATATAGAGTCGGTCAAACTCCTCTTTCTCGTTGATCGCCGAGCCGCTCGCTCCTCCAAGAAGTTTGGCGAGGGATGGGGTCGTGTTGCTGTGTCCGACGACGAGATGACGACCTCCTTTTTCCGTGAGCATTGCGACGAGAGGGGAAAGTTCGCGAGGGTCATAGAGTTGGACAGGAAGAGAAAGGAGCTTGGCAAGGGGGCTAGCTGTGTCTCGGGTGCGTTGATAGTCACTGCTGTGAATCTCCGTGATGTCGGCATCGCGAAGGGTGGTCGCTAGCGTATGTGCGCGTGCGATCCCATCCGGTGTCAAGGGAGCATCCAAACTGGTATTTGCTTTTTCTGCGTGACGAACCAGGAAGACGACCAATGGCGACTTAGATTCTTGGGAGATGGTTTGCGTGGAGAATGCAAAGCAGAGGACGAGGATGATAGAAGGCCAAGGCAATCTGAAAGGTCGTTGCATGGATTGAGTCTAGGTGTGAGGGAGGGCTTGTTCAAGGGAGAGAAGGCCCTTTGACGGCATGATCCGCGGCGAAGAAAAACGATGATGAGTGTTTAGGCTGGACCGAAAGCTGCTCCCAACCGGCATGAATCTCCCTGGTGGTGGTCGAATCGGGGCTGTTGCTCTATTGGTTTTACTGGTCCTTCAGGTAGCTTGTGCCATCCGTCCGAGCCGAGATCCTGGATGTCGTTCAAAGAGCTTGGCTGGAAAAACAGTGGTTGAACCGATCGTTGAGGGGGTGGCTTTGTCAACGCTTTGCTATCGGGTTGGACCCGGCATTAGCGCCGGGAGTGGTGGAGAGAGGATTGGTCCGCATCACGATGACAAGGCTATGAAACAGAAAGTTGCCATAGCTCAGATTCGCTCCATCGGAGCGCTCTCGATTCCGTTCCTGCTCGCTGAGATCGGATGTCCTAGTCGAACATCCGTCCATGGTTTCGAGGCCTTGGGTGCCCTTGGTGCGCCTGCAATACCCGAGTTGAGCCGGTTCATCCGGGGCGATGATATGATCGCGAAGTCTAATGCTATTTGGTCGATTGGTTTCTGTGGGACTGAGGCGGCCTTCGCGGTCGAGATTCTCCTGGCGGAGCTGTCCTCGGGAAATTTCGTCGCTGTCGAAAGTCTTGGAAATCTGGGGGCAGATGCGGGTGAAGCGGTTCCAGACCTACTGAAGGCGTTGATTGATTCAGGGAGCGGGTATGAAAAAGGGAGGGTAGCCGTTGCGCTCTCGAGGATTGGGCTAAGTGCGTCGACGGTCGTTCCCTTACTCTTGGAAGAGCTGAAAGCTGCAGAGATTCAATGCCGCAAGAACGAGGGGTTGTTCTCTGGTGGGGGCTTCCAACTAAGGCAGAGGTTGGTTGAATCGTTAGGTGGCTTTCGTGAGGGGGCTACGATCGCGGTTCCTTATCTCATCGAGCGCCTCGAGGTGTATCCTGTGACTCAGCTCTCAGATTTATACCTCCTCAAGGCACTCGTGAGAACCCTTGGAGAGATTGGGGCGGACTCCAAGGCGGCTCTTCCCGTCCTTAAAAGAATCACGAAGGATGCAGATCTTGATCATGGGGAGGCGTACTTTGGGATCAAGCGTGGTGCTCGCAAAGCGATTCAATTGATCGAAGGGGAATGACGAATGCCTTCATTGCTAGAGAAAATTGACCTTGTTTTTCCTCGGAGTGCCTGAGTGTCCTCTAGGGGAGATGAAAGACTTCCATCTGAATATCTTCCCGCTGGAGTCCCCCTTGACGATTGGCCTTGCTGGTGGCCGTCTTGTAGCCCTGCGCCTCAACCATTAAGAACTGCTCGAATGCAGGGCTCCGAGGAAAGACGATTCTATACTCCCCTTGAATCGCGATGGCCTGAGCCCTGTCGTCCCAGGTAATGGGCTCATTGTTGTCACTGCGATATCCTGTGCGGAGTCGTGCGTGGGCAAGCGATTGCCCGGTTTGAGCATTGACGATACGACCAGTCATGATGAGCGCTGACTGAAGAGTGATTGTTTCGGTTTTTCGTTGCGGTTCGCTAATTTCGATCGCGCGATTTTGATATTCGGGATGAGCTAGCTTGAGAACAAGCGCGTCTGACGGGGAACTGCGCCACTCAAACATTCCTTCCTGATCCGTCAATGTCTGCCAGCCGACATTCCGCATGTTGTTCCACGATTGGACGGTGATTTGAACATTGGGAATGGCCTCACCGCTTTCGTCAATGACTTGTGCTCGGAACGGCCTTGAGGCTTCGAGTGTCACGGCCACCTGATAAGTCGCTGGAGGCTCTGGATGGGGCGTCGTGGATCCTATGACGCGTTTTGCTCGGGGCTGTAGGGAGGGGAGGGTTTCGATTACTGAAGCAAACCCTACTGATTCCACAAGGACGGAATTTCTTGGAAAGTGGATGTTCGGGATACGGAATCTGCCCTGGTCATTGCTGAGTGTTGATCTGCCCGGACGACCATTTCCCAGGCTTACTTTAGCCGACGGGATTGGGTCTCCGTTCTGATCCGTAATAGTTCCGGCGATTCCGGGGGATTGCCGGAGCTGAACTGCAAATCGCTTCTTAACTAGGTTGGAGAAAGTGAGCCGATGAGACTCTTTGACATTGGGGGCGATACGGAATGTGCTTGGATCGATTTGTTTGTCGATCGATGCAGTGGTCGCTTGATACTCTGGGTGTCGAATTCCTATGTGAAATTGATCGAGATCGTCGGGGATGCCGGCGTAGCTCCATTCTCCGTTCTCATCGGAGAAAGTGTAAGCCTTGTTCATTGCGAGGTGCAACTTGTCTCCAGAGTCTATTTGAATTCTTGGTCCTTGAAGCCGTATTTCCGCTCCAGCAAGGGGTTCTCCGGCACCGTTCTTGATGGTGCCACCGATTTCTATCCCAGGCGCGATGGTGTAGTTGTATGTCTTTGGAAACGGTCCATGGTGACGGGTATCCCACTGAATGATCATCGGAGGATAGCCATCGGCATCGGCCCAAATGGTCATATAGATCAGAGGGGCTGAGGGGTATTCAATGACGGTGTCACCGTCATTGTTGGTGAAGAAATGTCCGACAAAAAAATGGGAGTCAAGATCGGCTCCTTCGATTCTGAGATGAAGGTCCTTGATCGGCTTGTCGGTGGATTGATCCCTTGCTGTGAACGTCATCGATTGAGCGCGCTCTGGCGTGGGTTCGAGAATCTTCGGCGATGAGCGCCAGCTCTCCGGAAGATTGGCAGGGCCGCCACTGATTCCAAAAACGACTTCTGAGGAATAACTGTTTGCTGAGATCAGATCGATGGTAGCGATTTTCTTCTTCGGCTGGGGGTTTTGCAGGCTTGTGAGGCAGAGGCGGAGCGACTTTCCATAGGCCGCCAATTGTTCGTCGTGCCCAGTCCAAACGATCCGTGATTCAGGATCTGTCAAATTGATAGGAAACTCGTATTTGTGCCGCCACCAATCACGGACGTGAACACCGTAGAGTATTTCGAGTTCTGCTTTGGAACCATCTGTGTAATTGAGTCGTAGGGTGACAACAGGTGACCCTTCGGGACTGCTGTAATGAGTGCCATGGAGGAGATAGAGACGCTCGTAGCTCTTATTCACGGCGATTCCTGTCACGTCTGAGCGATGGTGGCGGCTATCTCTAGTCGCCTCTTTGCTGGCGAGACGAATGATGCCATCAATACGAAAGGGGACTCCAAGAAAGCTCTGGTCCCCCTTCGGGCAGTGGGACCAAGTCCACGCCTGATCGGTAGTGGCATAGAACCCTTTGCTGTCGAACTGTGGTGCGGGATGGTCTTGCTGCGCCGTGAGTGGGATCGGTGCGATAGAATCAAGGGAATCGGCTTTGTCGCTTGGTTCCCCTTCGGTAAGAAAGACGACGCCCAGGCCGAGACAAAGGGCGATTGCCAATGATGGGATACTCGGTTGACGGTGAAATCTTGCGATCATCTTTATTCTCTCTTTGATATGTCGTTTGTTTTCCAACACTCCAATATGCGCTGTCTTGGGGAACGTTTCGGGGATCTGATCGACGACCTTGAGGATCGTCTCGCCATACTGCTTGCTGTTGGTCTTGGGAATGTTTGAGAGCGCATGGGCATCGCAAGCGAGCTCCCGTTCGATCCGCATTCGATGTCCCATCCAGCGGACGATCGGGTTGTACCAATGGATTGCTTCGACGAGATTTAACCAAATATTGGTTTCAATGTCGCAGCGTTTGATGTGTGAGAGCTCGTGCGTGAAGAGGTGTTGCCACTCGGTCGGGGAGTATCGATCCGTCTGTCCCCTGGGGATGAGAAGGTAAATGCGACCGAGTCCGAAAACTGCCGGGGTCTCTACCTCTGCAGATTCGACAATCCTAATGGGGCGTTTGATACCGATTCGCTTGCTGCAATCTTCTAAAATCGAGCGGAGCGTGAGATCTCGAATGTCGTCGCAGTCTCGCAATGCTTGTTGAAACCGGAAATTGACCAGGGCGAAACGGAGCACGAAAAAGAGCATTCCGAGTAGCCAAACGACTCCGGCTAGGGTTCCAATGCGGACGAGCTGGTCACTGTCCTTTGAAGGGAGCGGCGATTCTACGCTGGAATGAGTGAAGGAAGGGGTGTTTGGCTTGGCATCGATGGTGCTTGCTGTCGTATCGGTCAGGCCGATCAGGTCTGATGTTGAACGAGCGAAGGAGGGAGCTGGTACCTGGCTGGTATCGCTGCCGACAATAGCAGAGTTGGCAGGCTCTAGAGAAACGCGTGTGGTTAGGAGTTGATCGATTTGATTCGCTGCAGACCAATTGAAGAAACTCCACTCACTATTCGGTAGGTCCCAAATGCTGAGTCGGATCAGGGCAAGAAACCAAAGCGCATAGCACCATGCAGGCGATAGGTATGTTCGAAACAAACGCCGTGCGAGGAGAATGAATGCGATTACTGCAGTTCCCTTGATAGAGGCGCTTAGTGCCATCCAGAAACCGGCTTCGATATGGTTAGCGATTTCCATTTTCTTGATGATATCAGTGAGCTTGGACTCGTCCCGAATCAGTCTTTACCGTCGAGGACCTTTTTGAGCTCTCGGATTTCTTCGCGAGTGAGTTTTTGCGATCGAGCGAAATGAAGGAGCGCTGGTTTGAGGGCTCCGCCATAAACGCGTTGCAAGAATGACTCACTCTCTGCGGCGATGCACTCTTCCTCGGAAATCAGAGGATAGTAGAGAAAGAGGTTTTTGTAGGGGCGAATGCCGACGGCACCTTTCTTGTGGAGACGAGCGAGCATCGTACGAATGGTATTCGCGTGCCACGATTCCTGATCCGACAAAGCAGTGATGAGATCGTAGGCAGGCTGGGGTGACTTTTCCCACAGCAAACGCATGAGCGGCCACTCCTTGTTTGATAGCGTCGGTTGAGAAGGCATAGTGGTATTGACTAATGGTGGTATGAATATACTACATGTGTAGTTAGTGGCAATGTTTTTTTTGAATGGGAAGGTGTTCGTGTGTATGAGATGAACGATTTGAAAGCAGGTTTCTGGTTACTTTGTGGCAGCAATGTGATAGGCCTCTCTCGAGGCATTTGAGTTCAGAGAAAATGATTGAAGGCATGCATATGAAACGCTTGAAGAAACATTCGAAATGCGTCTCTCTTGTCCTTGTTGCTTCTATTTCTATTTGCGGTGCGTTTCTTTTTCTTCTGCAATCGCCCGGAGAGAACGAGTTCGTATGGCGGGATATCGTGGCCATGCAGTCGGCTTCATCCTACGCTGAAGCGAAAACGTTCATGGAATCGTTGGTCGCCCATGGTGACGAAGCGATTCCCGCTTTGATCGAATGTCTCCATGAGACTCATGGGAATGAACTATATGTGCAAGAGGCTTTGAAGGCGATTGGAGTGCCAGCCCTCGAACCACTTATCAGCTCTGTGGAACGAGGGGATCTTTCACGGTATCCATTCATTTGGAACAATTGGAACCGATTGCCAGTTTTTCTTCGAAATAAGTTTCGGAATCCCGGCAATGAGTTACAGCTGCAGAAAATTGTCGTCGCGCTCACGACTGAGATTGGACCAGACAATGTGATGGTCTGCGAATTTTTGCTGCGCCTCTCACGGCATCCTTACGCGTTTAGTCGCGTACAGGCGATCCGTGGGATGGGAATGCTCGATGAACGCTTTAGCCCGCGAATCGCAAAACGGCTATCGGACACTGTCAAGGATCCATCGAAAAATGTTCGACGAGTGGCCGCGTTAAACTTTAGCGACAGTTGTGTTCGGCCCGAGGATTTCGCTCCCACTCTCTTGAAATTGATGGACGACCCGCAGCCGTATGTGCGGAGGTCTGCTGCTGCAAGTCTAGGAGCAATTGATGGGGATTTTGATGGCCTTGAGCGTTCTCTTTATAGAGGGCTTGAAGATTCGCAGGATCAATGTCGAATTCAATGTGCGGTGAGTCTCCTAAGACGGGGGGAGAAAGATACCAGAATTGTGGATACTGTGTCCCAATGCTTAGAGAATCGCGGGGCTTCCGAATTGGTCTTGAGGGCTGTAGAACAGTTAGGGCTTGGATTTCCTGAGTTGGTGCCATTTGTTGAGCCCTGGTTGGATTCCGTGTCTGTGGAGAGGCGCATTTATGCGGCGAGGGCCCTTTGGAGTCTTACGGGGCAAGCCGAAGAGGTTCTGCCAGTATTGCTCGATTCCCTCAAGGCGCCCGATCTCGGGGGAGAGCATGTACTGGTACTCTCCTCGCTTGCTCAGATGGGACCAGCAGGAGCTGGGGCCGTGAGAGACCTTGTGTCTGTTCTAAGAGAATTACCAGATGGATCTAGCGTCTTGTATACTTTGAAGGCGCTCGCAAGTATCGGCCCAGCTGCGATTGCCTCTGAGCCAGCTGTGGAGTCATTTCTGGAGCATTCGGTGCCGATCTATCAACTCCAGGCCCATCGAACCCTGCGGGCCATTCGTGGGGAGGGGGATTAGAATCTGGTTTTCTGTTCCGGATCGATTCAAAGTTCTGCGATGGGATTGCTACAACTAGATGCCGAAGCCAGTTTTGAACGCTGGAAAGCCGTTTCACCAGCCCCCCGGGTTTTGTCCTTTTGGGGAGCAACACTGATTGGTTGTTTGGGCTTCACGGCCTTGAGTTTGGGAGTCTTTGCTACCTGGGCATTTGGTGGACGTTTTCTTTATGGGAATTTTGGCGAGCTAGGGGCCTATGGAGTCTGGTGCGTGCTTTTTCTTTTGGGCGCGGGCTTCATGCGGCCGGCCCTAACGGGACCTATCTCGTGGGGACGTTTTTATGCGCTCTTCTTGGCCTCGTTTTTTGTCTATGCCGCTCTTTGGACTTTGGCTTGGATGCTGTTGCACAATCGAATGGGCGAGTGGTTGGGCGCCTTCTTGGGGATGATTGGGATGGGTGCAGTCCTGTGTTTTTCGTTTGGCGCGATGCGTTTTTTGGGGCGGACCGTGGCGGCGCTCTTTATCGGGAACGCGCTTGGCTACTTCCTTGGGTCGTGGTTCCACACAACTACCGCAGCACCCTGGGCTCAGTTGCTCTGGGGATTGTTCTATGGTCTGGGGACTGGGGCCGGGATGGGGATGGCTTACTATTTTTGCCAGAGACCACTGCGGATGCTGATAGCCAGTCATGCTCCACCGTCGGCCGATGAAAACGCGGACGCCTAGGGACTAGCTGAAACACTGAGGGACGGGTTTGCCGTGGTCGGTGATCGGGATCGGGCGTTCTCCTGCGAATAGTCGCCGTGAGGGGCGAATTCCCAGCGCGCAATGAATCGTCGCGTGAAAGTCAGGGATTGAGATCGGCGTGTCAATGATCTCTTTGGCGAGTTCGTCGGTTGTCCCTAGTGCCTGCCCGGTGTGAAGGCCGCCTCCTGCCAGGACGCCGCTGAAAGCACCTGGCTGGTGCCCGCGTCCACCGCCGCTGTCGAATGCTGCGGGCCGGCCGAATTCTGTTGCGATCACAACCAGCGTTGAGTCGAGCAGGCGGTTTTTCTCTAGGTCCTTCACGAGTTGCGCGAAGGCTTGATCGAGATCTTGAATGAGGAGGTGTTGGCGCAGTTGGCCGTCGTTGTGGGTGTCCCAGCCAGTGCCGTTCAAGAAATTGAGATTGAAGGAAACTTCGACAAAGCTATCTCCTGATTGGACCAGCCGCCGTGCCAAGAGACAACGTTGACCGAACTCGCTGCCGTAAGCCCTTCGGATGCCGTCCGTTTCATTCTCTAGATTGAAGACGTTCAGGAATTTGGGGCCAGCCATTTGAAAGGCTTGTTCAGAAACGGCGCGCTGGATCTCTGCCTGTTGATTTTCCGGCTGCCGTTCAATGTAGTGATTATTCCAGTTTGCCAAGAGGGCTTCGCGCCGTTGTTGTCGACTGGACGAGACGTCGGTGGGAAGGGTGAAACCGTTGGGGCCGGTCTCAATTTGTGTCAGGTAGATGTAGCCGTGCTGAGGTCCCAAGAATCCTGGGTCGCGAGCGATGTTTGGATAGCCCATAACAACGTAAGAAGGGACGCGATCATCTTTGGGGCCTAGCTGGTGGGATACGATCGAACCCAGCGATGGGTAGATGACCGTTTCACTGGGCTTTCTTCCTGTGTGCACCAGATTCGTCGCGGCGCCATGTTGAGCCTCGATATCATGGGAAAGGGTTCGCATGAGAATGCAGCGGTCGAGAATCTTGGCCGTGTTGGGGAGGTGCTCCGTGACTTGTACCCTAGGAAGGGCGGTGTCGATCGCGTTGTAATAGGATCCGGGTACTTTCTTGCCGTCACCGCGTTTCTTAGGGTCGAAGGTGTCAATATGTGCGGCGCCTCCTCCGAGCCAAATGAAGATACAGGCGTCCGCGCTACCTTTAGGATAGCTGACTGTTTCCGCTGCATTGGCGATCAAGCCGTGCTGTGTGCCGGCAAGGGAGGCGCTGCCGAGAGCGCTTTGCTGGAGAAAGGAGCGGCGATTGATTTTCATGGTGACTAGGGAATGGTGACGAATTCGGACGAATTGATGAGCGTCCAGATCAGATCCTCATAGGCTTCTCGAAATGATGGAGAAAGGCGGTTCGTGACTTGTTGGCCCAAGCGAAGTCGTCGTTCTTCTTCGAGTCGAATGGTGTTCGATTTTGAATCGAAATGGTTAGCCCATGAGACGCGCCGGTCTTGTCCTTTGTTTTCCCTGAGGGGCGTTTTGGCTCCGACAACGACACGGTCAGCAAAATGGGCGCTCAAGAACAGAGCTGCTAGTTGTTGCTCTTTCATGCTCGCGGAGCGGGTGAGGATGCGCTTGGTGGTCCGTTCGACGAGGGCCTCTACGGTTGGGGCTGAGAGGGCGATTTCGGTGAAGGCATTGTCATCCGTGAGACGAGTGATCTGGCTTCCAAGGACCCCATTGGCCAAGATCAGTGTCTGGAGGGGAGACGCCGCGTCTTCTCGCTCGGTCTGGGGGTTCATTCGAGATTGACGCCAGCCAAATGCGGTTAAGACATCAACGACGGCTTGAGCCGAGGGGAGCGCAAGCGATGGGCGATCTCGCTCGTTCATGAGGGCGGCGAATTCCCAGGATCGCTTGGGAGTGCCGAGGTTGAGGAATTGGCTAAGGGGACGATCTCCCAAAGGGTTGAGGTTGAGTTCTTCGGTGGCCAAGGGCTTGCCGACTAGCGAGAAGAGAGAATCGACAAGTTGTTCCGCGGAAAGGCGCTTTCGATTTGGCCCGGCAAAGTGGCGATTTTTGGGCGTTGCCTGTCTCAGGTCGTCCGTAGTGGGCCGGCTTTGGTAGCTTGATGAGCTGACGATAAGTTTGGCGAGTTGTTTGAGATCGTAGCCTGAAAGCGTGAATTCTCGGGCTAGAAAGGTAAGCAACTCGGGGTGCGATGGCTGTTCGTACTCCCAGTCCTCGGCGGGTTCAACGATTCCAGCCCCGAGGTACCGTTTCCAAACTCGATTGACCAGAACCTCCGCGAAGCGTCGGTTGGTGGGCGAGACGATGTGTCGTGCAAACTCGTTTCTTGATGGCGGGACGTTGGTCTCGAGTGGAATAAGATCCATGATGTAGTGACTGTCTCTTATACACATCTGACGCTGCCGACGAGC
>CAJXVR010000223.1 GCA_913061285.1 uncultured Verrucomicrobiota bacterium | reverse complement strand
CTCCCTTCCAAGCGGTTTAATTCGAGCCATCCTCATGACCCACACAAAGTATCCCCACTTCTTTTCTAAGTCAAGATACTTTGAACCTGTCCCCGTTCCCTAGTGTTGGATTGTCTCCCATTTTCAGAAAAATAATGCAGACTCCAATGCTAAAAACAATCGGTTCAGCTGCTTTGGAGAACAAGATGATGCGGTTCATTGTAATATTTCTGGGGGTTAAGACAACCTGCTGCATTCAAGGCAGCTGATTCTGTTTTCCTACAATTCCCACAAGCCAGAATCCCTATGGGATGCTACGGGCTTCGACTAATCAGGGTTCATTTTTTGGAAGCCCAAGCCGCTCCATTTTTCTCAGAAACTCTCGACTTTCGAGAATCGGCTTAAGGTCAGATGGCAAACTCGCATGGCGCTCTCCAGCCTTTTTCACTCCTTCGGTAAAATACTCTTCGTACAGCAATCCAAGCTCACTCTTCAAATCCTCCAGGGGTGTGGACGGAACAGCATCCCCCAACATGGCTTGGTAGTCATCGCTAACGAGTCGATCAAGTTGGTTTAAATCTAAGAAAATTCCCATCTTAATCATTTCATGGGCTTTGTCTATCTCTCCTGATTCAATTAAGTCATTGAGTGTAGACGAGTGTTCAATATTGATCTTGATGAGATCGAAATAGATCGACGTCTCAAGGTTTCGCCTTTCATTTCGCCCTTTCAGCGAATGATCACAACCACTAAGAAGGACCGCTATCAAAACGACTAAGAATATTGAATTTACGTTCATGGTGCCTTTCCTAACTGGCATTCAATGGATTTTTTTGTGAAGCACCGTCCAGCAGCTCCAATGGTCTTCTCAGAAGAGCAATTGTTAGCGGTAGAGAGACCACGGCCTAGGCGGGCTTTGAGGGCGGGTTATTTTAGAGCGTTTTTGTTGGGCTTCGCACTCCGCAAAAACGCAAGAGCGTCTGATATCACTAGAAGTATTCTATATTTGAATGTCGAGACGTGGCCTTAATTCCTATGTGTTGGACCAATACATCTATGGGGAATAATAGTTCGAGCGTGCTGTAGCCACCAAAGTCTCGATCTCATCACCTAGATTACTACCGAGCACACCGTACCGCAGCCAACAATCATGCATCTTTGCCAGGAAAACGTCGTTGATAATCGTGAACTGAGATGGGGAGAACTGAAGGTTGCCTCTTCCCTTTTCCGCAAACACCAGCAAGAGGCGATCCGTCCACCCGTTCGGATCTTCGTGATCCTCTTTACTAAATTCCACTAAGTAAGCAGGAATAACGTAGCCCAACCCTGGATCGGAAAGGGCGCTCAAACAGGAACCCTCGACCACCAATACCTCTGAATCAATATCCCACCAACCTTTTCCTTCGTACTGATACAAAAAACATACATCTGAATCATCGGTGTCATCGCACCGAAGCAAATTTTGATTTCCAGGATGTGTACAGTCCTTAAAAGTCCCTCTGATTTCACTTCGTTCAATCATGACAATCTCTCACACTAGGCTTTCTCAAACGGAAGCGTTATCCCCAGTCCAACACCTAACGGGCAGTACAAGTCGCGCGATCTTTCCTGGCATTGTTCTCCTCAACTTTGGATACTTTTAACCTGTCCCCGTTCCTGCTCAGCGTTTTGCGCCTCGTGCCCGACACCTTGATCCATTTCTTTTCCTCAGGGCAAATAACATAATGAGAAAGATAAACAACAACACGAGCGATTCTCTCTCCAAATGAACCAACTGACGAATTTCAACAAAGTATATTGAAATGATCACGCCTAACACGCCTATTGTACATTGAATAGGCCAAGAATAAAACCTCAGGTCCGCCATAAGCTCATCCAGGGAACGTAAACTTCTAAACAATAGCCCTTACCGCGTCTACCTGCCTACAGAACCAGAAACTATTTTGTAGCCATCGTGACAAGGAAACAGACTTTTACAGTATTCAACACCACCGAAGAATGCTAGTTCAAACGCCGCGCGACTCGCCTGAAAAGTGGAATATGCTGCAGTCGCATTCAATAGAGCAGCTGCAGATACTAACCTTTTACACGTATAGACTAGAGCCTGATAGGAGTAGCTGCACGAGTTGAACTGACTCTCACATCCTTTTTTCTGCCTGGTTTCTGCGTCATCAATCGCAGCGATGGTAAGATCATAAGCGGCGGTCAATGCTGAAAGATCACGTTGATAACTGTCCCACTGTCCTGAGTAGCAACGATCATACCCTTCCCTGTCTTCCTGAATCTCATTCGAGCTACAGCGAACCCGTCTCGGTTGATTTCCAAGCAATCCAAGAATGTCTACAAGTGAAGCGGGATTATTTTTTACAAAACAATAAAGATTCTTGCCACCGTACTCACCAATTGGATCTTTAGACATCCAGACTCCTGTAGTTGGGTTAAAATAACGCATGCCGTAGTAGTACAAACCAGTTTCCTCATCCTGGTATTTGGTCGAGAACCGAAAGGCATTGCTTGCACCGTCTGGTCCACTCGTTCTCAACTGTTCGCCAAATGGTCCATAGGTGTAGTGAGCCAAGAGTTCACCAGATTCATTTTCCGTAAGTCCAGCAACGTTACCATTGCCATCGTAGAAGGGAAACCGACAACCTGAAATCGATTTCCTTTTATCTTTCTTGGCAGCGCCCTCATTTAAACCAACAACTAACAACCCACCAACCCCACCAGCCTTTTGGAAAGATTGACTCAGATCCATACCCCAAAGGTAGCTTTTCAGATGTGAGTCTTTGCCCTTATCAGAGATTTCGCTGATAAGGTTCCAGGAATCATAGAGATACACGGTTCGATCGGTCTGCTTGTATCTCTCACTTTTTCTGTCCCAAGCCGACTTAACCTTCTCGATACGACGCCCTTGGTAGTCATAAGTAAAATCAAGACGTTTTCGCTTTTCAGGAGCTACGTTTTGGTGGCTATACATGGCTACCAATCGGTTTTCTCCATTCCAAACGTATTGCCATGATTCGTCTAGAATCAGATTTCCATCTGGATCAAAGGTATAGGTCCCGGGTGAGGCGGGCGTCGTCACCGTTGCCGCACGTGTGTTTGAAAAGCCATCCAACGCGGCTTCGACCTCAAAGGTCGTGGTCGGTGCAGATTGACGATTATCAACTTTAGCCGACGCTCGGAATTGGGATCCCGACCGCTCGATGTCAGTCGGGATAGATCCTCCATTTTCATTCTCTGCACGCACTAACAGATCAGCTCGAGGGTCGGTTTCACCGATCAAGTCGGCGATCGCCGGGATCGTCCGCTCCTCGTACTGATTCAATAGATTGACCGAATAGTCATTCCGAGCGCCAACCGCTGGCCCACTTGAACTGAAAGGCATATCCAGTTTCGTTGATTGTCGGCGGTTGCCGATGTCATCAAAACCGTAGTTGAAGCCGTGTCCTGGGATCGCCTCCAAGTCTCCAGTCTCGGCGTTTGGAGCGAACTTGCCCCCGAAGACGACTTGCCCGAGTCGATCATATTCGTAGCGCCAAAGAGAATGATCTTCTCGCCTCACTTCGACGCGTTGATTGGCCTGATTGTAAGTGTAATCAAAAGACGCCATCACTCCCTTCGGCGTCCGATGATGGATCGACGTCAGGCGGTTAAGACGGTCATAGGATTTGGTGCTCACCATTTGCTCGGGTTGCTCCTTGGAGCCGATCACTAACTTAGAGACCATGTGACTGCCGGGCAAGTAATCATAGCGTGCGTACACTTCTCCATCACTGACTCCAACAATTCGCCCCGCTAAATCGTATTCGTAACGTGAATGGGCGGTATGTTTGTCCTGTTTCAACTGATACCCTAATGGTCGACCAAACTTGTCGTATTGCCGTTTCAGATCGAACTTGTTGCTTCCTTTGCCTTCTTCACGGATCAATTGCCCCCAGGAATCATAGCTTAGCTTGGTGGCATTCTTTCCCGTCTTCACTTCGACCATTTGTCCCGCCCGATCATATTTTCGCTCGATCTTTGAGGTCTTATCACTGTAGGAGGTCTTCTCCAATCTTCCAGCGGCATCGTAGTCATACTCAGTGACAATACCTCGCGCCCAAATGCGACTGGCTAGGCGTCCAGCCGGTGTATAGGTGTATCGTGGCCCCATTCCATCGGCGTATTTCTTGTGAACCATCTGACCTTGATTGTCCCGTTCCCAGATCGTTTCAGCCCGTCCTTGTTCTCCTGAATAGTCCTGCCATGTGGTCATCGCTTTTAACCTGCCTGCATAGTCATAGTCATATTTCACTGGATAGGTGCGAACGCCGCGTTCGAGCTTCTTTTCTCCTGTCGCCCAATACTCGGTGAAAACGCTCCCTCCGTCTGGGTGAATGGTTTGAATGATTCGATTTAGTTGATCGTAGCGGAATCGCGTCTCTGGTCGAGCGGCCCCGTCATGCGGAGCTGGGCTGAGAACCCTCACTCGGTTCCCCTGTTCGTCGTATTCATAATTCGTGGTTCCGGTGCGCCTATCGGTCGAGGCAATGAGTTGTCCCAGAGGATTATACTCGTAGTCGATCCGCGAGATGGTGTTCCCGGCAGCATCGAGCTGAGTGGTCGACTGAATTCTGCTCTGAAAGGTGACGAGCTCCGTGCGACTCCCATCGGCTTGGGTTGTCGTTTCCACCTCCCGACCATCGTCTTGGATCCTCCTTTGGGTATGGACGGTCGCTCCCTTTTTTCGATCTAGCCAGCGGGTCTGCCACACATCCAATCCATCAGAAGATTGGATACGGGTTGAGCGCCGAGAGGAGCGGTCTTTACCATCTTCAGTCCAAACAAAAGACTCGATTCGAGTCGCTGGCTTTCCTTCCTGAATAACGTAGTCACGGACTGATTGAGAGATAAGGTCATTCCCTTTCCAATCAATCTTCCCGTTTCGATTCATATCAATCGCCGAGGTTCGAATATTGCCTAGGAGGTCAGACTCATAGAGCGAGGTCACACCATCGGGATCCACACTTTTGACAAGTTGACCATCCAATCCGTAAAAGCGACGCTCCTCAGCACCGCCGGCGTCGACGGTGCGATACACCTGTCCCAGGGAATCCTCAAATACCGCGACGGATTCATGTGTCTCGCCACCGTCAGGCATCAAGTTAATCGTTTTTGTATAGACCCGCCAGAGCCCTTGATCCTCACCCACCCCATACTCGTACTTGAGCCCATGCACCGCCGTACCGCTAAGAGTCAACAAACGACCATCGGCGGCATAGGTTCGAACAATGGTCGATCCGTCGGGCTGCGTTTCTTCTTCCTGCCAGCCAGGCAGCTCATCCTCCGCCAGCGGTAAATCCAAAAGAGCCCTGGGCAATGCCGTGAAATCCGCCCGCGCCGACGTGGATTGGAAGAGGCGTTTTCCGTTTTCATCCTCGCGCACCTCCAGCTCACCAGCCAAGTTGCGGGTTTCTTTCCTGAATTGTGGCGAAGCCGCTTCGGTGAGGTCGACGAGACTCCATTCAAGCACTTCTCCCGCACAATCGTAGACAAAGCGCTCTTCTTGCTCGCCGCTAAGCTTGCTGGTCACTCGCCCTAAGGCATCGCGGGAATAGGAGATCTGGGTCCCATCTCGCTTGCGTTCGAAATCGATACCACAACAATCACTCCGCATTGAGAGCTCATAGCTGCCGTCAGCGTAGTCGATCCTTTGAGCCCGTCCCAAGCGGTCGTGATCACGATACTGGATTTCCTCGATTAAAATCCCCGTCTCGATATCTACCTGCCTTTCCGAAAGGAGGGCACCGTCCCGGCGTTTGTCTTGCGTCGTTTCGATTCCTTTCACGACTTTGTTTCCCGACTTGTTGGAGACACCTGATCGCTGCACAGTGATAAAGCGGTCATCTTGCAAACGGTATTCAAAGGTCGTGAGTCGCCCGCGAGGATCCACGATCGACTTCAAGTGCCCCTTGAAATCGCCGTCGCCGAAGGTCTCATGTCTTGTCACTGCCGTTCGCTTTTCGTCCCAATCAAATCCAGGCTTCGACGAGCGATAGGTCGTCGTTGTGTTCCCTGATATCACGCGGTAGACACGGCTCGTTTCTTTGCCCAAGGTCGTGACGATTTCTGTCCGAGCGACACCCGGTTGAGAACCATCGTCGCGTGCTTTTGGCAAGGGTTGATAATCATACCGAATCACTCGGCATTTGTTATAATCATCGGTTGGTTTCTGATTAAGGAATCCACTCCATCGTCGAATCACTCGGTCGTCATCATCGTAGGCATAGCGCACCCAGCCTCCGTTGGCATCGACCACTTGCGACAGTTGCCGAAACCCGGCTTGTCCCGGCACCATCCCATAATCATAGCTTGTCACTTTCTCATTCGGTCCGGGGTTGGCAATTTCCTGTGTCTTAAAGAGCGTCTCTTCTCCATCAATCAGCTTCGTGAAGACCGTCACATAGCGCCGATCAAGTTTACCACTGGCCGGATCATACTGTTCACGAGTCACTCGCTTTACTCGTCGATCGTTGTCCCAGCTCACTCGGCTGCGATCGCCCAACAAACCGTCGCCCAAGATCAAATCCCAACCCTGATCCGCCTCTGACCAAACATAGCGATGCCTTACACCCTCACCACTGGCTGCACTGGCACCAACACGTTCTTGTATCTCAAGATTCTGAAAGCTCGTTGGATCAGTCGTCGTTCCAATTCGTAATGTCCAAGTCGCATAGGGAAGGTCCGTGGTGGCATACAGGCCATTGGCCTCTCGTTCCCCGACGGCATCGGGAGGGAAATGAAGCAGCGTGAAGCCCCGGCCCTCATCACGTCTCACCTCCAACACTCCATCAGCACCCTTAATCTGTCGAATCGCTCCGTCCCAGGTGGTTTCACGAATGACTTCGACATCTGAATCAGGCTGACTGGCGTAGCAGAGCACCGATGGATGAGCAAGGGCCGCCGTCGGCTCCTGGCTGAACATGCGCAAGGTTCCTTTGACTCCGGATCGTTTGCTCGTCTGTGAGGCCATCCCAATCGCGAGGGAAACATTCACCGCTCCATGATGGGCACGAAGTCCATACTCACCACAAGCCCCGCCCGCATTCTCACTACCACAGGTTTGGAATCCAACATACTCGTATCCCAACACCTCCGCTCGGGCGTCATTTCGCAGTCCCATCGAAACCTTGAGTTCCAAGACTTCATCCGTATGCAGGAAAACCTTTAGCAATTCCGTCTTCGTTTGTTGCGTCTCGGTCTTATTGTGAATGCAGATGCCACCAAGATAAACAGAGCCACCCGGTTCTAGGGTTGAACTTACTTGGACTTGAAACTGATAAACAAAGGAATGCGGGTTTCGCTCAGGAGAGCCACCGAAAGGAAATACGGTATCGATTGTTCTCCAACTATCGTCAATATCCCCTGTAGCCTGGTCCGAAACCACGGCTCCGGTGAGCGTCGCTCCAAGCATATTTCCAGGGCCGCCCAATCCACGTCCAATAACATTCAATACGCCTTGATATCCCCCACCGAGACTTGGGGTTTGTGCCGAGGGAGCGGAGGAACCACAGCTTCCAGACCCGGATGAGCCACCGTTCAGCGAGCTCTGGGCCAGTGAATGATAGCCAACCATGAACAACACACCTAGCATCGCCATCACTGTAATCAGACGGTTCTCAATTTTGGCATCTTCACCTGACACCCCCGTTCTATCCAATTGTCGGCACCTTAACCCTCGTTTCATTTTCCTCATCTTTGTAATCCTTATTCTTCAAATAAATTCAATAGACTAATCATCCGATGCTACGGGACCCATATCTCCAGAAAGGGAGTCCCGTTCTGGTGCCACCACTGATTGACGACTTGACTCGTTTCGGCATCAGGATCCCCAAACGAGACCGACTCGAATGAGGGCAACGGGGACGTATTTAGAGGGCCGGTGGTGGGACTGGGAGAATCGCTCGAAGCCGAAGTATCATGCCTAGATGCCTCGACAGTCGATTCCACGGCGGCTACGCGCCATCCGGCATCATCTGGAGCTTCAGATAAGTCGATGACATCAAGAAAGTCAGGAAATACGAGTGGCCAAACGGCAAATCGGCCGTCTCGCTGCTGAAGCACCACATCAATTCCGGGATTCTCGTCAAGCTCGGCGGCTCCGACGATTTGCCAATCATTCAGGAACTGCGAATCAAATTCCCATTCAATGGTTTCTTTGATCTTAGGCCCGTCTCTCAACAACCAAGCCTCGATCCGGCCGATAGGATCCGAGATGAGCAGATCGGAGGCCCCGTCGCCATCCACATCAGCACAGGTAACAAACTGATCGGAAGTCCCGACTGAGATGATTGGCCTCGGAGCCGACAAGCCTTCCCTTTCGTTCCAATGACGCAGATTGATCAAGCGATTAGCATCAAGGGTGAGCAAATCGGTTCCCTGACTAGCATTCCATTCCCCCACCCAAATAAGGTGCTCATCCTTGGCTAGCGTCCCAAGATCCCTCGTTGCCACTCGGGATTCAGAATCTAGCAGCCAGACTTGAACGTGCTGTTTCCCGCTTTCAAAAAAGAGATCCCCATCCCCATCCCTATCGAAATCATGAACGCCTCTTAGTTGATGTCCATCAGAGGCCTGTGGCGGGTCATAAACAAGGGAGGTTTTCAAGCGAAGCCCATCAAGCTGCCAAACTCCAATACGACCATCTTCATGTTGCAGATGAAAATTGGCATCCGCTTGAACGCGACACACAAGGCAAGACCCCATCACAAACACGGCTACTCCAGCCACCAATCCTTTAGTTTTCATAAACGTTAATACTTAGTTCCTCGGTAACAACCACACTCAATCTCTGAAGGATCTCAGTCAGAGGACTTCAGCGCTTTTCCTCCCAGCTTTCCTCCTACGAAGGGATTTTCTGAATCTCGCGTGAACAGAATTCCGTCGCCAACAGACTCACTCCGCCCCAGGTGATCTTCCGCAAATTTTAATACTGCGGGATTGATCTCTCTGAGTTCTCCTCCGAAATACAGTCGCGAGACCTTCACCCGCATCAACTCCTCGACCATCTGCTCGTGATCCATGGCCCCAGACCAAAAGCGTTTTAGAGAAAGGACCCCGAGCTGTGGTGGCAGACACCAACCGCTGTGAAAGGCCACCATGGGTTGATTCGAGAACAAAAACTCACTGGTTTTCGGAGGCGTTGCACGAAGGTGACCGATTACGGGCACCTCTTTGATCCTCGTCTTCTGACGCACGCGGGCCAGTTCCTTGCCAAAACCGATCAGAGCGCCGGCCGGCAGTGCAGAAACCAAGAGCACTGCGAGCGAGAGCCTGCCTAGCCTCCTGCCGTGAAGACCAATCCCCGTCGCACCCCGCTTCCGCGTTTCTACGATCCAAGCATAGGTCCACCCAAGGGACTCAGCGGACAACCACGCCAAGCAGGGCCAAAAATCGAGCAAGTAATAATCCCACCAAGGTGAATGGAAAGCCGCCACCAACAAGTGGGCCACGATCACAGTCATGGGGAAGGCAAGTCGTTTCGAGCACAGCTGTCGTTTGAGAACAAGCCCGACCGCGAATAGGCCGCCGACCCATAGTGGTAAGCCGACCGAAAAGTGCTGCCACCCAAATCGATAATCACCTGGCGAGGAGGCCATCGGGGAGAAATCCTTAACCACATGTGCCCCGAGCAGTTGATCAGAAAAGGGAACTAATAAACTCAACAGATAGGGAAGCCAAAGAGCTGCACCAAAGGAGAATAACAATATCGAACGCTTCCAACTAAGAAGCTCCGAACGACGATGGGAAAGAACAAGAGCGAGCAGCAAACCCGGGAGATAGAGAGCGGCAGTGAACTTGATCACGGCAGCTAGGCCAAACACCATCCCGGCAGCGAAGATCAACGACTGTTGCCCCGTCGAGCCCCCTCTCGCCATAAGAACGTAGCTCAGGAGGCACAGTGGCACCTTGACGGGATCCGCCATCAGCGTCATCGATGCTCCAAGAAATTCAGGGGCTCCCAAGAGCAGAATCGCAAACAACAAAGCTCGCTGGCCCTCACCAACTCGGAATAAGACGGATTGCATTCCCAGCACGTAGAGCAGCGAAAGCGCTTGTACCATCAAACGAGGATACAGTGCTGATCGCTCCATCAGCTGGAAGAGTTTCGCAACGACAAGACTCAATAGCGGGGGCTGATCATTCCAAAAGTCGACATTCGAACGATACCCCTCCTGGATAAACACCGCCTTATTCAGCTCAAAATGCTCGTCCGCGCCCATTTCGAACGCGGTTCCTATTGGCGAAAGCAGCAAAACTAAGAGCCACAAAGCGAAGGTCAGACTCATGGCAACACGAGTATCGCTGGCGATAGCGATCCAAGACAGCTGCTCATTCTGTCGGCAGGAACTCGAGCACCTCGAAGCCATTGACACCATCCTTCCCATTCTTATTTCCCCATTGAATCCCAGCGCAAACGACAGATTCCGAGTAGATCTTCAAGGATTGTGGGAAGAATTCTAACCCTAGAGTCTCTGTCCTCGTTCCAACGAACAGGGACCTCACTCACCCTAAATCCGAGCCTCTTGGCAACAAAGACAAGCTCTGTATCAAAAAACCACGAATCGTTCTGAACAAGAGGAAGTATTGCACCGATTGTCCGACGGTCAGCGGCCTTAAAACCACACTGGAAGTCTGAGAGTCGATCACCTAGAACATGCTGAACGAGTTTGACGTAGATCCGAGAGATCGAATCGCGATGCCAACAGCGGGATACAACGGCATCTTTGTGCAGCCTCGAACCCACAACTAGGGGCGCTTCCTGGCGTCGAAGGGGGGCTATTAAAGCAGGGAAACAAGCCAGGTCCGTGGAAAGATCGATATCCATGTAACTCACGATCTGAGCCCGAGTCAACAGCCAGGAACGTTTGATGGCAGCGCCCCGGCCAGCCTTTTCTAGGCGAATCATTCGAATCCGAGGGTCCTCCTCCGCTAGTCGCTTCGCGAGCTGAGGCGTTTCATCGGTAGATCCGTTGTCAACAATCACCACTTCAAATGATTCCTCAATAGTGTCCAACATCCGAACCACTCGCGAAACACTCTCGCGCAAGCACGATGCCTCATTGAACACAGGCAATGTCACATTCAGGAAGCACTCTCTCATCAACAATCCTTCATACTGTTATTTCGCATCGCCCCCTCTAGCAGAAGCGATACCAACACCCATAGATGAGCGAAGGCATACAAACGCATTTCGCAGAACTCAAAGAGTGCCAATCACTTACGAGATCGTGAAAACTCAGCACTCAAACCCGTTGGTGGCTTGTTACCCTTCCTGACAACACCCATAGAGCACTACTAGCGCGCTACGGGCTTTACTTTATGAGTGGGCAAGGTACGGGCATTTCGGCATTGACATTCGAGATACGCACGTCGCGAGGGTTTCAGAGAAAGAAGTTGCAATCGGACACATCAACAGTTGGGACTCTTGTCGGGATACCATGCGGGTCTTAGCGGTCGGAGATTATCACGAGGAGAATGACATGCATGTTCTTAGTCGGCTCAAGCCTGCCGGACTACAACAGGGAGTCGGGCGGGGTGAATGTAGGAGGTGATGTGTTAGTCCTAGGAAACCAATACTTCTGATATCCCAAGTTGATACTCCGACACTTCAGCAATACCTGCGGTCTTTGATGTCCAATGAGAATTAGATAGGCCTTTTTTTGGGGAGAGCCGTTTTCGTGCCTCCTGCCGTCTAAACGCTCGTTGAGAGTAATGAAGATCCATTGCGATTAGTCCTTCTTTTCGACGAAATGGCAGTAGGCTTCACCTTCATTCAGATGCAGGTGAAACAAAAAGTCGTGTTCTTTAGCCCTGTGGCCAGCCTGTAACCGGTAGAGAACGGCCACGTTTTGTTACCTGTATCGCCCATTGCATGAAAGATATTCACTTGGCATTGTGTCGAGGCAAACCAAAGCGATTTGGCGTAATCGAAAGTTCCGTTGATTGTCACCCCAAACGAATGATCGGTGCTGGCAACGAAGCCATGCGAACCAATCCTAGATATTTGATCGGTCAACCTGCTCCTTGCCTGATTTTACTCAGGCCGAAGCAATCGGGCGATGTCAATGGTGCGGCGACAATGCACTGGTCCGTGAGCGTCAATGTGATTGTTTCGGGTGACGGCTTCGGGGCCAGAAGCAGAGCCTTTCTTTCGAACGGGCGATGGCTGAGTGACAAATTGACCTCCAACGGTAGTGTGATATTAACTGGGGGTCTTGTTATGATGAAGTTTTCATTATCCACTGTTCTAGGGGGGCTAACGCTCACATGCGCGATCGTTGGGAATGCTCAGGTCGAAGAGAGCGTCAATCCTGGGATCAATGATTCGTTCAAGGCAATCAAGGATGATGTCACGTCCTGGGTGGAGCGCTTCGAGCGTGAGGGGCGTGAGGTTTACCTGCATCGGCAACGAATCATTGATGCGTGCGAGATCGATGCCGGAATGACGATTGCTGATATCGGGGCGGGAACAGGGCTGTTTACGACGTTGCTCGCCCAGGCGACGGCTCCGAACGGCTCGGTATTCGCTGTGGATATCATTCCCCCCTTCATCGCCAATATCGCTAAGAGAATGGTTGAAGCGAAGATCGATAATGTGACGCCAGTGCTCTGCACCGACAAATCAACCAACCTTCCTCCCGCGTCAGTCGATAAAGTGTTTATTTGTGATACTTATCACCATTTTGAGTACCCTAAGCAGACCTTAGCCTCAATACACCAAGCTCTGAGGCCTGGGGGAGAGATTCTGCTGGTTGAATTTCATCGGATTCCGGGAAAGAGTTCCGATTTCATCATGGGGCACGTCCGGGCGGGGCAGGAAGTGTTTGTGAAGGAGATCGAAGCGGCGGGATTTGAATCGATGGGCGAGGTGGAAGGGTTTTTGAAGGACAACTATCTGATACGCTTTCGAAAGAAAGATTAAGCGATCAGGTTTGAAAGGCGCCGAATCTTCCCTTTTCGGCGCAACCAGATTGCCTTTGACAGTGTTTCCAATTGGCCGTAGTAAACCTCTTCTTTGATCTGTACTGCTATCTCATGACTTTTTTACGTATTTTGCCACGTTTCTCTGGGAATCCATTTCAGATTTCGCTCTTGTCACTCGTGGGGCTCTTGCTTGTGAGCCTGGGAAGTGGTTGTTCTGACCCGGCGACGACCGTGGGCTCAAACGAGGAGGGAACCAACACGGAGACGAATGCCAGTCCGGTCGACATTCCGGTGGTTTCGGTGGGGGAAGAAACGTCGGAACCGGAATCGAAACCGGCGCTTGCGGCTAGCAAGGAAGTGACGAAGCCTGTTATCCAGGAAAGCAAACCGGCGCAGACGGAGAAACCCAAGGCGGCGGCCCCTGCGGTCAAATTCCCTGAAATGAAGATGTCCGACCACGCGGTTACCGTTCGAAACCTGTTCGTTGAAGCCCAGAAGCAGTTCACCGAAGAGCGATATGTTGGCTGTCTCTTATACACATCTGACGC
>CAJXVR010000222.1 GCA_913061285.1 uncultured Verrucomicrobiota bacterium | reverse complement strand
AGATGTGTATAAGAGACAGGGGAGGGTTAACTCCGCTCTTGTAGTAAATAAGGGTATGTGAGGTTTCGGAGTTCGGTAATGGCGCTAGTGTCAGTAGATTGGCCAAGGGGCTGTATTAGGGGGCTAAGGATCGTGTTTAGACTGCTTGCCGAGAATAGATGGGGTTCAGTCGCATTCGTTCGTGAAAGTGGATAGTCAGTCTAGCATGTACTTTGGGGATCAGACCTCCGCCGCTTCATAGCGCATTTTCCTGGAATGTCCGTGAGGTCGCAACCACCTTTAGGACTCTGTATCGGCAGATGAGAAGGCTCGTTGGAAGTAGTGGCCGACCAGAACCATTTCCCAAATTCGTCAATCACTTCGTATTGTGGGTGGAAAGGCTACTGCTATGTTGTGAAGTAGCGGGAATCCTGCGGATATATTGGGATTAGATCGCTTGTTTTCGTGGCCGTAGGCGGACTTTTCTTGGGGGGAAAACTAGCTGAAATCTAGCAGCCTCGGGGCCTTGAGAAACCGGTTGTGAGGTCCGCTCTTTCCTATGCTTAAGCAGATTTGGCGATACGGGCAAAAACCAAGAGAATTCGACAGTTTGTAAAGGAGTGTTGATAACTGACCAAGCATTTCTAAAAGATGGAGAGTAATGTTGATCGAATTAAGGCGAATCTGTAGGGGGGAGCCGAGAAATACTGTATGGATGAGAGGCTAGAGACCCGCGGATTCTTTTGGTCCATCCTAGGCTTTTGCTTTCAATTGGGAAGCCAGGCGGTGAGTTTGTTGGTTCTTTCGCGATTGCTCGAAAGCGAAGTCTTTGGAATATATGCGATTTGCACGATCACGCTAGGGGTTGGGCAAATGATGTTTTTCTTAGGGTTTGGTCCGGCATTGATTCAACAGAAGGGGGAAGTTCACTCTTTACTCAACGTAGCGTGGACAGGGCGGGTAATCATCGGATTCTTAGCTTTCGTGGTCCTTCAACTTCTGGTTGGATCAATAGTAGAGTCATTCGACGAGCCTTCAGCCCAGCTGCCTCTAAGAGCGATGCTATGCTCCTTGGTCATTGTGTCCGTGAACAGTCCAGCTTTAATTCTGCTCCATCGCAAAGTTGATCTTAGGAAACAGTTTCTGGTCGACGCTCCAGGATTTCTTTTCAGAGCAGTTGTGGCTATCTGCCTAGCCCTCTTAGACTGGGGGATTTGGGCTTTAGTATTGGGGTACGTCTCAAGCTTTATTGTTCAGACTGCTCTTTCATACATAGTATGCCCCTGGAGGCCAGCGTTTGTCGTTCGGCTCAATGAGCTCAAAAAGCTCTACAGTTTCAGTTCGTGGCTACACGCGAAGAACCTCACAGTTTGGCTTGCCCGCAACCTAGACTCAATCATGGTAGGTCGGATACTGGGGACCGAGATGCTTGGTTTCTACAATCGTGCATACAATTTGGCTATGGTTCCTGATCAGCAGAGCAAAGTGGTAATAAACAGGGTCAGTTTCCCGATATTCTGTAAAATACACAACAGCAACGGAGACTTAACACCTGTTTTCGCTAGAACAGTAGATCTTGTTCTCATAGGCCTAGTGCCTTCTTTCGTAGTATGCTTTTTGTTTGATAAGCAGATAGTGGAGATTATCCTCGGCGAGGGTTGGAGTATCAGTGCGGGAATCCTATCGCTGCTTGTCGGGACTGTCGTTGTTCGGTCGGTGACAGAGTGTTCCAGTCCTGCCATAAGAGCCGTTGGGGTGCCACGTTATGAATTTCTACTCTTATTGATTAAAGTATCAGTAACCGCTGCTACTGTATACTATTTTACCCGCAACATGGGTTTGATCGGAGCAGGTTACTCGGTTTTGTTGGGTGAGGTTACAGCGCTGCCTATAGCGTTTTTCTTGGTCAGCCGTGTCGCCAAGATCGAATGTAGATTGGCCTTGTTGTCGTTACTAAGCGGCCTTGTCGCTCTCTTAGCAACTTTCGGGTGTGGCAGTTTTCTAGATTTATCAGAGCTGGATGGAGCGGTGGAAGTGGTTTTGGTATCGCTTGGAGCGGTCTCAATCTATCTAGCCCTTTTGGTCACTGTAGCTTCTATTTTCGGAGCTAGTACGCCTGGAACGGTGTCTACGTATTGGCGCTCTGTCAAAGATCAGATTCGATCAAATGCTTAAGCTGCGGAGTATTTGAGAGGAATAATCAAGTTCAAGAAGCGAGTTTTTCTTCATAGAACTGAAAAGGTCTCAAGTTGGTCATGAACCTGTAGTGATTGTTGATAATGATGAATTCTAAGCGGACTGCAGAGTGTGTCCCTATGCACAATATATTTGTGCCGATCGAGAGGTGGGTGAAGATCTCGATACTGACGTTCTTAAGCCTTTACGCGCTGTTCGTCATAGGTATGGCTCTTTACAATGTTGATGAAGGAGGGAGCTCAGTATTGGTAGTTTGCGGGTCTGGTCTTTGGTTTGTATTCTGTACTTGCCTGCCTCTTATTTTTTATAAAAAAGAGTATGGATACTGTCATCCTTTAGTGGTGGCAGCGTTATTGGCATTGCCTAGTATCGTTCTCAGGGAGACTGGCCTGTTCACACTAGGGCTGACGCATAATGTGATGCTGGACGGCATCAGCTGGCAGGATCTCAACTATCTCTGTGCCTACGGATATTTCCTGCGCGGATTGGCTGCCCTAATGACGATACTAGGATATCAGTATCTAATTGGTAGATCGAGGAGACAAATCCTAGCGCCGGTGGGTCAGTCAGCGAGACCGGTTAGCGGTCTGGTGTACGTTTTCCTTGGATTGACTTTCTTAGTATCGTTTGGAGCTTTCTACATCCTGTGCGGGCGGGCGGGAGGTCTAATCGAGGTCGTCACAACCGGGAGGGGACTTGCTCGAGCGGAAGGGACTGCAGGTATTTCAGGACATTTGGTCGCCGCTGTGAACCTCTCTGTCGTGACCGCGATTCTCTGGTCTTGTTTCGACAGAAGGGCATTCCGGAATCCCATCTTCTTGGCGATGGCAGCTTCATCTTGCATAATGGCCTATCTAAGTGACGGCCGTCGATCTGATCTGATCTATCCGATTATCATGCTAAGTCTCTGTTACGTGATGGTAACGGGGCGGGTTCCAAAAGTAACTGCGGCAGTGTTCTGTGGTCTTTCAATCTTGCTAGTTGGTATTCTTGGGCAAATGAGAGTTATCAGCCAGCAAGGAAGCGGTTTTTTCGATATCCAGAGCCAGTCAATCGTTGAATATGCCAACGAAGCGTTAGAGGAAATGACTTCACGTTCAGGCTCGCGGTCAGTATATTACCCCGTTCTTGAACGAGTTCCAGGAGACATTGACTTGCTTTATGGCAGAGGGTACTTGGAGTATTTATATATTTTTATTCCGCGAGTGTTTTGGCCCGATAAACCGCGTGGAATTGACTACTTAGCCTGCCAGACATTCTATGGAGGAACTTGGGGGATGCCACCGGGTGGAGTCGGAGAAGCGTACTGGAATTTCCACATTCTTGGCGTTATTGGTGTATTCTTTTTATATGGTATGTTTAATGGCTATTTGGCTAGTTGGGTGGTCTCGGCGAGAGGTAATTCAGGAGTGATGGCGGTGTACCTGATTAGCGCCTTTTATTTGTATCCGGCGCAGGGTAGCTTCCGGCGGTGGATGTGGGCGGTTGTACCCGCGATCGTTATAATTAGCCTTGGGCGGCTCGGTCAGAAGCGGGGCTAGGTGGATCTGAGATTCGGTGGCGGTGGAACGAATTGCGATGTGATCAACTTTGGGAGACGTTAGCGTTCCGCTGCTAAACTTCGAGTTACGGTTAGGGCACCCACCACGGAGTTCCTCTCGAGACATTTGAAAGCGTAACGCTTTTTTTAAAGGGCTGTTCGGCGCAAGCGTAGGTAGATCATTATTCAACCTTTATCGGAAGTTCTCAGTGTTAACAATCTCTAGTGTGTTATGGAACACGGCTTAAGAGTACTCATCATCACTCCCATCTATCCGCCCAGCAAGGGTGGACCGTCAGAGCAAACGGAGTTGTTGGCGAGGAAGCTCAATGAGTTGGGTCTCCGTTCTAGAGTTTGTGTATGCAGGAATACACCGAAAGTGGAAGCCCGATTCTCCATTGATTGTGTGCAAGTTGGTGGAGAGCGTGGACCAGGTTTGCTGGGTAGGCTTTTAAGGCGCGTAAAGATGCTTATTGGCGTGGTTAGGGTCATACGGGATTTTGTACCAGATGTAGTGCACGTTCAGACCTTTGCGGGCCCCGTCACATCGATGGTTGGAATCTATTGCCTGCTACTTAGAATTCCGAGTGTGGTAAAGATTACGGGAGAAAGAACGCATGAATTCCTAATGGAGAAGGGCTTTGATAGAGCTTCCGTTGTCTACAACACTCTATCGGCCGTTTTGACTGTCTGGGATCGGTTGATTCTGAGCTGCTTTTCGAGGCTTTGGGTAACTTCACCACAGTTTCAGGAACGATTTGAAACCGTGTATGGCATCTCATCCAAACGGATCTCACTAGTACCCAATTTCAGGGATCTAGCTGAGTTCCAACGGATGGGCTGTACTTTAGAGCGCAGATCCACGGCCGGGCTCCCGCTTCGCATTCTCACAGTAGCTCGCTTGCGACCGTGGAAAGGTATAGAGAAGTGTATTAGAGTCCTGAGTAGATTTGAGGACGGAGAGATTGTATGGACATTTGCTGGGAGCGGGCAGTCTTCATACGAGCAGGCACTACGCAGACAAGCAGACGAACAAGGGGTAAGCGGTTCTATAAGGTGGTTAGGGGATGTCGATGAATGGGAATTGTCCAAGATTTACTCCGGATCGGATTTGTTTGTTCTCATGAGCGATCGAGAACCGTTTGGAATTGTCCTTTTAGAAGCGATGTCTTTTGGTCTGCCAATCTTAGCTTCCAACGTAGATGGCGTCCCTTTCGTACTGGAAGGTAGCAAAAATACCACTCTGCAATCGAAAGATGATCTTAACGCATTGGAGTCTGAGTGTAGGAAGCATTTGGGGTTTAAGAAAGAGAATACTGAAGGTGCTCGACAGGTTAATTTAGAAACGCTGGAGAGGTTTTCTTCAGATCGCTGTGTTAAGGAACTAGCTTCTATTTACGCAGGACTAGCGTCGAGTAATTGACGCGTTGTCACCAGGCGAAGAGGATGTTCGATTCAGCCATACAGACGGTGTCTGGAGGCACTCCGTCTAAGAACCTGACCGATATCCTTGTAGCGAAACAAAAGAGACTCCAGCCAGGTGGGATGGTTTGGTTGCTACGAGAGTGCGGTAGGAGCGAATTAGACCAAGAAGTATCGAAATGTCAGAATGCGAATATCCATCGCTACGCTCAGGGGATGGCGAAAGAAATACGGACTGATGAGATTGATGCCATGCGCCTAAAGCATGATTTACGAATGGCCCGCTGTTACTTCAATGGACAGGTAAAAGGAATGATCAACGTGATGCTCGTTGCGGGCACATGGAACCTACGAAAGTGGATGGGGTTCCTTTTTGCCCAGATTCGATGTAGGCAGGAGAGTCCTCAGTGGAAGAAACAACCAGATCGGCGTGCGATAGTAGTCGATTGGCTAACTTCGATTCGATGGATTGGAGCATAAGGAACAGCGCCCCCGAGATTGAATGACTTTTTCAGGGCCGACTAATTAGTTTCAAAATGGCGAAGCACTATATAGGGGAGATCGATGGATTGCGTGCAATTGCTGTTTCGAGCGTTGTGCTTCATCACTTGTATCCAGAAAGTATTACGGGAGGGTTTCTGGGGGTCGATATCTTCTTCGTGATTTCGGGCTTCCTGATTACGCGTATAATAATTGGGAAGTTAGACCAGAGTCAGTTTAGTGTAGTTGACTTTTACAGAAGACGATTGCATAGGATCTTTCCAGCCCTCGTCTTCTTGCTGTTCTTCGTTCTCCTATTCGGTATTCTGTTGGAAGGTGAGGGAAGTAGCTTAACGGCTAAAGAGTCGGGATTTTCTCTAGTTTCGATCTTTAATTACTACTTGATTAGTATATCCAGCGACTACTGGGGTCCCAGGGTTGGGGATATCTGGACACTCCATACATGGTCTCTTTCGATAGAGGAACAGTTCTACCTTATGTATCCAGCGTTACTATGTGCTTCTTGCACCTTTCGGTGGCGAAAGACTTTGCTGTTAAGTTTGTTGTTTGTTGCAAGCTTCATGTATTGGGTCTCGTATCCTGCGAGTAGTCTTTGGTTCTATTACCACACACCGCTTCGCGCATGGCAACTGCTTGCCGGGGGATTGGTTTTCGTCTTACTAAAGGACCAGAAAACACAGAAACGCTGTTGCTCTTGGTGGTGTGATTTAGGAATAGTTTTCTTGTTGAGTGCGGTGATTTTACGGGCGCGTGGGGATGATAAACTAGGAGTTATTGTTGGTACTTTTTGTGCAGCGATTGCTATCTATCGCGCTGGCCGAGTTGGTGTCTTAAACGACTGTCTGAAAAGTCGGCCTTTGGAGTGGTTGGGAAAGCTCTCGTATAGCATCTACCTTTGGCATTGGCCCCTATTGGTTTTATTGGGCCCCCCCAAGAATTTATCACATTCGGGTGTTTACTTTTGTGCCCTGGCATTGGCGTCCAGTGTCTCTTATTACATTGTTGAGCGTCCAATGAGACCTATCACGCGTACTCGAACGGTAGCTATTTTAGGAGGGACTGCAGTGTTCTGTATCGCTGTTTTTCTGGTCTGGATGGAGCGGCCGCAGCGGCAGGAGATAGCCGCAGTGATAGAGGAAATGGAGTCGGGATACGCATATGAGACGCTTGAGA
Organism: uncultured Verrucomicrobiota bacterium; assembly: GCA_913061285.1. Taxonomy (GTDB): domain Bacteria; phylum Verrucomicrobiota; class Verrucomicrobiia; order Limisphaerales; family AAA164-E04; genus UBA2970. Next base: position 7,017 of record CAJXVR010000222.1, on the reverse strand, counting down.
TAGTTGAGTCTGGAATGTCCATTGGGAAACGTTTAGGAGAGAAGAGGAATTCGAATCTAGATCTAGTGCTCTATGGTTCGTCTCATGCTCGAGTTTATGGTCGAGCTGTGAGCGAGTTTATGAAGAAGAATGAGCTTAGCGGCTACCTGAGCTGTTCATCAGGTCTTCGAATAATCCCAATGGGAAAATCTGAGCGGCAGGACGAATTGATCAAGAAGAGAAACGAAATGTTTCTGGAATATTCCGGGAATACTCTCATCTTGTGCGACAAATGGTCAGATTGGATATCGAAGGAGGAGTTTCGTGAGAAGTTTGCTGGTTTCATCAGGTCTGTAAGGCATCGGTTTGATCTGATAGTGGTGGTTGGGCAGCCACCGGTCCTTGATTTCGAAGGATCAAAAAGGGCCTTAGTCAGGCGTTTAATGATGAAGACCATGTTTGGGATTGAGCCGGCTGAGATTGCTGAGAATGGTTTGGCTGCCTCAGCGAACAGAGAGCTGTCTGATTTTGTAGAGCGGTTGGGACTAGAAGAGGTAGTTTTCGTCGAAGTCGGGGGCTTATTCAAGGACTCAGCTGAAAACATAGAAGTTGTGGGCGAGAGAGGATTCTTACGTTACTTCGACAGTGATCATTTGACTAGCTATGGAGGGGAAGAGGTGTTTTCGAAGCGTATCGGGCCAATGATACTTAGTCGCTTTCCGGAGCATAAGTAGAGGAGTAGCGCGTCATTGGATGATCAGCATCTTAGGTATGACATTCAAGCGTTGCCAGATTATTCAAGGTTTGACTCTTGTGGATCCCACCGGAGCCTGGATGGACATGATTTGGTGATGGGCTTGAGTGACAGATTATGAGAAATCCCACCTATGGCTTGACCATTACGATTACGCATTCGTTCTGAATTTGAAATCACTGAATGATTTAGTTGGGCCGCTAGTGGTTTGCGTGAGAGAAAAGTGGTCAGAGCTCTGGGACGATTCCAGTAATCATCGGTTACTGTCAGGACTTGCTACGTTTCATGAGTGCCTGCCGGAATTAGCATGTCTCTTTAGTCTAGCTGCAAGGGAGCGAACGGAACCATTTAATCCCAACTGAAGTTCTTGGGCGGTAAACGATCAGAGACAGTTCTAATCGGAGTTCTGGAGTTTGGCTCTGTGAGATTGTTTCGAAAGGAACTAATCAAAGAGTTTCAGAGTCGTGGGTATCGGGTTGTTTGCTATGGACCTGTCGCCGGTGACGTCGAGACTGCAGAGATTTGTCGCGAGTTAGGCATCACATACAAAGGGCTGCGTTTGTCGCGAAAGGCTCCGGGTGTTTTCGGTGAGTTGCTGCTAATGAGGGCGTTGAGGGGGCTTCTTCGGGAAGTCAATCCAGAGTTCTGTTTAGTTTTTGGACTCAGGCTGATCGTGGTGAGTTCGCTTGTAGCTTACGTGTTTCCCGGTTTGAGATTGATATCAGTAGTTACCGGACTTGGGACCGCATTTGGCGTGGTTGGATATCAGTCGCTGTTTCTCCGTACTGCTATCAATGGGGTTATTCGTGCTTCGATGCGGCGTAACGAGCTTGTAGTCTTTCAGAACCCAGACGATGAGAATGAGTTTTTAGAGAAGAAGCTCATACGAAGTAGGAATTGCTCCATTGTAGTCAATGGTTCAGGGGTCGACTTGGACTACTTTAAGCCTTATGCGTTGCCTTCCAGCTCGGTCACCTTCGTGTTTGTTGGCCGTTTTCTAAGGAGCAAGGGTATTTTGTTGTTCTTGGAAGCTGCGCGACGCGTCTTGGAGGTGGAGAAAGATGCAAGTTTCTTAGCAATAGGGCGCTTTGAGGAAGGTCATCGGGATGCCGTCACTTCAGACGAAGTGGATCCCTATTTTCGGGAGCCTCAAATCGAAATGGTAAACTGGGTTTCGGATGTCCGGGGCCATCTGGCTCGTTCAAGTGTGATCGTCTTGCCGTCTAGCTATCGTGAAGGCGTCCCAAGAAGTATTATAGAGGCAATGGCAATGGGGCGTCCGGTAATAACTTGTGACACTCCGGGCTGCCGGATGACTGTAACAGCAGGCAGGAATGGAATTCTGATTCCTTCTGGAGACATAGAGGCGCTAGAAAAGGCGCTTCTTAGTTTTCTTGATGACCAGACAGAAATGGCGCGCATGGGAATTGAGAGTCGGCGGATGGCAGAAGAACTTTTTGATGTGAAAGAAGTGAATCGGAAATTGGTGGGCGCAGTCTTGAGGGGAGTCGAAGAAAAAGATAGCGGCGTTGTACAGTGAAGATTATTTTTGTTATAACTAGGGCAGACACGGTTGCGGGTGCACAAATTCATGTCAGGGATTTGTCTCTCGCGTTGGCGGAGCGGGGTCATTCCGCTCTTGTGATCTCGGGAGCTCGGGGGGAGTTCACGAGGATGCTGGAAGAGAAGGAGATAGAGTGTGTTTCGGTGCCAGAGCTTCAGCGACGCATTGATCCAATAAGAGATTTCCAGGCGTTTTGGAAGATCAAGAAACTTATTCGAGATGTGCGGCCAGATCTCGTGAGTCTTCACTCAGGGAAGGCTGGCATTCTCGGTAGAATAGTCTGTCGAGTTCTTGGCCAGGCTTGTCTTTTTACAGCACATGGTTGGAGTTTTACGCCCGGAGTGGGCGGACGGCAACAGTGGGTATTTAAGATGCTGGAGAGGGCTGTGGAGTCATTCTCGAGCCGAATAATCTGTGTGTCAGAATATGATCGGCAACTAGCAATTGAGGCTGGGATGAATCCGGCCCGCGTGGTCACAATCCACAATGGTATGCCCAATATTCCTCATCTGGAACTTGCTGATGCTGGCCGCAGTGGAGACGTCGTTGGTATTATGGTGGCTCGATTTGACCGGCAAAAAGACCATGAAACCTTGATAAGTGCTCTGGAGGGAATAGATGATTTGAGATTGATTTTGGTGGGAGAAGGGCCAGCGTTGGAGGCTTGCAAAGGGATGGTGGAGCGAAAGGGCCTGAGCAACCGGGTAGTATTCAAAGGATATACACGGAATGTTCAGCAGCACCTTATGGAGGCTCAGATCTTCCTATTGATTTCGAATTGGGAGGGTTTTCCCAGGACGACATTGGAGGCGATGCGGGGAGGTTTGCCATGTGTGGTTTCAAATGTGGGAGGATCGGCCGAAGCGTTAGAAGAAGGCCGTACTGGGTATGTTGTTGAACGGGGAGATATTCTGGGTCTACGAGAGAGGTTAGTTCATTTGGTTAAAAATCCTGAACTGCGAACAAGTATGGGGACGCTGGGTCGTGAACGTTATTTGGAGGAGTTCACTTTTTCAAGAATGTTCGAAGAAACAACTCGAATCTACGAGGACGTGGTGGGGAAGGGTCGAGGACGGTTCGGATCATGATTGAATCCAAGGACTACATTTTCTTCCGACTATCGAATCGAAGGTCTTAGGATGGTTGTGAGCGTGTCTATCAGTCTATGAGTTTGGCGGATTCAGTATGGATTCTTATCCTTTTGTTTGCTTTCTTCTGGGCTCATTACCCAGTTGTCGGTCTCCTGAGGTCTTTTCAAATAATGGACCATCCCAATGAACGTTCATCTCATGCCATCGGAACGGTCCGTGGCGGAGGCGTTCTATTTTCGTCAGTAACTTCTATTGTAGCTATCGTGACTGGTCTTTGGAAAGAAGACCCAACTTGTTTGAGGCTCGGATGTTGTTCGATCCTGGTTCTTGTAGTCTCCCTAGTTGATGATATTAAGTCAGTCCGAGCCAGTCGTCGCCTTCTTGTTCATTTGGTAGCGGCGGGCATATTCTCGTTCTATACGCTGCAGGATGAGATGAGGATGGTTCATGCGCCGTTTGAATGGTGGGCATTCATATTGTTGGGCATTGTGTGCGTAGCTTTCATAGCTGGGTGTACCAACGCATTCAATTTCATGGATGGGATTAATGGTTTAGCCGCAAGCCAGGGGATTTTCAACACGCTTGCTTTTTCGCTGGTCTACTTTTCAGGCGGTCAGGGCATTGGTCAGGGGGCCCTGCTCGCGATTGGGACTCTTGGACTTGGTTGTTTGGCTTTCTTGCCACACAATTTCCCGCAGGCCCGGGTGTTCATGGGAGATGTGGGATCAGCCTACATAGGGTTCATAGTGGGGTGTTATGTTGTGTGGATCTATCTTGCTTTAGGATGGGGATTGGCCCTGGTGATTCTGCTGATGAATGCGAATTTCTTGCTGGACACTGGAATAACTTTGCTTCGGAGGGTCCTCCGCGGTGACCGATGGCACGAAGCGCATCGGGAGCATTTTTACCAACGTCTCGTTCGGAGTGGGTCCAGTCATGTATGGGGCACGGGATGTGAAGCATTTTTACAGCTGTTGTCGTTGATTTATCTTTATTGGTTAGTGACGATGAGTGGGAGTCCTGGAGCGGGGGACGTGGCTTTCGTTTGCACTGGCTGGCTGGTTTTCTTCTGCTACTGCGAATTTTCGTTTTGGAGAGCAGAAAAAAAAACCGCTCACTAGGAGATTGAGATTGGCAGAGAGTTGCTACGTCGCGAGCGATCGGAGACGGGCACGGACCGAATGCTTTTGAGGATACTTTAGCGTATCTCCTGGACTGAGGTGGGAGTCAGATGAATCATTAGAAATCTCGAGCGTACAACAGTAATCGAGGTGTCCTGAATGAGAGGAACAGGCTCTTTGAATTGAACTCCTTCAGGCTGTTGATTGGTGTTCAAAAAAAGGCGGGAGTAGATTCTTGAGGAGAAGAAAGAAGTGGAAGGTTGTTTCTTTCCTCGGCTAGCGAGTTTAAGGTTGGGTTTTTCGAGAGGAAAGCCAAGGCACTGAGTGGAATAATGAAGAGTGAGAGAATTTGTGTTGTCTACTATTTAGCGTACTACCAGAGAATGGCTGGAGGCAATCGAATCCTGTTCAATCTTATTACCAATCTGCCGGAATGGATTCAACCTATCGTGGTGTTTAGTGGTGACGGCCTTGCAGTAGAGTCGTTTCGTAGCGCCGGGATAGATACGAGAGTCATCAAGACCGGTGCGAACCTCAATGAGTACGGGAAGGCTATGCTTAACTGGTCAAAATGGACTCTCGCACGAACTGCAGTTCTTGAGCTTCTGCCCTATACCCTTGAGATTTTGAGGCTTCTTCGGGCGGTGAGGGCAGATATCCTCCACGTAGATTCATTTCGAGGAGCGTTGCTAGCTGGGGGAGCTGGTCGAATCTGCGGACTGCCAGTGGTCGGACACCTACAGGGACAGATACCTTTTGGAGGAATCTCAAAGCGGTATTTTGAACTAGTGACCAACAGAATTGTATCAGTGTGTAATAGTATTCAAGGTGACCTCAGTCAGACCGCGCAAAGAAAAGCCGTGACGGTTTACAACGCGGTAAAACCTGCCGAGAGAGGCCGTGGAATCCCCTGGCTGCAGGGGGAGCGAGATAGAGGCTGTGCTGTGTTGGCTTGTTTTGCATCGCTCGTGCCGTTCAAAGGTCATCGACATCTTATTCACGCGATTGAGATTCTTAATCGAAGGGGCTGGGCCGGAACTCTGAGGGTAGTCTTCGTGGGAGATACGCCTGGTGAATACAGTGAGTATATTGAGTCGTTGACGGAGTCGATTGAATCAAAGGGAATCGGCAACATTACCATGACGGGATGGACGTCTGATCCAGAGTCATTCTATCGGACGACCGATGTTTGTGTTTTAGTATCTGTGAGCCATGAAACGATAGAGTACGGAGGAGAGACACATGAAGTTCGAGGAAACGAGGGTTTTCCAACCACCCATCTTGAGGCAATGTCTTTTGGTATTCCAATCGTGGGCACTGATATCGCTGGTGTCAAAGAGCAGGTATTCGAGGGCCAGAATGGGTTGTTGGTCAATGCCTCAGATGGAGAAGCAGCAGCGAATGCAATTGAGGTCTTGCTAGAGAGTGTAGAGGAAAGGAACCGGATGGGGCGCGAGGGGTTAGAGATAGTAGAGACGAAGTTCTCAATGGCGGCTCAGGTCGATGGTACTCTCAGAATATATACGGAATTGTTGGGTGTAGACCCTTGCGTCTCTTAAGGTTTCTTCTGCCTTGGTGAACGGAACAGCAAGTTGCAAGTTTGGCACACCCGAAGGGACGCCAGGATCTCGGAATCCCCTTTAACGAGAAGTACGTAGTGCAGCTTGGGTAGGTCCCAGGCTTTTTGAAGACCGATGATTGAACTATTAGAAGTAGATATTCAGGAGAGGTTTCTGCTCGAGCGGTTTAAATTAGACAAGGCTCCGCAGTTGCTTGGGGCGCGTTTCGAGGAAATGCTAGGAGGTTATGCTACGCCGGTAAGCAGTGGGACCGCAGCACTAGAGCTCGCATTGCGGGCTTTGGGGGTGGGTGAAGGGGATCGCGTTATATGTCCAACCCTCACCTTTGTGGCATCGGCTTCGATGGTTATGATGGTGGGAGCTGAGCCGGTCTTTGTAGACGTTTGTGAGGATCATTGGACGCTCGACCTAAAATTGGTCCGAGAGGCTCTTTCTGAGGCCAAAGAGGAAGAAAGACCGATCAAGGCGATTGTGGCGGTTCATCTTTTTGGGCAACCGTGTGACATGGACAAACTTGGCGAATTGGCTCGGGAGTATGATGCCTATGTCGTAGAGGACGTTGCACATGGACTAGGGGGCCAGTTTCGAGGGCAGAGTCTTGGGAGTTTTGGGGATGCAGCCGCTTTTTCGTTCAACCGCAACAAAGTGATCACCGGGTTCGGCGGCGGCATGTTGGTGATGCGATTAGAGAAGACTTGTCGTAGAGCTAAAGAGCTCGCGAACCATGGACGACAGTCAACTCGAGATGACTATTGGCATGAAAGTTTGGGGAACAATTATCGGATGCCCGAAGTCTGTGCGTCACTTGTATTGGATCAGTTCGGCGAATTGGAGTCGCGGGTGAGAAGCAAGATTGGGGTTTTTGAGCGGTATAAGGCCTGTCTCTTATACACATCTGACGCTGCCGACGAGCGATCTAGTGTAGATC
>CAJXVR010000221.1 GCA_913061285.1 uncultured Verrucomicrobiota bacterium | reverse complement strand
TCCATCTCTTCGAGCACGGACAAGTACAGTTCTCGCTTACCATTCCCCCATTTGTCAACCGGAGGCCAGAACGGCCCATGCACATCGTCGGGCCAAAGATTCACGTAAAAAGGCTTTCCATCGCTCGCTGCCTTGGCGATGAACGGAATCGCCTCATCCACAAAACCGCTCGTGATCTTGGAACGCAGCATCCAACGAAAGCCGTCACCCAATCGTTCAGCATCGCCCCAAATACGCCCGGGCTCCGATTGCCCCGGTTTCAACGTAAGGGGAAGCAACTTAGGTCCCATCCCTTCAAAGTTGGTTAGCGAAGTGTCAAATCCATAGGCGGTGATGGGCGGTGCATCGTCCACATCTCGTTGCCCCCCCATATGCCACTTGCCGAAATGTCCGGTGGCATAGCCAGCTTGCTGAAGCGATCGCGCCAACATAGGGGCCGACGGATCAAGCCACTGAGCGATACCTCGCTGTTCGTTCAACGCTCTTCGAGCCAGGTACGATGTGATTCGCCAACGTTGAGGATACTGCCCCGTGGAGAGCGCGGTTCGCGATGGAGAGCAGATTGGAGAATTCACATAGAATTGTTCGAAGCGAATCCCTTCCCGCGCCATGAGATCGATCTCCGGGGTCGATGCCGCCTCATTGCCAAAGCAGGAAAAATCTCCCCACCCCATGTCATCAATGAAAACCATGATGATGTTCGGTTTTCCGGCCTCTGCAGTGGACTGCAAGAGCCATAGAGTAAGGACAAGGAGGCATTTTCTCATGATAAATAGTTCTTCAATGCGAAATTCGAATATCGGTATTTCTTAGAACCTACCGTGAAAGCCATTGCCTGAAAAGTTTCCGATCCGTTACGACCAGGCTACGACGCTACACCCGGGCGATACTATTCGATCAAGCTCCCAATCCGAAGCGAAGCGGACTTTCCGTCGGCGCGAGCCCATGCACCCCAAATCCGTAAGTATTCTGGGATGACAATTTCTCCATCCTTATTACCATCGAAGGCAGCATACACCGACGCCGCTAGTTCATCACTCATCAAAGGTTGTCTCGTCCCTTGGAGAAACTCCGTTCTTAGGATTCGTCCATCTTCATTCAAATCCAGAGCCTCAACGATCTTTTTGGCTTCATCTGTAATAATCCGATTAAGGATATACTCGGCTTTCGAAACCTCACCATCCCTGTTCCGATCGCTTGCCACAAAAATCCCGCGACGAGAGCGCGCGTTGAGATAACTCCCATCCTCAATAAACTCCGTTTTCGAATGAACGCCATCATGATTGTGATCGATCCGATCAAAATGCTGAGAATAGAGACTGAGCCTCGATCTTGAAACCCCGTGCTCCATCGTCGCTCCGAGCCGCTCAAGAACGACCGATACGGCGACACCGCCGACCGTTACCTCATCCTTCAACTCTGGGGATTCCCCCAGACCGACAACAATGCCCGCGTAGGCCACCGCCATCGACAGCAACAATGAACGATTTTTTGTAGTCAGCATTCCCTAGACTCTTACGATTCATCCCATCTGGCAACCCCTCGAACCTTTCTAAAAACCGACATTACATCCAGTTTCCCGCCAACGGTAGCTCGAATGCCCTTCGCTTATGGCATATTTAACCACTCCCCCGGAACACCGTCAGACGAGACTCTTGAAGGAGCCCCTCTCATGCAATTCGAGTTCTTTTTTTGTTGGAAATCCGTGATGACCTGATACTGTCAGAAGCTTATGACCTCACAACGTGTAACGCACCTGCGTCTGGGTGTACTATGTACTCTTTTGGCTTCGTCCCATTTGATTACAGCCCAAGTATTGGACTTCGACGCGACCTCTGAAGGACCGTGGTCGGATATAGACAACACAACACTCACGGTTCCCTTGGTCGCCAACGGAACCGTGACGCTCGACGGGACACCGAACGCTGCTGAGTACGGTGGCTTTGAAGGTGTCACAGTCACTCCCGGTGACAACGCATGGATCCTTGATTTCCCTGGGGATCGCTCCTGGGACAACCCTGAAGATTCGAGTTTCACCTTTTGGCTCACACACGATGAAGACAATTTTTACATCGGAGTCGACGCCAAGGATGACATTCTCAACACCGACGATCCCAATGCCGCCTTTTGGAAAGACGATTCGGTCGAAATTGTGATCGATGCCCTCAACGATCGATACGATAACAATACAGACAATTCAAATGACCTCTACGGGGGACACAGCTACTTCAACTACGAAGGCCGTTTTTCGGTATGGGATGAAGATGCCGAAGCACGGACTGACGGTCGATGGAGCACCGATGTTGATTTCACCTATGCTGAAGATGGTGAAGTCTGGGGCATCGGAGGACCGGTTGACGGTGGCTGGCAGATGGAGATCCGATTCAGCAAGAGCCTCTTCGAAGATCCAGTCGCCGGGAACAAGCTCCAGGATGGCTACAAGATGGGCTTCAACATTGGATTGGACGATGACGACAAGTTTGGCCCTGGTGCCAACGGGAGTGGTGACCGCAGCCAAGATCTCGAGCTCCAGTACTTCTGGGCCAACCGGGCTCGCCTGCTCGGCTGGACGGCTGACGAGGCACTCGACTTCAGCGAACAAGAAATCGCCGATGGTGTGCACGAGCAATTCTACGATCTCGGCATTAATTCCGCGGGCCGATTGGCTCACGGAGGCACCGGTGAAATCATCTTCAGCTCGGAAGGCGGAGGGACTCCTGCCCCGGTCGAGCCACAACCCGAGCCTGAACCAGAACCGACGCCAGGGGGTGGTGGAGAAATTACGGGTAGCCTCGCCGCCCTTGACGCCACGAAGACCCAAGTCGCACTCCGCCTTCCTGAGGCACCAACAATCGACGGCATCATTGATGCCGATGAATCCTGGGGCTTCGCAGGTGGAGCTGCTCAAAACTTCTGGCGCGTTGGCTACGATGAAAACCTCGAAGACTTCTTCCGCGGCGGTATCGTAACCGAAGGCGGTCAGGAGCCCTTTGATGGGACGGATCTTCAATACAACATCTACGCCGGAGTCGATGATGAGAATCTCTACATTGCCGTCGAGATCACCGACGACTTTATCGAATCCGATACTGCTGAGGCTGGATCAGAAAATGGTCAAACATGGCAGGACGACAGTGTTGAAGTCTTTATCGACGGCGACAATAGCAACTTTGCCGAGCGAAGCACCGATGGCAATCCAGAGGTGATCGATACGGGGGGTCAGTTCGTCATTACCCCAAACAATGCCTACCGGCACGCCGAGGCTGGCAACCCTGGATTCGGCCCCAATGAGGCTTGGTATGCCCAAGCTGATCTCACCGACGAAGGTTGGGTCGCTGAATTCCGTATCTCACTCGACGCCATTGGCAATCCAGCCCCTGGCGACGTGATTGGCTTCACCGTGGGTGTCAATGACGACGACTTTGGCGGCAACGCAGAACGTCAAGTACTCTGGATCGGAGAGACCCATGTCGAATCGACCTACGGTAATCTCTACATTGGAACCCGAAGCTACACGGCGCCGAAGACAGCTTCACCGACGGTCGACGGCACCGTCAATGCCTCAGAGTACGAGGGAGCTCAAGAGATTGTTCTCAACATGAATACCGGTTCCTATCACATCAACGTTGGCGACGACGAATGGGAAGAAGGCGATCACCATCTTTCCGGTTGGGTGGTTCATGATGACGATGCCATCTACGTTGCGATCGACGCCACAGATGACACGATCTCTACCGATTCTGCCGAAGCCGGATCCGAAGACGGCCAGACTTGGGTCGACGACAGTATCGAGATCTTTTTCGATGCGGATGAAAGCAATATCCAGGGGAGAGATCAGGAAGCGATGTTTGAAGGCCAGTTCGTACTGACACCAAACGGTGCCTACCGCGACAACGAAGCCAACAATCCACAGTTCGGAGCTGACGGAGATTGGTTCGCCGCTACTAGCGAAACGGACGGGGGCTACCAAATGGAGTTCAAAGTCAACAAGTCAGCGCTCCTTAATATTGGAGACGGCGCGTCCGTTGGCTTCAATATTGCCATGAACGATGACGATGGATCAGGTCGCAAGTCCCAATTGAACTGGGCTGGAGCACCCCACCAAGAGTTCTCCTATGGAACGCTCGTTCTCGGTGGCCCGGCTGAACCAGAAACACCAACGGGACCAAGTCCTGCAAACGTGAGCATCAGCATCGCTGCTGGACAAGTCAGTCTTGAATGGGAAGGTTCAGGTTCCTTGGAATCGGCCGGCAATATCATGGGCCCTTGGACCACTGTTGACGGCGCTGCTTCGGGAGTTTCCATTCCAGCATCGGAAAGCGCTGCCTTCTATCGCGTCCGATAACCCCCGTCACTCATCGGTTTAGTCTCAAACCGCAGGCATCGTTCGAAGCATGCCTGCGGTTTTTTTGTCGTTTTTTTTGGCCGAAATTGTAACCCAGGATTCGAGTCGATCAAAGGCTATGCAGGCTCCGGTCAATTAACAATACAGCGCTCCCCTATTCGATCACCACAGCCGTACCGTAGGCCATCATCTCCGCAGCGCCGTTCATAATGACGGAGGTCTGAAATTGAAGACTGATAATGGCGTTGGCACCGAGTTCGTCCGCATGATCGATCATTCGATCGAGCGCCTGTTCTCGGCTTTCTGCTAAAAGTTTCGCGTATTCCGTCACTTCTCCACCAACCAGATTGCGAAACCCAGCCATGATGTCTTTGCCCAAATGTCGGGCTCGAATGGTATTTCCTCGAACAAGCCCAAGGGTCTTGATGATTTTCCTCCCAGGAATCTCCGGGGCCGTGACAATGATAATTCGATTCGTCATGATTAGAGTCGTACGTTTTTATACCGATCCGTCTTTGATGCCTTAATTCGTTGCGTGAGCACGGTAACGAATAGGATCCCTACCCCCAAGAGCACCGCAGGCAGGCCAAGCCGAACAAACAGCGGAGCCTCACTGTCCCGGATCAAAGCCATCACGAGATAGACCGCCCCAGTTCCGTAGAGTAGCAGAACCCCTCCCAACAGAAGAATTTGGCCGACACTCGCACTCGCAGCTCCCGTCACTTCTTCGCTCAATCGATCTTTTTCACTTGCAGTCATTTTCTTGTATTCCATACCGCCAACTTGTTGGCAGAGTTGTTTCATTTCTTCGAAGTTCTTGGCACAGATTGAACACTCATCGAGAATCAATTCGATCCGTTGCCGGTCTCCTTGAGTTAACTCGCCATCCAGGTATCCAGAGAGTAGTGGCTCTGTTTCACGACACTGATGTTTGATCATAGAAACCTCTTCATCCTTTGTCTTAACTCCGTTCGAGCCCGATGAAGCCGACTCATGACCGTCCCAACCCGAACATTCATAACCTCTGCGATTTCCGCATAACTAAGATCATGAAAATCTCGAAGCACGATAATTTCACGGCGTCCGAGATCCATCGCGGCCAGTTCTCGGTGCAAAATCTGGCCTAACTCGCGCCGTTCAGCTTGGCAATCAGGTAAAAGGGCGGCGTCAGGCAGACTCGCTACGCGTTCCTCGTCATGGGGCTTTCGTCGACGAATCGTATCTAGGGCAGCATTGCGGACTATTTTCAAGAAGAAGGCCTTTCGACTACCTTTTCCGGCATCGTACTGCCTCGAATGCACCAGCTTCCGCAACGAGTCTTGCACCACATCCGCGCCATCCTGCTCGCAGCCCAGGATTTGGACCGCGAGAGCAAACCCCTTTTCAACCAACATATCAAAATCGGGCGGCAGGCTTGGAGAATGCCTCATCGCAAACTCCTTCTGATCCTTTGACTCGATAGCAACATTTGAAAGAGAACTCAACACGTCGCCTCTACTACGCGCAACCCAGGATTTTATTCCAAGAAAGTTGTGCTTTCTCTCGCGACACCACCCGACGCACCCCAGGTGGGATGCTAGCCCCCCCAGAACGGACCAAGTGCCCCCAATCAGGATCTTGCCATTTGTGCCAAGATTCACTACCAAGAACGACACCACATGACGAAACCTACTCACGCCCTCAGGCTAGCACTCGTTTTCTTCCTAAGCCCACTCCTCAAGGCCGATGCCATCGAAACGATGCGGATCTTTATCTTTGCCGGGCAGTCCAATATGGAAGGGGCGGATTCGAAAGTGGGGGATATCAAGAACTTCCCTCCCTTTCGCGGCCTGGACAGCCCTCAGGAAGACGTTCTCTTTTCCTACTGCATTGGAAGGGACAACAAGACGCGTTCGAATGGCTGGGAGCCACTGCGACCGATCCGAAACCTCGTAGGCCCCGAGCTCAGTTTCGCACACCGCATCAAGCAAGCGATCGGCGCGCCCATCGGAATCATCAAATGCGCCGCCGGGGGCACCCATCTTGGAGGGGACTGGAATCCCGACGCGCCGGAAGGGTTCAAGATGTATCCTCTGACGATACAGCTGATCAAAGAATCACTCGCAAGTCTCGATGAGCAAGGCATCCCCTACAGGATCGAAGGCGTGATGTGGCATCAGGGTGAGAACGACATGTTCAATGAAGACTACATGGCCAACTATGGGACCAATCTCCGCCGCTTTCTTGCCCGATGGCGTCAGGATCTAGCGACTCCAGATCTCCGATTCTATATCGGGGAACTCTGCACAAAGACGATCTGGGGAATGGACCTTCGGCCAAGAATGTACGCCATCAGCCTCGGACAACGAGCCGTGACGGATACCGACCCGCTCGCTGACTATGTTCGCACCTCTCATGTTGGCGTCGAAATCGGAGGCGGTGTAGGACTACACTACCACTACGGAACACTCGGACAACTTGAACACGGCGAGAACTATGCTACGACCTATCTTAGCAACATTGGCGTTCCCTCAAAGCAAACACCTCCCATCACGCCCTGGCCATACAAAGAGAATGCTCTCGTCAAACTGTTCGTCCTAGCGGGGCATCGAAACATGGAAGGCGAACGCGCCTTCTCGCAGGATCTAGAGCAGATGAAGAGCCCACTCTCACAGGCTCGGGGTTCCATCGCTTTCAAATACAGTCTCGGCGGCGGTGTCAAGGCATCCACAGATTGGGAAGCACTTCGACCTGCTGGGCTCTATGACACCTTTGGGCCGGAGCTCAGTTTCGCAAGAACGATCTCCGAAGATTCCGAAGATGCTATCGCGATTGCAAAGTTCACTCACAGCGGATCGCAAATGAATGATTGGACTCCGAACGGTACGGCTGCGAAGTCACGGCATCTCTACCCACATTTCGTCCAGTTCGTTAGCCAGGCGATCCAGGAACTTGAGCAGAGAGGACATCAGGTCTCACTGGAAGGTATTTTCTATCACGTGGGCGAGAACGAGATGTCAATGCCGCCGTATCGACGCCAAGCGCCGGCATGGTTGGAAGCCACAATTCAGCAAGTCCGGGTCGAACTCAATCGTCCAAACCTTCGTTGGTTCGTCAGTCAACAAGCCCCTACCGACGATGAGCGGGTCAATAGCATCGACGTCACCACTGAAATCGAAACGCTTGCAGCCAAGCTAAGCAACATCATCCACATCAAAGCCTTCGAACTCCCTGCTCAGGAAAAGAAGCTTGTCCTCAACACCCAAGGAATCATCCGGCTAGGTCAAATCATTGGAGAAACTTATTTAGAGCAGAATTCGAATAACTGACCGTCAGGTTGCCAAGTCGTTCTCAAACGCTTACCCACAGAATACCGACCAACTCATCCCGATGGCTTCCGGTTCTTAACCAAAGGCCACCACGAGTCTCGCTGTCATCAGGGAGTTTCCTCCAGTGGAGACGGAGCATCTCGCCACTGCTCGGTAACCGCCCACAAATTCTCAGGACTCAGGGACGCTCCATATTTCAGCAGCCTGACACTGCCATCAGCGAAGGCAAAATTCGATCCGCCATTCTTCGAATTTCCTCCAGTCGAATTGTGCTTGTTCTGGTCGATCGCCTCAACGTCGTTCCCCTCCCCTTGATAAAAATCCATGTGAACATCCAAGCGTTCCTGTTTCTTTTCGCCAAACATGATCGTGTCCGACGGCCAGCGCACACTTGAGAGTTTCATATACTTGGAACCTTTCCACTCCTTGAACTCTTCGAAGTCCGCCTTTGAAAGGGTGACGGCGAAGTAATCGTTGAAACCATTGATAATATAGCTCCGCTTCTGACTCTCGTCGGACTTGAAACGATCGCTCGGACAAATCACCAATTTCTTATCTCCATGGTAGGGGCGAATCGCCTGAATCCAATTGAATCCCCCCGAGATCCTCGGCGGAATACGATCATCAAAATCGTCCGCATACATCTGGAGGGCCAAACCCAGCTGCCGCAGATTGCTACTACATTTAATCTGCTTTGCCTTTTCCTTCGCCTTGGAAAGAGCGGGTAGCAGCATCCCTGCGAGAATCGCAATAATCGCAATGACCACCAGGAGCTCAATTAATGTAAATCCTCGATCTCGGTTTTTCCTAAGCATGGCGATAACCTATTACTAACTCATCTCGATTCTGAGCCACTGCAAACACTATTAGGCCACATCCGGCGAGTTTTGGAAGCGTTGTTTCACTCGAGCCCGAGCTTTTAGCGCCTCCTGCTCTCGGTCTTTGGGAATGGCCGAGGTCGTCAAAGAATCCAATAGACGCTGAACGACGGCTTCAATATCAACGACCGCTTGATCAAAGGCCTCCGCATTCGCTCGAGACGGTTTCGTCGCGCCACTAAGCTTCCTGACAAACTGCAACGACGCAGCACGTATCTCCGCCTCCGTTGCCGGAGGATCGAAATTGAATAAGGTTCTAATGTTTCTGCACATAGCCAATCCTTCCAATTAACGCGTTCAAAGATTTAGAGCAAACGCTTCCGGGCCAGATTCATTCACCGAGATCGCTCGGGCGTAGAAACCCTTTGAGCTCAGACGTCGCCTCGCGAACGTCGGCAACCATCGCCGGCGAGATCGCCGAGGCTCGGTTCCCAAACGTGTTTCTCACATAGGTAAGTACCGACGCGATTTCTTCATCACTGAGTCCTTTGAAAGGCGTCATTGGCACCAAGCCTGGATACGCTTTCCCCTTGACCTCGATCGGACCAAACAAGCCGTGCAGTGTCAGTTTGATCAATCGCTGAGGATCGCCATTAACCCATTCGGTACCCGCAAGCGGCGGGAACTGTGCCGCGGGAAGTCCCAGTCCGTTCTCCTGATGACAAGTAATGCAATGTCCCTCGCGCTGATACACCTCCGCGCCCTTCGTATAGAGCTTCATAGCCTCCCCCTTCAGTGGGCTGGTTGGTTGGGCAAGGACCGCTGCAGGAACGGCATCGATGGATTCCCCTTTAAGATTCGCCAAGGCCGTTTCATAGACCGGCTTGATCCAGGAATCCATTCCCTCATCAGGAAGCGAACGGATGATTGCCATGGCTCGATCCCGCTCAAGCCATGAAGCACCGGCGATGGCTTCCAGGCGGACCCGACCATGCGAGTCCGAAACGGCCTCAAGAAAAAGACTCTCGTGATCCGGGACCTGGTGTCCGGAATATCGGAGCACGCACACCGCCGCGCTGCGAACCCGATAGTCATCTGCTTTCAAGAGGCGTCGGATCAAACGTTGATCAATTTCATCCAAGCCCCAGCTGACCCAAAGGGCCTCCAATAAATGATGCTCGTAACGGCGATCCTGATTCTCGTCGAGCCCGGCAAGCCATACTTGAAGCGCCGAGAGAACGGTGGCGCTGTCCCGTCCTCGAAGTTCCCGGCGAGTCCGATACCGTGTACGATACTCCGGCAGTTTTAGATTATCCAAAAGCACCCCGATAGGAGCCCCAGCGATCTGAGCAGGCTTAACGAGTGGTCGGGAAGGATAGGTCACGCGATACACACGTCCGTGAACGTGGTCACGCAATGGATCCCGCGCACTATGCTGCATGTGGCCGACCAAGACGTTGTGCCAATCCAAGAGATAGAGCGAGCCGTCCGGTGCAAACTCAAGATCGACCGGTCGAAAGTTCCCATCCCGACTCGTCAGTAAGTCCTGACGAAACCGACTGGTGTAACCCGATCCATCATCGATCATCTGATGCTGTTTCGTTCCTAGAAAGCCAATGGTGTTGTGTAGCAGAACATCTCCCTGAACATCCTCAGGAAAGTGCCGACTCGAAACGAATTCTAATCCAGAAGTTGGCCGCACCCGATGAGCGTCCTCAATAATACTCGGGGGATTAGGCGCAAACTCACCGTAGCGAACCTTCACGGTTCCCGGCGTCATCCATCGCAAATTTGGATCCGAAGTATCGAGAAAGAAGGGTTGCCCCCACTCATCAAAGGCCGTCCCCCAGGGGTTAGGAATGGAAAGACGGGCGGTTCGCTCGAGGTGATGTCGCCGGGGATTGAAACGAAAGAACCCTCCATTGGAGCTTCGAATTGGCCCGTAGGCGGTTTCGACGTTGCTATGAAGAAACGTCCCCTCACCCATGAAAATCGCTCCCGAAGGATCAGCACAAAAGGCACTGATCACGTGATGAGTGTCATGATCATCGAAGCCACTCAGCACGATTTCTCGAACGTCTGCTCGGTCATCCCCATCAAGATCTTTGAGCAGCATCAAGTGGGTTCCTTGCGCCACATAAACCCCCTCAGCAGCGAGCTCGAATCCCGTGGGCAAATGGAGATTATCCGCAAAGACAGTTTCCCGATCTGCCCGACCGTCACGATCCAAATCCTCGAGGATAATCAGCTTGTCATTCGGTTTAGGATCTCCGGGTTGGTAATGAGGATAAGTCGGCATGGTCGCGACCCAGAGACGCCCCCGATTGTCGAACGACATTTGCACAGGATTCGCCAAGTGAGCGAACTCACGCTCGGAAGCAAACAACTCAATATGGTATCCATCCGCTAGTCTAAATGTTTCCAGCGCATCTGTGCCGTATTGGTAGTCCACACTGCCCGTTTTCTTTCCTCCCGCTCGAAAATTCGTCTCGATTTTGGGCAATGGGTGAGTCTTCGAGTCTGCAGACTCGACATCAAAGGCTCTGCCTTCGTTCACCGCCCAAATCGCCTGATCACGAATGTGGGTCATCTCCTCTAATTTCTTGAGCTCATGAGGATAATTATCAGGCCCGAACGGGCGGTTTCTTCGACCGAAAACATGGACCCCATTTGGAATCTTGTAGTGCTTATGCCAAATCCAATTCTTCTCATGCACCGCGCTCAACAAACGATCGCTGTCGTCAGAACCTTCCTTCGAGTCCTTCGGCCCAAACAAGCCATCAACAATCAAGGGGGCGATTTGACGATAACCCGACCTCGTGAGCAGAGCCCCATCACGGGTCAAAGGAAGCTCGCTCTCAGAGAATAACGCTTGGGAAGCCCCAAAAAGATTCACGAAGACGGCCCCCTCCTCTGCAGCGACATCTTCCATCACGGCGGTATAGAGCGCTAAGTTGGCATTCTCGATAGTGCCATCTGACAATCCATTCGAAGCCGAGAAATCTTCGAATGCGATTGGGGAGACTAAGGCCACCTGAGGAGCCGAGCGCCCGTTGTAGCGCTGCTGTCTCGTATATCGAACAAAGGCACGCAGCTCGGCGCGAAACCCTTCCAGACCGGCCTGTCCCCGAAACGACTCATTGAACCCGAAAAAGCCAACCACAAGATCCGCCTTCAAACGCGAGAGCCACTCATCGGGAGCATCATAGTCTCCGACACCTGTGTGCCCCGAACCCCAGCGGTCTTTGGCCTCGGATCGAGCAGGATAGAAGGCTTCAGCACCAGGAAAGGCCCAAGGTGAGGGTCTCCCTGAATGGGGACGAAACCCGGGCGTGTTTCCCTCATCACACATGTTTCGAATCACGAGCCGATGCTGATGAAAACGGCGATGAATCTCCGATTCAAAGAAACCATACTGCATCATTCTAGACCCAAGACCGTTGCCCACAAGCACGAGATGAGCTCCCTTTTCAAGCTTAAGAGAGTCGCCAGCGACAGATAGGACACCACAAAACACCAGGAGAGCACCCACCAAAACTCTCAGTGAAGCAACATGGGAGCAGTCGTTGTTTTTTCTATTAAATTCCATGAGATTTGCTTCGAGAATAGCGGACATCACTAACGCGGTCACCTGTTTTAGTCCTTAAGGTAACGATCAGAGACTCAATCAGTTCACTCGTCCTTTTGTCTCTCTTGAACCGACCATGCCCATCGGGCCTTTGATTCGATTTCAACGTTGCCATTCCAATACAAAACCACAATTATTAACGCTTCCCGAAGCGTCGAAGGACCATGAATAGAAGAACCAACAATTCGGCTCGCTCACATCCAGCATTCGGTCATCCAATCACCCGTCGATCAGCAATCAGTGTTGGGGCTCTCGGGTTGTTAGGCCTTGGAGCAAACCATCTCTCGGAGCTCCAAGCCAAGCCAACTCCCCTGGAGCCGACAACGGGCCAAGCAAAGAAAGTTATCTTCATTTTCCTTTCGGGAGGTCTTTCTCATCACGACACCTTCGATATGAAACCGGGAGCAGCGAGTGAGATTCGCGGCGAGTTCAAGCCGATCCCGACACGCACCCCAGGGCTTCAGATTTGCGAACACCTCCCTCGACTCGCCAAGCGAAGCCACCTCTGGTCGCTTTGCCGCTCACTCACTCACTCGACCAATGAACATTCACAGGGCCACCATATCATGCTGACCGGGCGTTCAGACCTCCCACCTGGATTCGATCCGAGCAAACCCAAGCCATCCGATTGGCCTTCGATTACATCCGTTGCTAACGCCGTACTAGAGCGGAGCAACAACCTTCCGCCAGCAATCGTTCTCCCAGAAAAACTCATTCATCGAACCGGCCGAGTGATCCCAGGGCAGTTCGCCGGACACATGGGGCCACATCGAGATCCCTTTCTCCTCAAATCTTCCCGCTACGATCCAGAAAACTACGGGGCCTATCCAAACTATCTGTTTCATCATGCCAAGGGAAAGCAAGATGGATCTCGCTACATCTTTGATGCCCCGTCACTTTCCCTCCCCGAAGGCCTTGATTGGAACCGACTCAAGGACAGGCTTTCGCTGCGCCGTGCTTTAGATCTGAATGATGGCTGGATCGAACATTCCTCACAATCCCGACAGATGGATCGCTATCAAAAGATGGCCGTGTCGTTGCTCACGGATTCGAAAACCAAAGCAGCCTTTGAAGTCCATAGCGCACCGGCTAAGGTGCAGGATCGCTATGGACGAAACGCCTTTGGCTGGTCTTTGCTACTGGCAAAGCAACTCGTTCAGGCCGGAGTTCAGCTCATTCAAGTCAATCTCGGAAACAATGAAACCTGGGACAACCACCAGGCCATCTTTCCCAATCTCAAGAACTATCTCTTACCGCCACTCGATCAATCCGTTTCAGCTCTTCTTGATGACCTCAACGAAAGCGGCCTTCTGGATGACACCCTCGTAGTTATGGCGAGCGAATTTGGACGCACACCAAGAATCTTCAAAATCCCAAACGTACCCTTACCAGGACGCGATCATTGGGGAGCAGCTCAGACGGTGTTCTTTGCTGGCGGAGGCACGGGAGGCGGTCGCGTTGTGGGTTCAACCGATGCCATTGGGGCCTACCCAGACTCGGATCCCCATACTCCTGAAGACTTTGCTGCAACGATTTATCACGCCCTTGGAATCCCCCCACAACTCTCCTGGCACGATCCGGTCGATCGTCCGCACCCCGTCTACCATGGGAATCCAATCGTATCCTTGTTCAGCTAGAACTCGGAACCAAGCGCACGTTCCACTTCCATCGGGTCAGGAAACCTTGTCCATCGCCTCGCCTGGCCGACATTCAAAGGCAGCGCCTCGCGAAAATATGACTGCGGCTGCCAAGAGCGCGAGCCCAGCAGCGAAGAGAAAGACCGGGCTCAAATCGCTTCCATCGTCCCCGAGCAAGAACCCAACGCCCCAGTTGGTAAACAGAG
>CAJXVR010000220.1 GCA_913061285.1 uncultured Verrucomicrobiota bacterium | reverse complement strand
GAGATGTAGAGAGGTCTCGTGGGCTCGGAGATGTGTATAAGAGACAGGTGCAAACCGATCGACACCGAACGGGAGCGTCGAATCCAGATCGTACGAAAGGCGGGGCGAATTACTTGTTCGTTGACGGTCACGTGACGTCGATCGCTGCCCTAGAGGTTAAGCGGCAAATTGACTCGGGGATCAATATTGCTCAACCACCTGAACTGCGTTCTGCCCGCCGTTAGTCTCCGGAATCTTGTTCTCTTGTTCCGAGCCGAAGTCGAATCATTGATCGCCGCTTCGATCACCTGGGGATGAAGTTACAGCAAAGAGCTTCTAACTTGACTGACAACAAGCGATTGAAACGAATAGACTGAACTTTTCACTCCTTGCTGCGGTGAGTCTCATCGTCGCCATCGGTTCGACTCTAGCCAATGAACGGCTGCTTCGGGTGGGCGGCACAGGGATCTTCAGGTCGGATACCATGACGACGATTGGAAGTGGGGAGTGCGGCTGAACAATCCTCCGACAGAGATTACGATCGGACGTGAAATGGACTCTAAAGTCCTCGTGCCTGATAATCCTCGCATTTATTTTCGGCGGGGGAGGAAGGCTCCTTTCGACTGCACCTCAGATTGGTTGAGAAGGCGTTGTCTTTCTAGTCCGCTTTAGGGCCGCTCGGTACTCTTGTGGGGAATCGGATTGATGTGCGTTTGGTGAGCGGAGTGGAATCCAGAGATTTATTCATGCGGACTACCGGCGCTGGGACAGCCGAGGTCTCCATGAATTCTAGAAATGGGTTCGGTGAAGGGGCTCGCGTCCTTCTTGCCACGCTGGGACCTTGCCATCAAAACTGGGGCTCTAGCTCTCCCGGGACCTATCAGCTCGGTTCTGGGGGGAGGGACGCTTTGTGGGATAGGCCGTTCCGGCAAAGAGTGATGTGGAACTCATCCGTTTTGCTCTCAATGAATTTAAGAACGAAACCTTTTAATCATCCTTGCGTTTGCAGGTTATTTGCTAAGAATAGTCTTATCTAGAAGGCTTTTATCTGATGATGTTGAAGATTCTTGTGATATTGATGTCCGTCGGTCTGTCTGCAATTGAGTTGCGGGCCCAGGAGCCGGAAACGCGTTCGGAGGATTTCGGGAACGAGGTCGAGCAAGATGCCTGGGTGGCTCCCCGTGGGGATAAGGTGGCATCAATGCTCGTCGTGGCGTCAGAGTCTGCCCGAGAGATTGATCAGTTGGTCGCTGATGAGCTTATGAGACTCGGTCAGGTGCCTCGACCAGAGATTGACGATTATACTTTTTGCCGTCGCATCTTCCTTGATGCGATCGGTCGCATTCCGACGATTGACGAACTAGAAAGTTTCATTGCCGATGATCGGCCAGACAAACGCCCTCAGCTAATCGATGCGCTTCTCAATTCTAAAGGTTACAACAGTCATTGGTACAACTATTGGGCGAATCTGTTGCGGGTAAAGAATGTCGGAGACAAGTTGCATCACGCGGGAAATTTTTCGGAATGGATCAAGGACTCGGTTCGAAGCAATAAGCCATATGATCAAATGGCGCATGAATTGATCAATGCCAGTGGGGAACTTTATAAGCCTGGCAACGGCGCTACAGGATTTTACGCTCGCGAACCGATGCCGCTCGATCATCTGGCAAATTCGGTGAAGACGTTCTTGGGCATGAGTGTCGAGTGTGCTCAGTGTCATGACCATCCGTATGAAGATTGGACGCAGCAGGATTTTTATAAGCTGGCTGCATTCACATCCAGGACTAAGTTGCGAGTGGATCCGTTGCCTGAGGAAGAAAAAGAGACATATGCCAAGGATCGCAAGATTTTGAAGCAACGAGATTTCGACGAGTGGATTGTATATCGGGAGTCCATACGGGTGAAGCATGCAGCCATTCATGGAAACGGTACTGGCTTCACGCGCTTGCCGCATGATTACCAGTATGATGATGGTAAACCGCATCAAGTCATGGCGGCGGATGTCCTTTTTGGCAACATGCCAGAGGTAAACTATCGGATGTCGCTTGCGAAGCTTGCGGCGCTTCCGAAAAATCGATTCGGGCCTGAGATCAATTCCCGGAAATCGATGGCTGATTGGATGACCGCCGAAGAGAACCCCATGTTTACTAAGGCTACCGTGAACCGCTTGTGGTACAAGATCATGGGGACAGAGCTTCTAGGTCCTTTGGGTGGCTTGAGTTTGGACACGATGGGAGCGCATCCCGCTTTGAGTGAGAAACTGATCACGATCATGAAAGCATCGCATTACGATACCAAAGTGTTTCTGAGCGCCCTTTTCAATAGTAGGACCTATCAGAGCAAGGCACTCGGGTTGGGCGCTACGCCCCCCACATACACCTTGGATGGCCCGGTGGTTCGACGACTTTCAGCGGAAGCGCTTGTCGATTCGTTTCTGAGTCTGAAGACAGAGACGCCAGACAAATATGTGGCAACTGAATTTAGATGGGACGGTTTTACCAATTTCTACGAAAAATCGCAGAGTATGATGGTGGAAGACTTTGTCGATTACTCCATCAAAGGACCTGGGCGCGGAGCCTTTCAACGGAGAGAAGAAAAAGAAGCTGAGGGGCGAAATGGCAAGGTCGGGCCCGCCGAATTGTGGCGCGTTTCTACCTTTGGTCGGAACTACACGAAACATTGGGTATCGATGCTTATGGGGAAATCCAATCGCGAATTGATCGACGACGCCAACCTGCAGCCTGATATTCCTCAGATTCTGTATATGATGAATGGTCTTGGGATTCCAAAGCATGGATTGCTTCATCGCAAGCTACGGAGTGCTGGCGATCGTCGGGAGAAAATGGAGATTATCTGGAAGGCGATTCTTGGGCGTTTACCTAAAGATTCGGAAGAGCCACTGACTGAGAATGCCCCGGATGATATTATTTGGGCATTGCTCAACTCGAATGAATTTAGATTTGTAAGATAAGGCGATGAATCGTAGGGAGTTTATTGGCAGTGTGGGCATGGCAGGAATGTCTTTGCCCTTCTTGAATGCAGGGTCGGCTCGGTCGCAGTCGGCAAGAGCGAAATCGGTTATTTATATTTTTCTGCAGGGAGGATTGAGTCAGTACGACAGCTTCAATGTTGAGGTCGATCAACCGGTCTTGGGGAAGTCGACGATTATCAAGAGCAATGTCGATGGCATACGGGTGAGTCACTATTACCCAACGTTGGCAAAGCAAATGGACAAGATTCTGGTCTTGAATGGGATGAAAACCAATCAGGGGGCTCACCCGGCCGGAATCTACAAGATGCTTACTAGTTACAACCCCCGTTCGACGGTCACCCATCCGGAATTGGGCGCCTGGGTGAATAAGTGTTTAACGAGCCCTCACGATAGCTTGCCAAATTTCGTGAGTATTGGGAATGGGCGTGCGGGGAGTGCCGGTTTTTTCCCCGGGCAATGGGCCGCGCTGCCAGTCAAAGATCCAGATAAGGGAATTAATTTTATCCAGCCAAACAAGTCTGTCGGAGAGGCGTCTTTCAAGAAGCGACTTGATATCCTGGCTGCTGTGAATAGCGGCTTTGAGCAGGACTATGGCACCAAAGACACTCGATCTTATGTCGATACTTACTCGGGTGCGTTGAAGTTTATGGGCTCCGAGGATATCGATGCCTTTGAGTTGAAAAACGAAAATCCCCGTATTCTCAGTTTATACGATGAAAGTGATTTCAGCCGTGGCTGCCTCTTGGCGGGCCGTCTCGCTGAGCGGGGGGTACGGTTTGTTAAAGTGAACCTGGGTGGCTGGGATTATCACGATGGTATCTACGCTAAAATGCCTGCGAATGCCAATAGGCTCGACAAAGGTTTATCTTCCTTGCTCACGCATTTGAGTCAAAAGGGATTATTGGACTCCACGCTTGTTGTTGTGTCGACTGAGTTCGGCCGGAAACCTGAGGTGAATCCAAATATGGGGAGGGATCATCATCCAAATGGCTTCACATGCTTGATGGCAGGAGCCGGAGTGAAAGCCGGGCAGATCTATGGATCGACTAGTAAGGACGGGAAAGAGGCGGCCGAGGATGTACTAGAGGTAAACGATTTTAATGCGTCGATCGCCTGGCGTCTTGGAATCGATCCTGAATTTGAGGAGAACTCTGCCAGTGGTCGTCCCTTCTTATTGGCCAACAAGGGTAAAGCCCGGACGGAATTGTTTGCCTGAACGGGCTCCTGGTTTGCCTGTGTAAGCTGTCACGACAGCTCTAGTAGTCTTCGCGCTTAAACGTGGAACCCACGAGGCGGCCTTTGGCGACCCCGACGGATGTGGTTAGCGCGCCTTCTTTCGTGAGTTGGTACACGATGCGTTGCGGGTAAGCGTGTCGAGGAATTTAAGAAGACCGCGTGCTTGTCGCCCGAAGTAGTGAGCACAAACTCGGTCGCCGGACGCGCACTGTAGAAGCTCTGATCGTACGGATTCTCCTGAGGGTGAAGGGAAGGAGTTCTGACTCGAGATATTCTCAGAATTGTGATGGCTGAGGACGCGCAGGCCGTCTGTAATCGCTTGATGAACCCGATGAGATTTATCCTTTTTTGCCTGGCCGGTTGGGTAAACCGAGAACAGTAGGCTGTGATTGAATATTTGTTGGAGGAGATCCGAGTCCTCAAGGGAATTCACGGAAAGAAACCTCGTTTTCAACGATTCCAACGTCGACGTTTTGCAGCGAAAGCGAAGAAGATTCGCTATGGGAAGCTCAAGGAGATCCCAAATATAGCGACATCTCAGACTCTTCTCCGTAGGTTTCGCCCGCTTTTGGCAAACAAAATGATTCGAGTGGGCCTCGAAGAGTGGTGCTACACCCGAATTCGGGACGCGCTGAGCAACTTAGGATTTGAGATATGCGGTTGCCAACATCTTGATAGACAATGGAATCGAACCTGCCCCTGAGCGTGGACCTCAAACGAAGTGGTCCGATTTCCTAGAGCAACAGTGGAAGGTGATGGCGGTAACTGACTTGTTGACCGTTGAAGTATGGACTTTGAAAGGAATCGTTCGATATCACGTTCTTTTCATTATGAGACTCAAAACGAGGGAAGTGCATCTCGCTGGGGTTTCTGCCAGTTGTAATGGACTGTGGATGGAACAAATCGCCCGAAATTTAACGGACGCAATGGATGGGGTTCTATTTGGCTTCAAGTATCTGATTCATGATCGAGATCCGTTCTTCGCTACCAGTTTTCAAGGGATCCTGAAAGATGCTGGAGTGAACTCGGTTATCGCACCCAGACGCTCTCCAAATCTGAATACGTTTTGCGAAAGATTTGTGAGATCAATGAAGCATGAGTGCCTGGATCAAATGATCTTTGTTGGTGAGCGATCACTTCGGTATACAATTGCAGAGTATCTAGAACATTATCATATTCGTAACGGAATCATCAGGGATTCGAGAGTCAGATCATACGTCCTGAGTTCCAGGACAACAGCGACAGAGGCGAGATCACAAGTCGGCGACGCCTCGAAGGAATGCTTAGTTACTACCACTGCCACGCAGCGTGACGAAAAGAAGGCTTGAACGGCTACGATCGGAATTATTCTACACTACGCTTTCATGACTCAATGGCCTGTATAGTTCAATTTCAGAGGATTGATGAAATGCTATTTCCAAAGAGCAGCTTAGAAATGAGCGATTCGACTTTTGGGACTATTAGGCTTATTGCTGAGCGAACCCGGAAGCTTTGTCGATAACGGCGTTTGGATAGAGGACGACCCGGATTCCAATGGCTTCCGCGCGATTGATGAAAACGGTGTTGGGCCTCGGGGGTTCGAAACTGTGAAAGCGGATTTCACCATAGCCCTGACCACCGTGGAGCATCCATTTCAGCGGCTCGTTGTTAGTTGATTCGGATCGATCCAAAAGAAGGGCGGAATCACTCCACTCCCATGCATTTCCAGTCAGATCATAGAGTCCATGAGTGCTCTCTTCTCCGATGCCAACTTGGTGGAGGTAAGAGTTGGCTCGGAGAAATGGATCCAGGTAGTAGTCATTCAATATGATCATGCGTTCTGGGCTGGGTTGGGGCATTATTCCGAATCTGTAATCTCCTGGTAGAGATTCAGATTTCCAAAGGTTTTGCCAGTGAGTCGATGTCGGTAACCCACTTCGAGGGCGGGCGAACTCGGTCATGCTGTAGCCGGTCCATTGAGCTATCGCGTTTGCTGTTTGGCGGTCGATTCCTGTTATTGGATGTGTAGGGCCAAGCTGGTCGGGGTCTAGGTCCAGTTCCATCAAAACAAGATGAGAGATTTCGCGATTGAAACTTAACCATCGCGCGAAATCCATGACGCGGATTTCCCATATGCTCCAGTATATGTCGTTAACGCGAACAAATCGCATGCCTTTCGCCTCGAATCGATACTTGGTCTTCGACCATGTAGAGGCGGCGTGTTCTCGTCCTCTCACGACTTCCATGGTCCAGCGTTTTAGCGTTATTGTTGTCTTATTGAGTAGTCTGAAGGCTTTTTCCCATTCGCCGGCTGAGAAATAGTCCGCTGCTCTGTTGTAGGCTTTGTTGACGTCATAGAGGAAGAAGAGGTCGGGAGCTGGAAGTTGATTCGAGAATAGATCTTCCCACTCTTGCTTAGCATTAGCGTAGGCTTCGAGAGCGCTCGTTTTCTTCGATCTAAATACGGCTTGAATACTTTCGTCCTGTAGGACTAGGGCATTGAGAATGCGCTTCGAATTGATCTTGCTCAGGTCGTCGATGAGAGTGCTCGTAATACCGACTTCTTGCGGCTCAATAATTGCGCTGTAACGCTGAATACGATCGCTCAGTTCGAATATGTTTCGAATATTATGTATGAGGGTTAATATCTGCTTAGATTCGGTGTCGAAAACCGTCAGTAGAGATTGACTGTCTTCAATCTGGTTAGATTCAATTCTTTGGCGGGAGGCTGCAAGCAATGCCTTGAGCTCGTGCCATTCACCTTCTGAATTCGTTTTCGGGTCAATCCAGTGGCATGCCGTCATAACGGCGTGCCACTGATTCGATGCGGAAAGCCACTTCGGAGATTTTGATGGTTCCGCTGAGGCTTCAGAGTTCAAGTGTGCAGTAGCTTCGATGCTCATGGTTCGGGCAAGGACTTTGGCTTCGAGGTTGAGGCTATCGATTGCCTGCTGGATTTGATAGGCCTGCTGCTCTGCGAGAGTTTGCGCTTGATAAGCCTGTTGGATGGCTTGGCTACGTTGTTGCCCTTGGCGATGGATCAGTTTGCCGACGGGAAAAACGAGGCTGAGCGCTATGAGAAACGTCGCCAGTTTTTTTGTCCAAGTTGGCGCATGATATGCGAGGCGGTAGATCTTCCTTACGAAGGGTTCTGGCTGTGCGCCTTTTTCGAGGGCATTGGCAAAATCTTGGATGGTTGGGAACCTCTGTTCTGGATGATTGCTTAGCGCTTGATCAATGGTTTGGGTGAAACGTAATGGGAGGTCGGGGCGTCGTTTTGATAGGCTTGAAAAGAGACCTAGTGGAAGATCGCCGTTTACTAATTCGTAGGCAACCACCGCTATAGAATACTGATCTGCCCTTCCATCAATTGGTCCATGGTGAGTTAGGATCTCAGGAGCCATGTAGTAGGGCGTACCTGCTGAGATTTGAGAGACGGATTCTCGAAACAACGTGGATTGTCGCTGGTGTAAGATTTGCGCAAGACCAAAATCCATCAGCTTCGTGTCGTTGACGTCAATGATCCCTATATTCTCTGGCTTGAGATCTCGGTGAATTGTCGACTGATGAGCATAACTAAGCGTTCTGCAAACTGATTGAATCAGAGAATTGACTTGCTCCAATTTGAGAGGCTGAACTGCGCGATCGTTCTTTTCCATCCACTGGCGGAGATTGATTCCCTTAAAGAGCTCCATTTGAAGGAAGTAGAGTCCTTGCTCTTGGTGCACTTCATATACTTTGACGATTCCAGGATGAGCTAGTGACGAGGCGATCTTTGCTTCGTTGATGAAGAGTTGGACTGCCACTGGATCGTGCAGCAGAGCGGGGCACATGAATTTTAAAGCAACCTCGGTCTTGTGATTTTTGTCTCGCGCCCGATAGACAACGCTCATACCCCCTACGCCGAGTTGCTCGATGATTTCAAAACGCTCGCCAAGGAGGTCCCCTGGCTTTATCTCTCCCAGTGCGAGATCTAAAGTTGTCGATCGTGAAGCCGAAATTGATCGCTGGGTCCGAAATCGTCGATTTCCCCGTGTGGGAATCAACCAGGCTTCACCGCCTTTGCCTCTGTTGACATATTTCGTCATCGCGATACGGGTTCGATAGGAGCGAGGACACAGCGAAAGCCGCTTTCGATCAAACTAGAGGGCGCATGCAGCCGGTATCCAATTTGCATCTGCTCCGGATTCACCGTGCGCCACCCGGCCCCTCGGAGTGTGAAGTTTCGTTCGGTTGATTTCTCTGGCTCGGGGTGGTAAGGGGTCGAGACCCACTCCATGGCGTTTCCTCCCAGATCATACAATCCATGGTGGTTGGGCGGAAAACGTCCGACTGGAGCCGTTCGATAATAGCGATCAGTGTGTCCATTGAAATGGTTCTCAGCTGTCTCACTTGTCGGTGTGTAGTAATTGCCGTATTTGCTATATTCTTGTTCGCCTGCGATCCACGGATAATTCTTCTGCCTGAAGAGATGCCGATCTCGTAGCGAGGATCCTTCTTCCTCGTGCAGCCCTGCGATGTGACTCCACTCCAAATCGGTTGGGAGCCGGTAAACCTCGGTTGGAGCGATGAGCCCTCGCTTCTGGTCGCGTTTGGTCAACCACTCGCAGAATCGAGCGGCCCCGTATCGAGAGACCGAGGTGACTGGATGGCTTGGTCCGGACAAGGCTGCTTCGTCTCGCCAGGTCCGATTGTCGTCAAATCCGGATTCAGCCACAAAGTGAAAGTAGTCGATCACACGGGTTTCAAAGATCGAAACTTTCAATTTACCGATCTTCTGAAAAATCATCCCGAGACTGTTTTGAAATTGATCGGGTGATTTGGATGGCATCTGTTCCCATTCGGCTTGCCAGACGGAGTAGGTGTTGGCTAATGAGTAAGCTTTGGCAAGAATTCCCACTGAGTGAGAGTTCTTTTCGGTGGTGAACACGTTTATTTCGCTGGAGAGATCATGGTTCGGTTCGGCGAATGGTGTGTTGGTATCGGCGAGTAGTCTGGCCCATTTTTGCTGTTTTTTGAGAAGGAAATCCAAGGCCTCTTGTCGTTGCTCTTCGAATTCGAGCGCTAAATCCTTGAGAGTGCTTTCAATGCCTGTGGTGGCTCGCTCGAATAACCCCTGGCCCAATTGTTCCAAGGCTTCTTCCAGGGCCGTCTGCAGTTCGGCTTGCCAGTGATTGGCGTTGGGAATTTGGTCCGGGGCAAATTCATAAAGCTCTTGCTGCCATTGCTGGGCTGCGTCGTAGGCATTCGTAAAGCGAGTGCCAATATCAAGTTTGTGCCGTAGTCTTGTCAGGCGCTGACGAATGTGATTGCCGAGATTTTTCTCACTCCGTGTCGTTGCTTTTTCGTAGAACTCCTCAATCAGTTCAAAGCTTTCGTCGCCTTTGAATTCTTGGAGAAAGGGAGTTTGCAAGGCGGGATGTGCGAGTCCTCGGGCGAGTAGGGACATTCGTGTTTGATCGAGTTGCCTAACCTGCTTTTTGAGTTCCGCTCGTCCCAATAGGCCTGCTGAATTAGGTCTATACTTCTGCCTCATATTTATTCCTACGAAGAAAGCGAGTGCAATCCCTATAGCGATAAGGATTCCTTTGCCTAGATAATTGGTGCTTGGCGAGAGTGCGGCGCTCGATTGGGTGAAGACCTTGTGTCTGGATTGGAGTGGGATCAGAGCAGAGCCTAGTTCCTCAAGATCCTGGAAACGATCTTTTGGGTTCGGGGCCGTGAGATGGGCCGCGAAGGTTTGATGTCTTTCGAACTCATTATTGCGATCTGACTTTGTAATTCGTTCGAGGAGTTCGATCCAGATCGCGCCTAACGCGAATTGATCTGTGCATGCGCTTGGTTCGATTTCTTGCTCGTAAAACTCAGGAGCGAGATAATGGCTTACATGGAGTAATGCGGCACTCGATTTTAAGGTTTCCGGATGGAGCAAATTGTGAACGCCGTATTCGGTGATCCGGATTCTGTCCGGACTCTGGATGAAAATGTTATCAGGTTTGATGCCAGCGTGTGGCAGTCCGAGTTTGGAGCCCTCTTGGATGACGCTCGTGATTGTCGCCATTATGGTCGCGATCTCCGATAGCGTTAGCTCAGTGGGCTTTTCTTGGGTGTGGCTTTGTAAGCGTGAGCGAAGGGATTCACCAGTCAGTCGTTCCATGCTGAGGTAGATGAGACCGTCGTTGGTAGCGAGATCAAAAACACTGACAAGCGATGGGTGGCGGATGGAACAAGTCCAGCGGAGCACCTTGGCGATGCCCGAGAGGCCACCTGCTTGTTTTACCAGATCTTCGTGGATGATCTTGAGGACCATCTCTTGGTCACGAATACTATCGTGGGCGAGCCAAGTTGTACCAATGCTTCCGACGCCGAGTCTTCTTGTTAGAGTGTAGCGATCTGCGATGATTTGCTTGGTTTGAACCTTCGAATTCATCGTGATTGATCATGCCCTTGAAGGCGCGTGAGGTGGATGAGAGCGTCGAGTCGCCTTGAAGCCGGGACTCGGTGAAAAAGGCCGTGGATAAGTGAGCTGTGGGCCAGTTTTTTGATTTTAACAAGATCGCTCCCGTTCAGATGCCTGAGGATCCTCGATTCGTATTGTTGGTCGATACGATCAAGAATCTCAGGGTGGCTTAGTAGCCGAGAGCTCCAAACTGGGAGTTGGCAAGTCGGCGTATGTCCTTCTCTTATTTCCCAGGCTTGAAGAATCTCGAGTGGGAGATGAATTTTGGAGGCAAGTCCTAAAGTTTTAAACAATTGCTTTCGATTCTCTACCTGCTCTTGACGTCGTTTTGATAGCGCTAATTGGACAAGGCTCTGGATGCGCTGTCGTGCAACCTGTTCTTTGGATTGGTCGAGAGGAGAGGGGCGAATGGCGTTGAATTCGTGGGGAAAGCGAAGATAAAGTTTTTCCTCGTTCCATGGTCGGTCTTTTATCGCCTTTGTCGTTTCGTGCTCGATTCCCAGATAAGCCAAGGATACCTTGTGCGGCTTCACGTCCGCCCCGATATAAATCCTGCGATTGTTTGATCTTGCTCGGCTGACGATGGAACGGCGAAACGTCTCCACGAATCGGTTGCTTTCGTTGAGGTGAAATGTCCCAATTAGATCATAGCGAATCCGGTGTGAGAGATGAAATCCATAACTGGCCGATGTGAATAGTTTTCCGTCGATGTAGCTGAGTTCGAGATGAACGGCGTTTGTACCGATATTGAGTTGTTCTGCGAGGTGATAGTTTGATGGGATCGCTGCAGAAACCTCGGGAGGGACGGGCGTATTGGTGGGGTTACCGTTCCAGTATCGGATTGATCGGATAGAAATGGGTGGAAGGGAATCGATCGGATCACCCCAAGGGGCATGTGAGTCGGGATGGATCGAATTGGGGGCGGACTTGGGTTCCGCGGAATCCAGTAAATCCCTCGTTTGGTTGAGAGCGATAAAATAAGATTCCATTGCTTGAACCAAGCGACTCCAGTCTGATTCAGGGATTGAATCTCCGGCGATTTTCTTAAGCGATTCGATCGAGAAATCCTCTCCCGATACATCGGACGCCGAAACCGTCATCCCAAGGCTGGTCGCGAGAACGAGGCAGTGGATGGTGGCTTTAAAGATCACGAGGCTGTCTCCGTTGGTTCGCTAGAATCGTTGGTTTTGATGTCTTCGGGATTGGCGTCAGACTCCAAGAGCTCGTCCAGCATTCTTGCTATGCGTCGGCCGGAGATTCTGCGGATATCTAGGGGCTCTTCTTCTTCCATGGGCTCACAAACTCTGTAACTAGATCTTCGAATGGTTGCATTCAAGCCTACGTATAGAGATACGGATTACGAAGGCCGATCTTGCTGCGTGTCTGCAAAAAATCTCTGAATGAACCGAAGTTCTTCCTCGAACTCACTTTGATCCGCTGAAAATTCCTCGACGACTGTTTGGAGGAAACGCTTAAACATTCGTTTGCCTGAAGCGAGGCGGTTTTGTGCCTCAACTTTGCTCTCGAGCCCTAACTCGTTGATGAGCGTTTCATAATCGACTGGCGAGCTCATGGCTAGATGGGGGGAAAGGACTCGCGCGTGAAGAATCTCCCAGATTTCTGGCTTTTCGATCTCGATGCATAGTTGGTGTGTGCGCTGGATGACTTCGGCAAGGATTTGGCGAACGAAATACTCGTCGAAAAGTCGTTGATGATCATTGGAGGCGTCTGCGAGATCATCGACACCGCCCTCGTTTAAAGTGGTAAAGCCGTTGACGGGATGGCGCTTTAGGGTTCGTTCTTCTCGGAGTCTGTCGTAGGTGTAGTTTTGAATCGATTTCAGAAGAAAAGTGCGAAATTTGCCACGAGATGACGAGGCACTCGCGAGCAGATTCTTAATCAAAACTTGGTCGGTGACGAAATCCTGAACGACATCTTCGGCTTGGTGAATTGAAAAGCTGAAATGGGACTTAAGGTATTCAACGAGTGCTGGGCCGTAAGTTCGAAGGAGGTGGTCGAGAGCGTTGAGCTGCTCAGGAGTTGGGGAAGCCGAGGCTTGTCGAACGACCTGCCACTGAGTTGTCAGAAATCGTCCATGTTCTAATAGCCTTTTCTTCATCGGTGAACTACGGGAATAGTAGGCAAGACTAGTCGCTTTTTCAACCTGTACGTCGTGAATTGTGTTTCACGCAGCCTTGCACATTTGGAAAAGTTGAGGAGGACCCCAGAAATAGGGCCAGAGGGTGAGCTATTAGATGGGCGGTCTGAATGGTAAGAAACCCAAATCAGATTGACCTAAGATGAAAGCGAAAAGAAAACGGTAAGACTCGGAGTTCAAGGCGCGGGTTGCTCTGGAAGCGCTGAAGGGAGACCTGACGATCCAGCAGGTAGCCAAGGAGTAAGCGGTTCATCCTGTGCAGGTATCGGAATGGAAGAAACAGATGGCAGAAGGAGCCTCAGAGGTCTTTGAAGGGGCGGCAAGAAATCGGCAGAGAGGAATTTTGATCGGGAACGTGACAACTTGCATCGGAAGATCGGTCAGTTGTTGATCGAGTGGTTATGGCGAAGGGTGAAATATGAGGGCATCTATCTCATGGAGTGCCGGAGGATCAGTGATCTGCGACGAGGAATAAAGAAGTGGTTCCACTACTACAACGAATGGCTGCCCTACGAAACTCTTGGAAACGAAACGCAGAGTGAATTCTACAAGTAATGAAGCGGAAGCAACGGCACGAGAAAAGCAGCATGAAGAATGAATCGGGGGGCGCAGCGATTGGACGTCGTAATGGAGTGCTAATGGGTACGAACTGGAACATGGGTTACAAACAAACCGACAACATAGGTAACACTTGTTCATGTTAATTTAGGGTTCTTTCTTCGCGCAAGCGTGATTCTCCAAACGCCCGGCGGAAGCCGTAGGCTGGAGCCGGGCGTTTGGAGAATTGGCCATTTCTCCGAGCTTCACATTTGCGTAGCGTACGCTAATGATGCCCGTTTTTTCATTCCTCTCTAATGCTACTTTTCGCCCTACAAAGGCCTCCCCGACAAAGCAGCTTTTGCCAAAGAGGCTTATGAAGCCTGAACTGCTAACCCGTTTAGTTTCAACGCCTACTTCGTAGATCCGATACTTGATGCGTTGGTCGAGCCGCACGTTTGACGGTTGATAATTTTCACTAGGCATTTGCATTCCTAGCATCTCATGAGGACGTTCATTGTTGAACTCGTGGCGCCATCGATCAAATCTCTGTTGTTGAGCGGATCCTTTGACACTCGGCTTTCGGCAACAATCGTCTTTGAGTGTTCGATGCATGCGTTCGTGGCATCCGTTATCCT
>CAJXVR010000219.1 GCA_913061285.1 uncultured Verrucomicrobiota bacterium | reverse complement strand
CATCGGCCTCCCTCCCACGGTAGAACAACTGAGTGAGGCCTTGGCACTACCCTCTGCAACCCGAATGGCCGAGCTGACGGATCGCCTCCTCGCATCCGAACACTTTGGAGAAACTTGGGGGCGGCATTGGCTAGATCTGGCTCGTTATTCAGAATCGACAGGTGGAGGCCGAAGCGCACTGTTGCCGGTAGCGTGGAGATACCGCAACTATGTGATCGACGCCTTCAACAGTGACAAACCATTCGATCAATTCGTGCGGGAGCAAATTGCTGGAGATCTTCTCCCTTACGAGAACGATTTACAAAGGGCCGATCAACTCACCGCGACAGCATTCTTGGTGCTTGGCCCCAAGAACCTTGATCTACAGGACAAAGAATTGCTGCGTATGAATACCGTCGATGAACAAATCGACACGGTCACTCGAGTTTTCATGGGATTGACGGTGAGTTGCGCCCGATGCCATGACCACAAGTTCGATCCAATTCCAGCCACCGACTATTACGCCCTCGCTGGTATTTTCCGAAGCACTCGAACATTGAAACGGAGCAATGTCTCCACTCTCACCCATAGAGACCTTCCAACCACGAAGAACCACCGAGACTCGGTCGATCAATTCAAAAAATCCCGCAGTTCTCTTGAATCAAAGATCAAGCAACTCAAGAAGAGCAAGACACCAAACGAAACTGAGAAAAAACAACTCTCAGATCTTAATGAGCGGCTAAGCACCCTACTGCGCTCGCAACCAGTTCCCCTCCCACAAACCCTGGCGGTAGCCGACGAAGAAACAACCGAGAACTATCACTTGTGCATCCGCGGAAACGTTCATCAGCTAGGAGAAGAAGTCCCGCGAAGCTTTGTCAAGGTAGCAATGGAACAACCGAACGACACCCCATCGATCCCTAAGAACGAAAGTGGGCGCCGAGAACTTGCGAGTTGGCTTACGGAGCCCAAGCATCCGCTAACAGCTCGAGTCATTGTCAATCGAGTCTGGAACCACCTATACGGCGAAGGACTTGTGTCTACAGTCGACAACTTCGGTACCCAAGGCGCACGGCCAAGTCATCCAGCACTACTTGACCATCTCACGATTGAATTCGTCGAGGACGGTTGGTCGATCAAGAGCCTGATCCGACGGATCGTTCTATCAGAAAGCTATCAACTCAGCTCGGCATTTAACATCGAGAGCGCCAACATTGATGCCGAGAATAAACTCCGCTGGCGAATGCCTCGACGACGGCTGACAGCAGAAGCGGTCAGAGATGCCATGCTGGCCATCGCCGGAAATCTCTCGATTCAAGAAATCGAATCACTCTTTCCGCAGTCAGCCCAAAATGACACAGCACTCCAGAAAACAGCTCTCGATGTCCCAGCCCTGGTGAATCCCCCCTTTAGAAGTGTCTATATTCCCGTTCTCCGTGAAGAAGGGCTCAACCCCCTCCTTAAGGCCTTCGATTTCGCAAACCCCAGCTTTCCGGTAGGAAAACGTGATCAAAGTATCCTACCAACACAAGCCCTCTATCTAATGAACAGCAAATTCGTGATGCAGCAAGCCCAAGACGCGGCATCGCGCCACCTTCAAGCGCACCCCACTTTTTCGGCAGAGCGACTAATCCATCAAGCCTACGTCAAGACGATCGGGCGCCCGCCTAGCAAGGAAGAATCAAGCCTTGCTCAGGCCTATGTCGCTGAGTCCCCCCCCCACAGTGGCGAACGAACCCACGAGAAATGGGCACATCTCTTCCACTCGCTATTCGCATCGGTAGACTTCAGATTCCTTAGGTAACGTATGACTAGCCCCCCTACAGCCACGATCAGCCGCCGAGAGATGCTTCAACGGAGCGCTTGTGGCTTCGGCTCAATCGCATTGGCGGGTCTCTGCCGCGATTCATCACTGCTCGCCGACTCCTCCAACCCTCTGGTCGCAAAGCCCGGGCACCTTCCGGCGAAAGCAAAGCGGGTTATCTTTATCTTCATGCAGGGAGGTCCAAGCCATGTGGATAGTTTTGACTACAAACCCAAGCTACTGGCGAACCACCTGAACAAGGTCGATGTCCTTGGCTACCGGTTCGACGATTTCCGCAAGATGACGAAACGCACCATGATGAAGCCACTCTGGGATTTTCATCGATACGGTCAAAGCGGGCGCGCTGTTTCGGATCTCTTTCCAGAAACTGCCAAACATGTCGATGATCTCTGTTTTCTCCATGGAATGCATACGGAAGGGATCGCACACGGTCCAGCCACGCTTTTCTTGCACACAGGGTCTGTAAATCAAGTTCGCCCCTCGGTAGGCAGCTGGGTCAGCTATGGACTTGGCAGCGAAAACGAAAACATGCCCGCCTTCGTCAGCCTTATGCCGACAGAACGAATGGGGGGCCCACAAAACTATGGCAACGCCTTCCTCCCAGCCATTCACCAGGGCACGGCCATCGGCAAAGCAGAACAAGCGATTGACGACGTCAAAATCGCCAATATCTCCAATGCCCTCATGTCCGAAGCCACGCAGCGAGGACAGTTCAACTTGATGCAGCAACTGAATCGCGCTCAAGCCAAGGCGTCTCCGAACGACGACAATGTTGAAGCCACCATCAATGCCTTCGAACTTGCATACCGAATGCAAATGAATGCGCCCGGCTTGTCGGACCTTTCGAGAGAAACTGATGCGACCAAAAAAATTTACGGGATTGGGGAAAAAGATACCGACGCCTTTGGCCGACAATGCCTCATGGCGCGGCGAATGGCCGAATCTGGAGTCCGATACATCCAAGTCAACTATAGCGATAATCACGGTGGCAACCCACGTTGGGATCAACACTCAAACATGCCCAAACACGCTCAACACGCTAAAGCCGTTGACAAACCAGTTGCCGGACTCCTCCAAGACCTCAAGTCTAGAGGATTGCTCGAAGACACACTCGTTTGGTGGGGGGGAGAATTCGGAAGAACCCCGTTCTCTCAAAACAATGACGGAAGAGATCATAACCCTCATGGATTCACCGTCTGGCTGGCAGGAGCTGGCGTGAAACCGGGAGTTGCTTACGGAGCCACCGATGAATGGGGCTATATGGCGGTCCAGAATAAGGTTCACATGCACGACCTTCACGCCACCGTTCTTCATCTCCTTGGCCTCAATCACGAGCAACTGACCTACCGATTCGCGGGCAGAGATTTTCGGCTCACGGACGTCTATGGGAAGGTCGTCAGGGATATCATCGCTTAGACACCTGTCATCCAGTCACAGATCAGCCCATGGAAATCTCTTGTGAAGCCGCGTCTCGAACGCTCATTGCATGTCACAGGGGTGTTTTCTCAGACTCAGCTCGGGAATAACGACGAAAGCTCGTGTTCCCTTGAACAAAGCTGAGGGAAAAAGAAAACGTCGTGCCAACGCCCTCGCGACTTGAAACCTGCAGCTGCCCGCCCATTAAGCGAACCAATTGAGATGAAATCGTCAACCCCAAGCCTGACCCCCCATATTCACGGGTCGTTGAACTATCGGCCTGCGTGAAGGAGTCAAAAATATGCCGTTGTTTCTCCTCCGGAATTCCAATCCCTGTGTCAATCACTTCCACCGATACCGGGACACTGTTTTCGCCTTTTTCTCCCACCACCTTGACTCGAACATCCACACCCCCTGTATCGGTAAACTTGACTGCATTGCCGATCAAGTTAATTAGAATCTGGCTCAAGCGACCGGGGTCACCGACCAATGAATCCGGTAGTCTTGGATCCAATTCGGCATCCAAGCGGATGCCTTTCTCCGCAGCCAAAACCCGGAGGGTCGCAACAGCGCTCCGCACGACCTCACCCAACTGAAACTCGACTGACTCGAGATCGAGCCGACCGGCCTCAATCTTCGAGAAATCGAGGATATCGTTAAGAATCCGGAGAAGAGAATCGGCCGACGTCTGCACCATCCGGAGACAATCACTCTGCTGGGCATCTAACTTCGACTCCAGAACCACCTCGGTCAGTCCAATAATACCATTCATCGGAGTTCTGATCTCATGACTCATGTTCGCCAAGAACATACTCTTGGAGAGACTCGCTTCCTCAGCGTGGATTCGAGATTCTTCAGCTCGATCCAAGGCCAACTGGAGCGTCTCCTTTTGGTGCTGATCAACGATATGAAGGCTTTCAAGCCGGCGCATCATCCGCAGCCGGACAGTATGAACGACCACTCCGAGGATACAGCTCGTGACCAGGGCAAAGCCGAAATGAAACCAGTCTGCCGATGGAGGGGCAGACCAAACCACCATACCCCATCCCCCAAGTACGAGGGCGTACATCGTATAGAGCCACCAACTACAAAGCAATAGCATCGAGGATCCGAGGATCAGCAGCACGAAATTCGTCGTTTCCCGCGGATTCGGCACGAGAAAAAAGTTCATTTCGGTATTGAGGAACACGATCCCAGTAACGACAGCAGAAAGGGTTGTTGCCCAACGGGTATGAACCAACCCAACCTTGAACCAAGCATAGAGCCCTAGAAGAATCAAGGACGACAAGGACGCACAAATCAGCATTGGAACGGCCGCGTGGGGAGGAAGGAGAAAAATGTGTCCAACGGCGAAAACAGCATAGAGCACCCCAAGTGCTAGACTCACTGGGGAAAGACTCAAAAGTGCAACACGGTCAAGTGCCGCTTTCAACTCACGAGAACTGACCTGATGAATACAGCCTCGAGAATCCTCAAGGGATTCCAATGATCCTGAATCGTAGGTTCGCTCTTTTTCAGTCAAAGCAAGATCTTTTATCGGTTCAGATAGCAACGCTTCACGCTTGCCATTCCGTTGCTTGGTGTCGGTTTTAGATTATCAACGAAAGTCGCATTGATTCCAATGTCAAAGTGCTTCTCGATCAACGACGCGCAGTATCACGGTGAAACAAACCGAATGCATCACGGAAACCGGAACCCGTTTAGCTCACGAGACTGAATAGCTTCCATCCGGTCGAAGCTCGCCAATCGCGTTCATGATTCGATCCGAAACCTCTGAGTAAATCTGCTTTGTCCTGGCTTTGTCCTTCCCCTTTGCCTCCTCAAGCAGGGATCCAAAATCGATCGGATCGCCATAGACAACAGAAATCTTACACGGCCGAGGAAACCACATTTTGCGGCTGTAGGATTCAAACGAACCGAAAATGCGGATCGGCACGACGGGAGCGCCAGACTTGACAACAGCCAACCCCACTCCTGAACGAGCGGGCAACAAGCGACCATCTCTCGTCCTTGTCCCCTCAGGAAAAAGCACAACCGGCATACCGGTGCTTAGCCGGTCAAGTATCGCCTTGAGACCGCGTGGACTTTTCCCATCTCGATCCACCGGCACGGCATTGATCGACCGAATCACGGCCCCAAGCAACGGAAATCGAAACAGCGATTCTCGAGCAAGAAAAGACGCCTCACGAGGAACGGATGCACCAATCAGTGGAGGATCTAAGAACGAAGCATGGTTCGATGCGAATACGACGGGGCCATCCATCGGAATCCGCTCCACGCCGACGACCCGCCAACGGAAATAGACCGTGAAGATGGCCCGCAACACATACCAACTGAATCGATAATGTAACTTCACAGCTCTGTTAGGGATTGACTAGTCAGATTCGCTAACCGCCCCTGGCAATCACTCAATCGATTCGGCCTTCGTCACGCATCTGTGAACGCACCTTGTCCAAGATCATCTCACTCGATTCCTGAGGCGTTTGCGATGAAGTATCAATCATGACAGCCCCAAGCGGGACCATTAGCGGGGCAGCAGCCCGTTGGGAATCTCGCTGATCTCGAGCAGCAAGATCTTCATTCACCCCTTCCGCCTCCCGTCGTTTCGATCGAGCTCCAAGAGCAGCATCAATGTAGAATTTGTAATTAGTTTCAGGGAAGACATTGCTCCCTATATCTCGTCCCTCCATCACGAGAGAACCGAATTCGATGCAATCCCGCTGTTTCTGTTTCATCCAATCACGAACCTTCGGCACAGCAGCCACATGGGGGACAAGAGCACTGGTCTCATCCGTCCGGACTTCCTTCTCAGGAAAGTAATTATCAACCAGTAGTCGGACGGCTCCATCGACGCACATTAACTTTGTCCTCCACTGGCGGCAAAGCTGACCAACCGCCTTTGGATCATGCACGTCAATCCGGCTCTTTCCAGCATACCAGGCTAAGGTTCGATACATGGCACCAGTATCCACATAGACAAAGCCGAGTGCCTTCGCGACTAACCGAGCATTTGTACTCTTTCCACTCGCACTTGTTCCATCAATTGCGATGACAATTTTTTCGTCAGCTTTCAAATAATTTCCTCGTTCTTTTAACGGGCTACCAGATCGTCTCCGGCCAACTTGGCGCCTGTTTCACCGTCCCTCACAGTGACTCCAAGCCCGTTTGGAGCTGGCGTGGCTAGTTTCTGATAAAATGTAGGGAAGGTTTTTTTGACGCAACTCGGATCTTTGATTCGAATTCCAGAAGCGCTCAATGCCAAAACGGAAAAACACATCGCGATTCGGTGATCATCGTAGGTCTCAATCAAGGCAGGCTGCAAGATTCCCGGTTCTACAATCAACGTGTCCGCTACCTCTTCAACGACAATGCCACAGCGTCCTAACTCAGTTCGAAGCGCCTTCACCCGCTCGCATTCTTGAACTCGCAAACGTCCCAAATCGACGAATGACCGCTTTTCCGGGGCCCGGGCAGCAAGCACGATCGATGTCATGATACTATCTCCTAGATGACGATCACGTGACAGCGGATCATCGCAATTCAGATAGCGGGGAAATTCGGCATCAATCTGCCATCCGGAAACCGGCCAATTCTTAACGCTAACATCAAGCTCGGACCCCGATGAATCGGTCTTGGCAGATTCATCGATCCCGAGAGCATTGCAGGCCCAAAAATAGCTCCCGCTTGAGGCGTCCGGCTCAATCTGGAACGAATCATCGCAGCGCCCGAATTGTCGAATCAGTTCCTGAGTCATCTTGACATAAGGAGATTGTTCAAGCGATCTCCCTGTAAACTCAACCGACCAACCACCGTGTTCTGAGGCAAGAAGCAGCGCCGAAGCAAATTGAGAACTTTCTGAAATATCGACCTGACAAGTCGCCTCCCTACGCCCTCCACCGTGAATAACCAAAGGCAATTTGTCCTCGGGGGAATCAATCCGATATCCCAACTGCCTCAAAGCATGCACCAGAGCCGCTTGCGGTCGTTCATGCATTCGATCCACACCGTGGAGCCGATAACATCCAGCCCCTAGACAGAGAAATGCCAAGAGAAAGCGAGCGGCCGTCCCAGCATTTCCAACAAAAAGATCCACCGGCTCGTCCAACGTTCCGCCTTCAGGTATTTGACCTGCCCGGCCCTCCACAATCAGTGTTCGGTTACTCGGCTCGGAAGCATCGGCAAGAATTTCGATCTCATACCCAAGCCGTTGAAGGCATGCCACCATCACTTGTGTGTCATCACTCCAGAGAGCTCCCTCCAAACGAGACTTACCATTGGCTTGTGCAGCCAGAATCAAGGCGCGATTCGTGATGCTCTTTGACCCTGGGACGACGATTTGAGCCTCTGGCAAGCGCCGAAGGGGATCGATAGAAATGATTGGTGGAAGACTCATTAGTACCGTTCTTAACGAGCCCAATCTCGACGCCGCTGACGAGCGGATTTCAACTGGAGCGTTAGCTGTTCGTGCTCTCCACGGTCCAACTGCACTTTGAACGCCTTAAGTTTATTAATGTACTCATCGAGCGATTCACTCAGCGGGGCTGCATTCTGTCGCAAGATATCCTGCCACATTGCGATATCGCCCTCGGCAATCCGGGTAGTATCACGAAACCCT
This sequence comes from uncultured Verrucomicrobiota bacterium, assembly GCA_913061285.1. GTDB lineage: Bacteria > Verrucomicrobiota > Verrucomicrobiia > Limisphaerales > AAA164-E04 > UBA2970. The sequence goes on along the minus strand of CAJXVR010000219.1, from coordinate 6,272 downwards.
CCGGCACAAAGCGCTTGCTGCTCAGGAACAGCTTGAGGATCCAGGACATAATCGGCCAAGAGAGCCGCAATAACATGGGGTAAATGACTGGCCTTGCTCACGAGACGGTCGTGATGCGACGGTTCCATTCTAAGCGGCTTTCCCCCGACGCTCTTCCACAGTCCCTCAATCGCTTTAAGCGCGCTCTCAGTCGTTGTCCCACCCGGAGTCACAACACAAGCGGCGCCCTCGAATAAGTCCGCCGAGGCGTAAACAACCCCACTCTTCTCCTTTCCGGCCATCGGATGACTCCCGACGAAGAGATTATTGCGCTCCTTGAGCAGGGATTCCATTTCCTGAACCACCACCCGTTTGACACTTCCGACGTCGGTAAGAAGGGCACCATCACTGAGGAATGGAAGGATTTGTCGGCTGACCACCGGCATCGTCTCTAAAGGGGTACACAACACCACTAAATCGGCACCGTTAACCGCTTCTTCCGGATCGAGAGTCGCAAGATCAACCGATTGGCAAGCAACGGCCTGAGCGACCGATTCCTCGCGTCTCACAAGGCCTACAACAGACTGTGCAAGCTTCCGAGCACGCAATGCTTGTCCAAGGGACCCACCCAACAACCCAACACCGACCAATGTCACCTTTTCCCAGGGCATCCGGCCGGATTAAGAAGCAAATATGAATACGGCGGAAGGAAAAACCGCCAAAACCAACTCTTTCTTAGGTTTCGGCCCAAAAGAATGGCTTTAGGCCCTCTTTCGCCCTCGTGAATCGATCGAAACCCGTTCCTCTCCAGACCACGCAGCCGCCTCCTGAGCACGCTCTAAGACGACGTCTGAAATCGCTGCATCCAATCCGATGCTACGAGTGTACCACACACGTTTCCCCTGTCGTTCCGTTGGATTTCTCCAAGTGGGCACTCCCTCTTTGAGTCTCTTCTCTACCACCGTCGCCGATTCGCCAAGCATCATGGGAATATCCTCGAAAGAGTGAAGTCCGTCGCTGATGAAAAACGGCACCATGACAATATTCCGGCTCTGCGCCATCTCATAACAGGCTTCGATCCTTGGTTCTTCCTCCATAAAAACCGCATGCACATCGGCGTAACGTCCCGTCGCTCTGAGCTGCGCTGCTTGCTGTTCGATGATTCGCCGAGAATTCTGGTTATTTCCCGTTCCATGCCCAGCGATAAACAATGTCACCTGTTCATCCCGAGGCCTAGAAGGAAAGGGATACATTTCGAGCACTTCTTGCGCCCGATGAGAGAGCGCCTCAGTCATGCTTGGGTGGGTCCCAACCGGATCGCAATAGAAACACCGTTGCCCGTTCCACTCACGGACCCGCAGAAATGACTCATCTGAATTCGAACAAAAACCAAGCTCTCGAGGAATCACTTGCTGAGTGAAATAGCCCTCACTGATAAAAACAGGAACAATAAATACTCTTGAGGCAAAGACTTGATCGCGCACACTCGAAATGGACGGTTCAAGCTTCCAAAAACACTCCCTGACTTCTGTAAACAACCCTTTTCGGCGAATCGCGTCTGCATGCAAATAGATTGGATCGCTTGAATCACCATTGAGGGTTGATCCATGCCCGACTAAAACTAGAGCCGCATCTTCAAAATCTGTTTCCGACACACCCAAGGCTTACCGCACAACGCTTCCCTTCGCAAGGCAGCCCCGGGGAAAACAACGGAAAGTTTGCTATCGAAAGATCGTTTCGAATCGAAGATAGTCAGTCAGCGCAAAGAAGGAACGCTTGAGCAGAGCCTACATTTCGTGACGATTCCGAACTACATTTCAATTCTTAGAATTCTCTTGGTCCCCGTCTTCGTCGCCGCGGTTGGCTACTATGTGGACCGGGAAGAGGAGGTTTATCGCTATTTTGCGATCACGATCTTTGCGATCGCAGCCCTCTCGGATGCACTCGATGGCTTTCTTGCCCGCTACCTCAATCAGATGAGTCGGCTGGGAGCGATTCTCGATCCATTGGCCGACAAACTACTGCTCGTGAGCGGGATCGTCGCTTAGCATGGATCATCGCCCTATTCTGCCTTCGATTCCAATTTGGCTCACAACTCTGATCATAAGTCGAGATGCCATCTTGCCGCTCGGAACCATCCTGATTAGTTACACTGGCATCCGCCCAAAAGTCCAACCGAAGCTCCTAGGCAAATTAGCCACCGTCTCTCAAATGACAATGATCTCCTGGGCTCTTCTCAAGGCCCCTGAACTCGGCCTCAAGTTTCTCATAATTCTTACCGGAATCTTAACTCTTGGGTCAGGAATTCAATATATCCACGATGGCGTTTCCCAACTTGAGGAAAAGCCGGCGGAAACCTCTTAGCATCTCTCTTCTCTCCTTGCAGGAAAGCAGTGGAGTTCCTGCCAGCGCCAGCAAGACGAACCCTCTATCGATTCCCACGCCCTGGCGTGGGAGGCATGACTGCGAGCTCACCTGACTTCAGTCGGCCGAAGGCCTCATTATCCCCAACTCCCATGTAAGTCAGTTGATCCACGATCGCATTCCCCTGAACATCTGTATCGACAAGAAAGACCGTTTCACCATTTGCCGAAAGCTTGAAATCCGCATGAAGACCCCGCTTCTTGACATCTCCATCCGCCCATACGACTAAAAAGCCATAAGGTAAAATAACCGTCCCTTTCGGAAACGCCCACTGACGGAGATCCTCCTGGCTATCCGTCAGATACATGCCACTCATGTCAACTTCCTGAGCTGACGTATTGTGAATTTCGATCCAATCGTCAAAATCACCCTGAGGATCCCGGGATATACTGACGTTTGAAGGCATCACCTCATTTACCACCAGCGGTACAGTCACTCGTTCCGCAGCGACGATCCGATAGCTTGCCGCTCCCAAGACAGTGTTTCGCGGCCAGAACCGACTAACCAAGGATTCACCGCCACGACGCGCTTCCACATAATAGTGGATCCGAGATCCAGCGGGCATCGCAGGAACTTCCCCCCGATACTGACCAGCGCGTTCTGTTTGTCTCATTGAGACTGACCTGAAGCGAGCATTCTTATCTGGGGAAAAATAGAGCAGCACCTCATCCGCCGGAACATCACCAGCAATCGTTGCCAGCATCCCAATTGGCTCACCAGCAGATGGCGCTTGCTCGAACAGTTCTCGCCTTACCGAGGTGATCACAGGTGCTTTAGATTGCAATTCGGGAAACGCTCTGAAGAAATCTCGGCGAGCCGCCACAAATGCCTTCAATCCAGGTGTCGCCCTCCGTCCCTCGCCAATATCAGAACTGAGGTTATTGAGAAAATCTTCCGAGGAATAAAGTTTCCGATTGTCGACCACGACAAGATCCGCGATGAGGGAATGGAACGAATCAAAGGCTTCCACCAAACGGTCTGTCTCGAACCACTCATCAACAATCGTCTTCACATGGGCCAAATACCGAGCCCGGATCCGTGTATTTGCCATCAATCGATTCAGCAAGGGGCGATTTTCATTTTCGTCCCCAGCAAAGGGACTCAACGCAACACCCTCAACTTGTATTGGCGCTCCGCCCCCCGGCCCACCACCGCTCGGATAACGAAACGTCTCGTTGGAATCATAGGGAAGCAGATGGAATCGGCCAAATTCTGGTTCCTGATAGATCATATAATCGCTTCCGCGCGTGTAGTAACCATCTTTATCGATCAATACATTATCCATCGCGAGAAACCACAGCGCACGGTCCAAATCCAGAATCCGGTCCAAACGACTATCTAACTCATCGACGGGAATCGTCCCAAGGTCCCGGCAAACTCGAATAAGATCCGCCCATGCACGATCTGTCTCATTTGATTTGGCTTCGTATAAGTCCTTATACGCATCAACGTCATCCCCATTATAATTCAATGCTCTAGCCCCAGATCCTGCCCGAATCTTCCATCGGACACCCTGACGAGAACCAAACCACTCGGCAGTGAAATCTTTGTTCATTTGCTGACTATTCACATAGACACCCCAATCCTCACCGTTAATGACTACTCTCACGAAATTTGCCTTCGGGGCTGGGATATAGTGACGGGCCACATGATTGAATGCCACCTCCCTCAAAAAAGAAGGATCCGTGTGAGCATTCAATAAATTCAAGGTTCGATACCCACCGAGGTTTTGCTTCTTATCCGCGAAATCGAGAACGAGATTAATTGAACGCTTCTTTCCTTCGTCTACCGTAAAGAATGAAGAGTTCCCGCGAAAGCTCACACCGACATCTGGGAAAGTGTCTCCATCGACAGTCAGTTGACCAGGCACAAGCACATCCGTCCGATAAAAATCTGCCAACTCGGATTCCCAATCGTCCTGAGGCAATTCGATAAAAAAGGTGCGAACGGTCGAAGTATCGTAGAGAGGAACGCCAGGATACTCTCTCGCATCTCTTGGTGAAAGCCCCCGCTTGGCCTCGCCCTGTCGGCTGCGACTAGGAGCGAGTTCATCGTTTTTCCCCCGCTCTTTTCTTGCTTGTCTCCGAGCCAGTTTTCTTTCTTCGCCAAGAAGCCGCCCGTTTCCATCAAGGTCGAATTTGGGAACCAAGACCAATTCGCTTCCGCGACTTGGCCCTTGTGCTCTACCTGCCCGCCCTCTCCCCGGTCCACCACCGCCTGGGCCTTGCCGATCAGCTGCGGAAATCTGAGCATCTCCGTTTCGATCCAATCGCAGAAGGGCCGTCGGGGCCGCCTTGATTTCCTCAGCAGACAGTTCCCCGTTTGAGTCTCGGTCAAGGACAGCGACGAAGGGATCTCCGGGGCGCCCTGGACCACGCTGTTGTGCGAATACGGCAGACGCGAGAAGAACGCTACCAACTAACAACGACAAATATCGGGAAACGACAATCTTCATGGTTCGCGTGTATCTAAAGCCAGCCCACGTCAATAAATCGACACAAAAGTGTCACTAATTCCATTCGAACCAAGGCTCACTGCCGCGTCACCTCTGCAAACTCGTGCCATAAATTATCGGCAAAATCCATATACCGATGCCAATCATAGATTTCTAGCCCGTGCCCCCCCTCTCGAATGTGAAACCCCATGCGCTTCGACCCCACTGGATTCCCGGCCGCGGGCGGTATCGAAACAGGAAGCCCCTCATCTCCATAGAGCTGGTAAACCTCGCCAGCATAATACAAAGATCGATACTCACCAACGGGATCTGCCCAAAGATCCCGAGACGCACTCGCAACATACACAGCTCTAGGGGCGATCGCGGCGATCAAGAAATGTTGATCAAACGAAAGGGCATGTTCGCGATCATTATAGCGCTCAAAATTCCCACAAAACCAATGTGGGAACGCATGGTTAATCCGATCGATCGTCTCCCCGAAACGGCGATGGCTCAGAGCAGCGCCTCCGCAACCCGAGTTGTTTGAAATCACAATACTGAACCGAGTGTCTCGAGCGCCCGCCCAGAGCGCCGCTTTACCGCTCCTAGAATGGCCCAGCACCGCCACCTTTGCGGCATCGATGCCGGGATCGGCAACAAAGTAGTCCATTGCCCTACTAGCCCCCCAACCCCACGCGGCAAGACTTCCCCACGAATCTCCCTCAATCTCTCTACCAAAGAGACCGTGCACCCCATTTCGAAATCCATCATGCTTGTCCGGATCAATATCAGAAACTTGAAATCCAGCGATCCCATATCCCCGTTCAATCACTTCTTCAACCGGCCAGTACCCATTCCGCACCTTTCGAGTCATGTCGAGATTCTCTGGCCCACGATGATTGATTAGTAGAAACACCGGGACCGCACCCAAGACTCGATTGGGTAAGAACATCTTGAGTTCCAGCTTTAGCTCTCGGTTTTCGACTCCCAATCGAATCTGAACAACCTTTGCCGTCGCACTCCCACCGAGAGCTTGCTTGTCGATCGAGATGAGCTGCATGGATTGGCGTTCGACAGTGGCCGGAGACCGTCCATACATTTCGCTCGCAAGCAACTCTACAAGCTCGGATCGACGAAGCTCCCAATCGTCCTTGCCATAAGCCTTCTCATCCTCGCCGGTCCTGAATAAACGTGGCAGTTCGAAGGGAGCGACGAGTGTTTCACGGTAGTTGAAAAGCGGCCGACGTTCGCTGGTCAACTTCACCAGCTCCGCATCCGGTTGCCACCCTCCCCCCCATTTGTCGGGAAGTAGCATTTCAGCGGCCATAGAACGGAAAGCCAGCAGTCCGAGACAAATGGCCACGAGACACATACGATGGAACATGAGCCTGTCTCTTATACACATCTGACGCTGCCGACGAGCGATCTAGTGTAG
>CAJXVR010000218.1 GCA_913061285.1 uncultured Verrucomicrobiota bacterium | reverse complement strand
CTTGGTATCCATCCCCAACTTGATGATCTTCAGCGCCACCCGACGCTTCACCGGCTCCCGTTGCTCCGCCGCCCAGACGGATCCAAAGCCTCCCTCTCCCAATTTCTCCAATAGTTTGTAGCGGCCAATCACACGTCCAGATGCTTCAGAATGGGACGGATCCGAATCGATGGTTTCAACAGAATCGCTAGTGGCCCCTCCAGGGAGAAAGCCCGACTCCTGTTCATGGGCCTCAAGCAATGCCTCAACCCGAGAACGCAGCGTCGGGGCCCCACCGCAGACCTGATCGAGGTAAGCGGCTCTATCACACTTATCGAGCAACAGCGCCTCTTCAAAAACAGCTTCCACTGAAGGCTTATTCGACTGGCGATTCAATTCACTCATCTTCTAGCAGTGGCGACATTCTCACAAAAAGGGATCAAAAAGAAATTCGGAATCCGAAGGGCGCGTCCCCCGCGTGCCGATTGCTATGTCCTCAACTCATCTGATGTCTTGATTCTTACACTTTTTGATGCTTTGATGCTCCAATGAGGACAACAGTTACTATTGAAGCCGATGTTGAGGAGAAGCTCAGAGATTTCATGGCTCGCAACCGCTACACCTTCAAGCGGGCCCTCAACGAAACGCTGCGACGTGGGCTCGGCTCGCAAAACAACAAGCCCCCGAAGCCCTTTAAGCTCGAGGCTCGCCCCATGGGGCTGAAACGAGGAATCGATCTCACTCGCCTGAACGAACTGGCCTCTGAACTGGAAATCGAGGCATTTCTTGAGAAGGAAGATAAGCTGGCTAAGCAATTCGCTAGGAAAGAGCGAGGCAAATGATCATCCCCGACGCCAACCTGCTCCTCTACGCCTACGACCAAAACAGCCCCTTCCATCAACGCGCCGCTGCCTGGTGGGGTCACTGTATGAAGGGACCGGAATCGATCGGACTCTGTCCGGTTGTCATCTTCGCCTATCTCCGTCTAGGCACGAGCCCAAGGCTTTTTAATCAACCGCTCACAATCGACGAAGCCGCCAAGCATATCGATTCATGGCTCAACGAATCGACAACCGAATGGATCGAAGCACGGCGCCAAGACTTTGAGCAAAGCATTCAACTTCTAAAAAACGCCGGATCCGCTGGTAGCCTCACCACGGATGCACAAATCGCCGCTATCGCGATCCGTTGCCGCGCCACCGTCCATACTGCCGATACCGACTTTCAGCGCTTTCCCGGAGTGAAGTGGCTCAATCCACTGGCAAGTTAAGCAGGCCCACATCAGCGTCCTTCTGCTTGCGAAAACGGCTACAAGTCCGTGCTCATAACTCAGCCGCCCGCCCCCAGAACGTGGCGCCTCTAGAGCTCAGTCTCATCTTCTTTGCCTTTTTTGCTATCTTGACAGCAATGATTTTGCACTCATGGTGAATACGATGAGAACAACCGTAACCATCGCCCCCGACACGGAAGCACTCCTTCGCGAGGAAGTCTCCCGCACGGGAGCGTCATTCAAAGCCGTTCTCAACGAATCGATTCGGCGAGCACTCGCTCGACCCTCAAAAGCAGTAACGGTTGAGCCCCTGTTTGAAGTTCCGTTCCCCTGGGCTCTGGAAGGCAAGAGTTTCAATCATTTATCCGCCGAATGGGAGGACGAGGACACGCTCAGGGAACTGTCTTCATGATCATTCCGGATCACAACCTCCTCCTCTACTCCCTCAATCCCCACGTCACCCAATACAAGCGCGCCCGGACTTGGTGGGAGAAAACTCTTAATGGGGATGAACTCATCGGTGTGCCGTTGGAAATCTCTATTGGATCTGTCCGAATAGCAACCAATCCTAAACTTGGGAAAGCGCAGGTGCCATTGGAACGGGCCAGATAAGTCGTTGAGTTGTGGCTAGCACAACCACAGACTCGACCGCTCCTCCCCGCAGCCGATCACGTTGCTCGCGTCATGGACCTAATGGAGAAAGCCATGGCTACCGGCCCGATCCTATCCGACGCAATATTGGCCGCTCACGCCATAGCCAACCGAGCAACGCTCTACTCAAGCGACTCCGACTTCGCTCGTTCTAAGTGACTCGATTGGGTGAATCCACTAATCGAGTGATCCAGGACCAAACCCCGAAAACTCACCGCGTCACCACAAGTCTGATAGAAGTAAACCGATCGCACAGCACCCCAAGTCCTAGCTACTCAAGAAAGCCGGAACCGCCGGAACCCTCACAACCGATGCACAACTTGCCGCCAAGGTCCTCCGCTGCCATTCCATCGTCCACACAGCCGACACCGATTTCCACCCCATTCTCGGTGTTCATTGGTACAATCCTATTCCAAAGGGATAACCCCACGGTAGCGCTTCGTTCGCATCGGAATACGAGCGCGCTGTGGGGCTCAACGAGATCAATCAAGACGTGCGATTTTTTCCCTTGAGCAGACTATAAAGAGCAAACGCCACATTGGCCGTCCCAAAGATTTCGCACACATTCCAATTCTTTAACAATCCGTCGTAGCGAAATGACTGTGATTCCAATCTAAGCACCCGCTCACTCGGCACGCCCGACACCCGCTTCCAAGATCAGACATTCCGTTGTGGACTTGCCTCCATAAGCTATTAACCTTTTCCCATCAGGAGTGAAGGCCGGATACCAGGCCGTTTCGGTCATGGGAAAACTCGCGACTTCGCGCCCGGTGGCGGTGTTCCATAGTTTTAAACTTCGGTCATGATTGAGACTAGCCAGCGTCTTTCCATCCGGCGAAAAGCTACCACCAAACGTTCCTCGTTTGTGTCCCCTCAGAACTTGTGAGCTTCCATCCTTCAAATCCCAAAGCCGCACGGTTGAATCGATGCTGAATGATGCCAAAGTCGTGCCGTCGGGGGAGACCACAAGCTGCGTGATAGACCGATCATGCCCTTTCAGTGTATGCAGCTTTGAATGCGTCGGCACATCCCAAACCTCGATCGTATCAAAATCGGCAGTCACCAGAACCTTTCCAGCTGGGACTAATGCCTTCACCATGGATCGCCGTTCCATCTCGATGACGTCTCGCGTCGTTCCCGTTTCCAATTCTACGATACGAACATCCTGATCGACACCTGTAATAGCGGCGATCCCATTGATACAAGGCACTCTTTGCTCAGTGAAATTGTGCGCCACAAAATCAAGTCCTACTCGTACCAAACGCTCCTGCGAATCTAAACGGAAAGTGATCAATTCGTTCGCGCTGAACACTTGCAATTCGGACATTCCATTCAAGAACCTCAGGGGAAGGCCGGACTCCGAGAGGGACAACAACTCGCTGCGGGCTGCCAGATCGAGCACGACCGAATGCTCTCCCTTTAGCAAGGCCGCATACCGGCCATCCTGAGAAAACACTGGGGCATGGCGTTCAAATCGCCCCTCAATCGTCGCTCGCCCCTTCGGCTCTGCCCGATCCCAAATGAGCACATTGGTATCCCGACCTCCTGACGCCACAAAACGACCATCAGAAGAGATAGCGACACACCAGACTTCATGCCCATGCCCATACCACCGATTTAACGGCGCAGCGAGGCCTGGCTTCCTCATATCTTCAATGTTCCAAACGCTCACATCATGATTGTAGCTTCCAAAGGCGATTAGCTGTTCCGAAGGACACATGGCTACTTGAGCACTCGTTCCGATGCCTCGCTCCCCCTGCGGAAAAGGAATCCTCACTTCTGGTTCTCCATCCAGCCACACCGCAGGGCGTCCTCCAATACGAAGCCCAGAGAAGAGTATCCCCTCCATATTCGGAAGGAGGAGACCCTTGGTGCCCTTCACACGTTCGTCATCAAGATCAGGACCAAATCTGCGTTCAAGCTGCTTAGATGAAATATCGAATACCCAACGTTCTCTCTCCACCACAACAAAAAGCTGTCGTCCGTCGCCGGATATCCCTCGCAGCATGATCGGTTCCCCCTCAAAAAGGACACTCGCTTCCCCCCTTATATAGTCCCACATCCAAAGCCGCTGCTGGCGGTCAGCAAAAAACACGACCTGTTTAGTCGGTGAGAAAAACACGGCATCGAATACCCCTACCGGACCATCGCCAGAATCGAGTCGCTTCGAATCAATGATAGATCGAGTCAAACCGTTATCCCAAATCTGCAGCTCATTATTCTCTAGGATAAGGGCGACATGCGAACCATCCCGAGAATACTCAAAGCCCTTGATCAACCCGGGCAAACGCAGCGTTTTCACCCGAGTCCCATTCCTCCAATCCCAAACGATCAGTTCCTTGCCTCCTACCCCAGACCGATCTCCCGCCATCGAAATCAACCTCGAGCCATCAGGAGAGAAGGCCACTCTGTCCACGGTGGATTGGTGGCCTTCTAGTCTCATAGCTTGATCTCCCCTTGCTTGCTCGGTGAAGTATCGCCACTCCCAGCCTCTCAAGTCCGTCCGTTCCTCCGCTGGGATATGAGCTTCCAACAAATCTCTGGCCGCACCAAGATTGCCGGCTTCAAGATAGTTTCCCACAGCATTCATGTCGGCGGCATAGAGGTTGAGTCTTGCATTCCTGGCATTCTCATCCGCTTCCTCCCTGGCCCGCTCAGCCTCAACCCTTCTTTCCTCGGCATTCGATTGAGCGACTACGGCAATCTCCTTCTGTTGCTGCGCGACAGAAGCCCACCAAAGGCTTCCTGCCAACCCGCCGACTAGACTGAGCCCCACCGCAACCGCGGCGCTCAGGGCCACGCGGTTTCTTCGCCACGCTTTCTGAAAACGATAGGAGGCGCTTGGAGGACAAGCCAGAACGGGCTCATTGCTTAGGTGACGTTGCACATCCCTTGCCAACCCAGTAGCGGTCTCGTAACGGCGGGAACGATCCTTTTCCAAACACTTGAGGACGATCCAGTCGAGGTCGCTCGAAAGCACCAAATCTCCCTTCACACTTTGCTTCCGAGACGTCTCCTGGCTTATCTGACTGAGGCGAGTACTCGGTTTAACCGGATCGCGTTCCCGAATGATCTTCCGCATTTCATCGATTCCCGATGCCATCAATTCCTTCGAATCAAATGGAGTCGATCCCGTCAGAATCTGATATAGCAACACGCCCAAACTGTAGATATCGGAACGCGTGTCCAGATCCAATCCGCTCATCTCCGCTTGTTCAGGACTCATGTAAGCGGGTGTGCCAATGAATTGGCTATACTGCGTGTATACCGTCCTATCCGTGAGATCCCCCTGAGTCGCCTTTGCGATTCCAAAATCGATCACCTTCGGCACCGGCTCCCCATCATGCAAGGTCACCATCACATTGGAGGGCTTGATATCGCGGTGAATAATCCCCTTTTGATGGGCATGCTGAATGGCCTGACAAACTCTGATGAATAAGCCTAGTTTATCGCGAACTACCAAGGATTCTTGTTCTATATATTTCGTGATCGGAATCCCTTTCACCAACTCCATCACGAAGAACGGGCGTCCGCTATCCGTCGTTCCAGCGTCCAACACCTTGGCAATGTTCGGATGATCCATCATCGCCAGCGCCTGCCTCTCGGCCTCAAACCGCGCAACGACCTGCTTGGTATCCATCCCCAGCTTAATGATCTTCAGCGCGACCCGCCGCTTCACCGGTTCCCGTTGCTCCGCCGCCCAAACGGATCCGAAGCCTCCCTCTCCAAGTTTCTCCAACAACTTGTATTGTCCAATGACCGCCCCCGCTTCTTCGGCCGGCAACTTAACGCTCCCAACAGTTTCGATCGACTCTCCTCCGGGTAAAAACCCAGACGCTTCCTCATGCGCGTTCAGCAAGGCCTCCACTCGCGCGCGAAGCATCGCGTCCCCACCACAGACCTGATCGAGGTAAGCGGCTCTCTCACCCTTATCGAGCAACATCGCCTCTCCAAAAATGGTTTCCACTGAAGGCTTATTCGACTGGTGGTTCAATTCACTCATCTACTATCAGTGGCGACATTTTCGCAAAAAGGGTTCAAAAAGAAATCGAGAAGACTGGCCACCTTCAGACGAAGGTGACTACCGAGCCACCCGTAGCCGCGCGCGTCAGAGCGTCGATCACCAAGGCTTCCCCACTTCCTTCGGTCCCACAGCTTTGCACTCAACACGTCACCAAGGCTGGTAAGTATCGAAAGTGGGCATCCGATGTGCACAAAACAAGCCCATGCTGCACGACCAATGCTGCGATCCACAAATCATTCGTCGGGAGCGCCGACCCTTTGTCACGTAAGGTCACGCAAAGCCGGGCGTCGTGGTAGGTGGTTTGATCATCAGGCGATAAGACGGACACGCGATCACTATTGATGAATCGCTGGAGGTTGGCTTGGTTCGTCGCTTGCTGATTGACTGCCGCAAATCCGGCACGCAGCACTGCCAGCACGATAAGAGGCAGGAAGAGCTTACGAGCACCGCGGACACGCATGAAATCGCTATAGGCGTTGCTATCCAGCGCAAAATTCACCACCACAACTCCTCGTCAATTCGCTCAAAGGCTTCCATGGCACGATCAAAACCAGGGTCCTCCTGCCAAGCACGCCGCCTGAGGGCCTGATACACCTTTGCCGGTACGGATCGAATGGTATACTGCCTACTCATGATGCCTGCACTTTAGGCGAATTCTGCAGGCACACTAAGAGATATCGTTCCGAACCCATGTCAGGGGTAGAAACCCAATCGCAACAAAAGTCGTTGTACCACGTATTGGAGGGGACCACCTTTTCACGAAGGACGCTACAGTTCAGGACTCCGAATCGTGGGCACTATTGACCCAAACCCATATTCCCGTATACTAACCCATATGAAAACGACGGTAGAGCTGCCGGATGCTCTTTTTCACTCTGTGAAAGCGGCGGCAACAAGGCGCAATACAACGCTCAAAAAACTCTTCATCCATGCCTTGAAACGGGAGGTTGCAACCGAAACACAAACAGACGAATCCCTCCCCTTTGAAGTCGATGAAATCGGATTGCCTATACTCCTCAATCAGAACAAACCTGTTTCCATCGATCTTGTTGATGCTCTAGTTGAAGAGGACGACCTGCGGCCGTGAATCTGATAGATGTCAATGTTCTCATCGCGTTAGCTGATCCGAGTCATACCCACAGGAGTCAGGCAAAGGCATGGTTTAGAGACGCGGCACGCGAGGGTTGGGCAACTTGCCCGATTACGGAAAATGCCTTCATCAGAATCCTAGGACAACCCGCCTATCCGAATGGACCTCAATGTCCAACCGGCGCACTGCAAATCCTCAAGCACCTCACTTCACTCCCCGGCCATCAGTTTTGGAACGACACACTGTCCCTAACTGATGAAGAGCGCTTCAGGATTCACTCCAAAACGACATCCAAACAAATCACTGATCTCTACCTCCTCGCTATGGCGGTCGCTCGCGGCGGCAGACTAATCACTTTTGATCGGCGGATTGATGCCGACAGTGTGGTCAACGGGGTCAGATCGATTACAAATCTCGAAACTTACTTAGCACGTTCAAACTAAACCCTTCTCCCAACCCACTATTCAAATCGAGAACCCCCAAGACCACTCCTCGACCTGAAATCACCCCGTTCCACCATCAGTCCGTCGTCTCACCTGACTTCAACTCACACAATAGCCAAGCCCGCGCATAGGCCCAATGACGCTTTGCCGTCGCGGGCGAAATCCCCATTGCTTCGGCGGCTTCTTTGAGCTTGAGTCCGGCAAAGAATCGTAACTCCACGAGCTTGGCCTTTTCCGGTGACTCGAGAGCAAACTTCCGTAAGGCCTCATCCAAACTCAACAAGGTGGTATTGTCCGTGTTCACGGCAAAGTCCACCGACTCTAAGTTCACCCGTTGAAGTCCACCACCATGTCGCACCCGATTCCGCTTCCGCGCCCGATCAATCAAAATGCGTCGCATCGCTTCGGCCGCCGCCGCGAAGTAGTGACCTCGCCCGTTCCAAGGCTTTTGGTTTCCCGAGAGTTTGATCCACGCCTCATGGACAAGGGCCGTGGGCTGAAGCGTGTGTTCTGATCCTTCTTGGGCAAGCCGGGCCGCAGCGAGTTTTCTGAGCTCGTCGTAGACCAAGGGCAGCAGTTCGTCGTTCGCCGTCGGACTGCCGGACTCGATCGCCTCTAAAATGGTGGTGACGTCACGCACAGAGAGCAACTTACTTCAGATCGGATCCAAAACCAATTTCTGGCTTGGCATTCGAGTTCTCACGCGGTGCACGGCAAACATGCCAGACGAATCTCAGAGCTCCGGGTGCAGGTCGCACATCCTGACCACCAACCAACAAAATATCATTGGTGAGAAAAGTAAGATTGAGCACCCGACGAAACAGATGTGAAAGGTCCAACACACCCAGCTCGCGCTGGAGTTGAGCATCCCAAATAGACACCTGACCATCGACGGATCCGGCCACCAAACGACACCCATCCGGTGAAAGACCAAGCGAATGGATCGCCGTTAGATGCGATCTCATAGAACGCCCCACTGGCTCCAATGTCTCGAGATTCCAGCAACGTGCATAGCCATCCAATCCTCCCGTGAAAAGCCGTTCTCCATCGGGCGACCACGCAACGCCCATAATTAATTGCCCGTGCGCGGGGAAGGCTCGCCCAGTGCTCCCGTCATTATCCACCAAAATGACGCCTCCACCACCAGTCACGAAGACTGGGCTTGTGGTTGATGGCGCGATATCGGACCACAAGAGATAGCGGCCGCGCTCACCATATTCCGGCCAGGGATGAAATTCCGGAGTTCCTCCATTCCACCGCGCCAATGGAGCGAAACCCTCTCCGTCAATAATGAGATGGGATCGACTCAAGTGTTTTCTCCTGAGAACACTCTGAGCAAATCGGATCGAATCGCCGTCGCTCGCCGTTATCACAGTCCTGTGAACGACCCTCTCCGAAGATATATTGACTTCAAACAATTGCCGAGAAGCTCTTTCTTCCGCCTCGGTCAGCAACCAAAGCCTCCCGCCCCACCCCAGGGCCATTTGCAGAACGGGTCCAGCCGGACTTTGAATGGCCCTATTCTTCAAGTTTCCTTTCGAGCCTACCTCGAACAGCCGAACTAGGGTCTGATCCGTTCCGTCTATTCCAGCTAGAAGAGAAGATTCGCCGTCAGGCGCCCGAACCAAGACAGGTGAGTTCACATCGGAGAGGAATCTTAATATCGGATCTCGGCCCAGAGCTGGAATCGCGGGCCACAGCCGAACAGAACCGTCTTTACCGCCCGAAGCCAATAGAGATCCGTCCTTTGAAAGCGAGAGACTCCAAACCTCATCCGTATGCCCTCGATACCTCTTTAGAATTTCACCCGATTCGACATCCCAGATACAAACAGTCTGATCCGCCGCTCCCGAATACAACCACCGCCCGTCCGGTGAAAACTCCAATGAAGAAACCCAGGCCGTGTGCCCAAGTAACTCGCTGACTGGCTCCCCACTCCGTGCGTCAAAAAGCCGGATGACCGGCGGGTCAAAGTGTCCTGAGGCTATCAGGCCACTCGCCGAGCTGACAGCCAAGCAGTCATGACGCCCCCCACTCATCACTTCCAAACCTTCGCGCTTCCCCTCCATCTGAAACACCTCAAACCGTCCTCGCCCTCGCCGGCTTGATCCGATCACCACGATCCGTTCATCCCTCGAGATGGCCACAGGTCCTCTGCTAGCATCGGAAAGAAACTCGGCCTCACGGGTCTTCCAGTCGAAGAGACTCCAACCACGCTCACCCTGAAGATTCAAAATCCGAGATCCGTCCGCCAAGAAACCCATCGACCGGTGCTGATTACCTGAGCCCACACTTGCCTTATCGCCGAGCACCGTTCCTGCCAACGAATCGACTACCTTCAAACCAACGAGCCTTTTCGCTGATCGAGAAGAATCTTCATAGACAATCCCGACTTGTCTTCCATTTGGAGAAGCAGCCAAAGTTCGAATCCTGCCGAACTCCAGATCCATCAGGGTCTCGATGTCACCATTGGTGTGATCCCAAATTTTGACAGATCCATCGTAGCTCCCGGACACGACCCGACTCGAATCTTCCAAGAATGACACTGCAGTCACCGCGTTGTCGTGATGCTTGCTCCAGGTGATCTCGTCCATTGAACTGACTTCATTCCAGAGATAACGCCACTCCCAGCCCAACTCGCCCTCAAACTCAGGATCATCTCGATACGGCTCAAGAATGCGCCTTGCCTTCCCGAGGTTATTATTGGCGAAGGCTAACGCCGCCAGGTTCATGTCCGCGGCGTAGACACTCCGCTTGGCTGCCATGGCATAGTGATCCGCCTCTTCCTTTGCCTTGACCGCGATCTCCTCGTTCACAATCGCTTCCGACTTCGCTACCTCAGCATCAATACGAGCCACCTTCTCTCGCTTCCAGGAGTATGAGGCAAAGATGCCCCCGGCCAAAAGAAAGAGGGTGGTCGCGGCCGCTCCCAACACCAACAATTGATTGCGTCGATAGGCTTTCTGCAATCGATACCCTAGACTTGGCGGGCGGGCCAAGATCGGCTCATCGCCTAAATAGCGTTGAAGGTCCATCGCCAAGCCATTGGCCGTTTCATAGCGACGTGAGCGATCCTTCTCCAAACACTTCATCACAATCCAATCCAGATCATGATCAATCGATTCCAAGGGAAGATTCGTCGCACTCCGACCATCTGTGATCATCGTTTCACTCACACGAGTACTCGGCTTGACCGGATCTCGTTCACGGATAATTTTGCGCATCTCGTCGACCCCAGATGCCATCAATTCCTTGGAGTCAAACGGAGTCTCTCCCGTTAGCACCTCATAAAGTAACACTCCAAGACTGTAGACATCAGAGCGGGTATCGATGTCCAACCCGCTCATCTCCGCCTGCTCCGGGCTCATGTAAGCCGGCGTTCCAATGAATTGGCTGTATTGGGTATAGATGGTCTTATCGGTGAGCTCCCCTTGCGTCGCCTTCGCGATTCCGAAGTCAATCACCTTTGGAACCGGCGCCCCATCGTGCAAGGTGACCATTACGTTCGATGGTTTGATATCCCGATGAATAATCCCTTTCTGATGGGCGTGCTGAATCGCCTGGCAAACCTTGATGAATAGCCGGAGTTTCTCGGAGACCTCTGTCCCCTCCTGTTCAAAGAACTTCGTAATTGGAATCCCTTTCACCAATTCCATCACAAAGTAAGGCCGCCCCGTCTCTGTCGTACCCGCATCCAACACCTTGGCAATGTTCGGATGATCCATCATCGCCAAGGCCTGGCGCTCCGCCTCGAACCGCGCCACCACCTGCTTGGTGTCCATCCCCAGCTTGATGATTTTCAACGCCACCCTCCGTTTCACCGGCTCCCGTTGCTCAGCCGCCCAGACAGAGCCAAAGCCGCCTTCGCCCAGTTTCTCTAGCAACTTGTAACGACCAATCAGCGTTCCCATTTCTTCATTTGGGGTCGCGTCGCTCGCAACCGTCTCGATCGAATCGCCTCCGGGTAAGAACCCCGATTCATCCCGATGGGCATTCAGTAAAGCCTTCACGCGCTTCCGGAGACTCGCATCGTCACCACACGCCTGATCGAGGTAAGCCGATCGCTCAGCACCCTCAAGTGCCAACGCCGCTTCAAACACCGCCTCTGCCGAAGGCAGCTTCGCATGATGATCCATTTCACTCATCTAACATCAGTGGCGTCATTCCTGCAAAAAGGGCTCAATAAAAGAATCGGTGGCGCGAGCGTCCTCGCGAGCCGGGCTCCACTAAGAGCCGGTTTGGTAAAATCTCCAGTCGCGCTCGTACCCTTTGGACAAGCGGTAGCTTGTGGGGACGTTTGCCCCGCCGGATCATTGTTGTCTTATCCGATAATTCGCTCGAATTCGCTACGCAATAATCCCATGGGCTACTTTGCCCCCAACGTCCGTCAGACGGAAATCGCGACCTGAATACCGATAGGTCAATTTGGTATGATCAAGGCCCATGAGATGGAGAATCGTGGCGTGAAAATCATGAACATGCACCGGATCCTTCACGACCTTCAGACCCAACTCATCAGTGGCACCATAGACGAATCCCGGCTTCACACCGCCACCGGCCATCACCATGGTGAAGGCTTTATTTTGATGGTCTCGTCCCAGTTTTTCCGGTTTACGCACTTCCGTGTAAGGCGTCCTCCCAAACTCTCCGCCCCAAATAACCAAGGTGTCGTCTAACATCCCACGTACTTTCAAGTCTTGGATCAATGCCGCGCCCGCTCGATCCGCATCCACCGCCAGCTTTGGATGCTTAACATTGTGATCAACGTGCGTGTCCCAAGGTTGATTTCCTTTCTCTTTGACGTAGTAGACCGTCACAAATCTCACCCCGTCCTCAGCCAAACGTCTCGCCATTAGCGTAGATTGGCCGAAGGGAGTGTTCCCGTACAAGTCCCGCACATGAGCTGGTTCTCGATTGATGTCGAAAGTGTCCAACGCTGCCATCTGCATTCGATAGGCGGTTTCCATCGTGGAGATCTCCGCCTCTAGCGCCGCGTCCGATTCTCGCTGTTTCAAGTGTTGCTGATTCAGCGTGTTCAACAAATCGAGCTGACGACGCTGTTCTTGCCGATTCCACCGAGGGCTCTTGATATTCTGAAGCAGTTTCTCAACATCCGTTTCCTTACTTTCCAAACCCATTCCTTGAAACTTTGATGGGAGAAATCCGTTGCTCCACAATGCTGGTCCCACGACAACCCGCGGACCTGGACGTAATGCAACGTATCCCGGAAGATTCTCATTCTCGGAGCCCAAGCCATAGAGCAACCACGACCCCAACGACGGACGCACCGGTTGAATCACCCCGGTATGCATTTGAATCAAGGCCGGTTCGTGATTCGCGTCGTCGGTCTTCATCGAATGAATCACACAAAGCTCGTCCGCGACCTTTGCCATCTCGGGCAGAGTCTCGTTCACCCAAAGCCCTGATTGGCCATGTTGGGCAAAGTCCCAAGGTGAGGGCATGAAAAGGCCGGCGCGATCCGGTTCATAGTCTACCTTTCCAGGACTCTTGCCTTCGTACTTCCTCAATGCAGGCTTCGGCTCGAAGGTATCAAACTGAGAGGGTCCGCCATTTAAGAATAGAAAGATGATACGCTTGGCTTTCGGAGCGATGGTTTTAGCGGCCGCTAGAACCTCACCTTGAGTCGCCGCGCGGGCTTTGTTGCCCAACAATCCTGCCAACCCTATCATTCCCAGACCGAAACCGCTCCTCTCGAGCATCTGTCTGCGACTTAACATCTCTGGTCTCACAGTCATTCTTAAAGCGTGTTAATCGATGTACATCATCTCGTTCGAAGTCAGCAACACCTGGACATACTTTTGCCAGTCATCTTTCGTCGGCACCCCGTCGCTGTCCACAAGAAAAGCCCGAGCGAGATTCATCTCAACCGAAGACGGTGGACGCGAAAACACTTTCTCATAAAGGGTCTTCAACGCTTGGGGCAGGGTCTCCACGGTCGTACCGTTGGCCAACTCTCGAGCCAGAGCTCCTGATCGAGCATCAATCAATTGGCTATTGAGTAGAAACAGTTTCTGCGTTGGAGTAGTCGTGATTTGCCGTCCGGCGCTGTGAACATTGGCATCCGGGTAGTCAAATTGAGCCAGGTAGGGATTCAGTTCTAGCCGACTGACCTTGCCAAACACCGTCCGCCTCAGGAACTCAGGATGATCCACTTCCCCCGACGGACCACCCGTTAATTCCAAACCGCCCGTCACCGCCAGCAAGGCATCCCGCCACATCTCCGCAGACAAGCGGCGGCGAGGCATCCGACTCAGGTAGGTGTTCTCTGGATCTTGATCAACCTCGATTTTCGGATGCACGGAATCCTGTCGGTAGGTCGCAGACAACACGATTTCACGAACCAAACTCTTGATCGACCAATCCCAATCCATGAAACGGACAGCAAGGTCGTCAAGTAACTCAGGATGGGAAGGCCTATTACCC
This sequence comes from uncultured Verrucomicrobiota bacterium, assembly GCA_913061285.1. Taxonomy (GTDB): domain Bacteria; phylum Verrucomicrobiota; class Verrucomicrobiia; order Limisphaerales; family AAA164-E04; genus UBA2970. The sequence continues at coordinate 234 of CAJXVR010000218.1, read as the reverse complement.
AAAGCCCCAAAGTTGCTCGCAGTGGACACCAACGGGCGACCGAAGAAAAGGCCCCAGACTCGATTGACTATTACCCGCGCCGTCAACGGGTTATCGGGATCAACAATGGCCTCCGCCAGTTCCAGTCGACCACTCCCATTCTTGAAAGGTACCGGCTCGCTTTTACTCAACACCCTTAAGAAACGTCGGGCTGTCTCTTATACACATCTGACGCTGCCGACGAGCGATCTAGTG
>CAJXVR010000217.1 GCA_913061285.1 uncultured Verrucomicrobiota bacterium | reverse complement strand
CAGCGTCAGATGTGTATAAGAGACAGCCTTTCAGTTTACTTCAGAATCGTTGAATTTTCAGCACGCTCCTATTCAAGACGCACTTTTTTTTAGGCTCATCGAGATCGAACTTACCCCAGAACCAGAACCATCGGATGGTCTATTTGAGCTGGCGCAGCTCCCTGGAATCAGTTTCGTACCTATCCCAGCTGGAAGCTTCGTGATGGGAAATGATGCGGCGATGGGGCCGATCGCGAGTGAATTCAAACCTGAGCGGACGGTTAATATGAGCGGTTTCGCTATGAGTGAGGCAGAGATTACGAATGAACAATATGCCACCTTCCTCAATGCCGCGATTGCTGATGGACTGATCGAGATCACAACAACAACCATGGGGCCTCCCGGAACCTTTGTTGTTGGGAGTGCTCAGTCCAGTTATCAAGGGCATAAGTTGATCGATCTTTCAGGATCACGCGTTCTTAAAGACCATGACAAGAACGGAACGATCGACCCAGAAAACCCTCTCAATCAATGTTGGATTGAGTTCAACGAGTCAACCCAGACCTTCTCAGTGAAAGATCCGCAAGCCATTGACTGGGATGCCTACGTCTACGAGCCAGGCGAAAGTCGTTCTGACTGGGAGGAACTGGCTGACAGTGCCTTACCGACCAAGGAAGAAGTGGCCCAATGGCCCGTGACCTTCATCAAATGGTATGGAGCGCATGCCTTTGCCGAATACTACAGCCTGTCCCTACCCACCGAAGCCCAGTGGGAATACGCTGCCGAAGGAGGGCAAGGCCTCAAATATCCAACAGCGGATGGAAGCATCGATGCGACTAAAGCCAACTACAACGAAGAGAATCACCATCCCGACCGGGGGCATGTCGTCAGCGTAAAAAGTTACGCTCCAAACCCTTATGGTCTCTATGATCTCGCTGGAAATGTTTGGGAATGGTGTGCAGATTGGTATGATCCGACCTTCTATTCGACCTCCCCGGACCCTGATCAAGACCCCTTCAACGGCGTTCTCGTGATCGGAACTGAAGAACCTATTGAGAGTCCAAATTTCACGGGCGGCCCCGGCCAAGCCTACAATGGCGATACAAAAGTGAAACGCGGTGGCAGTTGGAACTTCCACGAAGCGACCTTGGAAAGCAGCGCTCGAGAGCGCGACTACACCTTCCGAGGCAATGATCACTTTGGTTTTCGACTCGTTAGCAATGAAGCGAGTGATGGTTCCGTTGTTGAACCAGAGCCAACTCCTGAGCCAGAGCCGGCTCCTGAGCCCGAGCCAACTCCCGAGCCCGAGCCAACTCCCGAGCCTGAACCGACTCCTGAGCCTGAACCGACTCCTGAGCCTGAACCGACTCCTGAGCCAAGCGATGGAACCTTCGCATTGGATCAACTTCCCACAGTGGCCTTCGTCACCATTCCCGCGGGCAGTTTCGTGATGGGCAATGATGCGGCGATGGGGCCGATCGCGAGCGAATTCAAGCCCGAACGAACCGTCAACATGAGTGGTTTCGCGATGAGTGAGGCCGAAATTACCACCGAGCAGTACGTGACATTTCTTAACGCGGCGATGGCCGCAGGTTTGACGGACGTGGTCGACAATTTGCCGGGGCCTCCAGGGACCTTTGTGGTGGGCAGTGCGCAATCATCCTACTCGGGGCACAAGCTTATCGATTTGTCGGGTTCTCGAGTGCTCAAAGATCACGATAAAGATGGGACGATTGACCCTGAAAACCCGCTCAATCAATGCTGGGTGGAATATGACGCGTCATCTCGAACTTTCTCCGTGAAAGATCCTCGTGCGATTGATTGGGATGCCTTCGTGTATGAACCGGGTGAGAGTCGTTCCGATTGGGAGGCATTGGCGGATGACGCTCTTCCAACGCAAGCTGAAGTGGCTCAGTGGCCAGTAACCTTCATTAAGTGGTATGGGGCTCATGCTTTTGCCGAATACTACGGTGTCGCTCTACCAACCGAGGCCCAATGGGAATACGCGGCGGAAGGAGGAGAGGCCCTTCAATATCCAACCGATGACGGGACCTTGGACGCCACGAAAGCCAACTACAACGAGGAGAACCACCATCCGGATCGTGGGCACGTCGTCTCAGTCAAGAGCTATGCCCCTAACCCCTATGGGTTGTACGATTTGGCCGGTAATGTATGGGAATGGTGTTCGGATTGGTATGATCCCACCTTTTACTCCACCTCCCCGGACCCCGATCAAGACCCCTTCAATGACCAACTCGTGATTGGGGCGGAAGAACCCACCGAGAGTCCAAATTTCACGGGCGGCCCCGGCCAAGCCTACAATGGCGATACAAAAGTGAAACGCGGTGGCAGTTGGAACTTCCATGCGGCTACTCTAGAGAGCAGCGCACGCGAGCGAGATTACACCTTCCGAGGCAACGATCACTTCGGTTTCCGAGTCGTGACGACGACACCGTAGAGGTAGGGCGATCGTCGACGTGAGCCTTCACTCCCCAGAGAAGATGTCTCCAATTGAAATGTCTCGTTCTTGTATGTGCCCCACATAGGGAAGTCCTACCTTGCCCCGAGACGCTTTTTCGTGGGGCTTTAGCGCCTCTCTTAGGCCCTTTAAGACTTTTTTCAAATGGATTAACCATTGGGAGTTCGTTTTGCGTTGTAGATAGTGGGTGGAAGGAAATTGGACGATGATTCACGCTATGCTTAGTAAATGGAAATCGGGCGATGCCTTGATTCAAAGGGGGCGTGTGTCCGGGCGACGACCGTTTTTTCTCGGCGTTGGTCTGTCGGCCAATGCAGCGTCCATCCCGTTTCTGAATCAATGGAAGGCTCTTGTCCCTAGGAATGGCTGTGATCGCAAGAGAATTGCCTTACCAAGGCTAAGAAATTTTCTTTCGATTCAATGTAACCATTTGCACCTCGGTTCTCGTTCTATATTTAGAACAGCCCAAAGTGACGCTATGTTTCCTTGTTTTTTGAATTCACCTAGAGCGCTTTTTTTCAAGTTCAATGAACCTGGAAAGAGCTGTGTTTGGGCTGTTTTCGACCGGGTTGCCATTTGTTTTCAGTCTCTTTTAGCCAATCGAACTCGGCTTTTTGTTGAGTATGTCGGAGAGGATCGTTCGCGACCGCGATGAATTCGCCAGCAAGAAAAAACAGAATTGAAAGCTCTCTAGGAGGGAGTGGAGCGTTGTGCTTTGGGGTGGCAAAGTTTCTTTTGTTATTCTTGGTCGGTTTGACGTCGTTCGATCTAAGGGCGGAATGGAAGACCGAAACGATGGAGCTCGTCCCTGGGTGGAACGCCATCTTCGTGCACGTGGATCCTTCGCAAGACGGTGTCGACGTGCTCCTTCAACGGACGCCCGTCAGTCAGGTTTGGCTTTGGGCACCGACTCCGTCGGCGACCCAATTCGTATCGACAGTGCAGGGTTCTTCTGATTTTGGCTCTAATTGGATCAGTTGGGTGGCGAGTGATCCAACGAACTCTAATCTGCAACATCTTATTGGGAATGCGGCCTATCTCGTGTACGTGGACGCTGTTTACAACGATGGGACAGCCGATCGCACCGTGAGTGTGGCGGAACCGTATATCCTTTCTCTCAAGGGCAAGGTTATCCCGCCTTCCTACATTTGGACGGTCTCTGGTCAGAATTTTCTTGGATTCTCCAATCGACCAAATTCGGAACCTACGTTTGTTGATTTCTTTGGCCTTTCCGACACGCTCGATAACTCCGCCACCGAGGTCTATGAATACCCGGGCGGTGAGTTGGGCGTCACGAACCCCGCATTAGTCATCTCCCCGCTGGAGCGGAAGGTGAAGCGGGGGCAGGCCTACTGGGTGAAAGATAGTGACTATAATCGCTTCTTCGGCACCTTTTCTGTGACACTTCAGGATGCTTCCGGCGTGCATTTCGATACATCCCTTACGAGCTATCGCATTCGACTTACCAACACCGCCAACGAAGCGCACACCGTGACCTTGGAATTGGTGGCGTCTGAAGTGCCCGCCGATGGGAGTATTCTCGTCGGTGCGCCCCCGCTCTTGGTGAGAGGGGACCTGGATCCTGAGAGTCTCAGCTATGGATTTGCTAACTTGGCGGATGCTCCTCTGAGTTGGAACTTGGCGGCTGCGGGAGAAGTCGGAGCGTCCGTCGAAATCGTGTTGGGAATTGATCGGGTTGCGATGGCGAGCAATCCCGGAGATGCCTACGCGGCCATCTTGCGATTTACGGATAGTTTTGCGGGCGCCGGTTATACGCAAATCGATTTGCCGGCGACGGCCATTACTCCATCGCTCGCTGGCCTCTGGGTGGGCGAGGCATCGATTACCCAGGTGAAACAAGATTTGGCGGCGTTTGAAGTCGATGACGACGGGGGCACTCTCTTGGGGGATGATGGTGCTGCTGTGGTGGGAGAGACGGATGTCAGCTATGGGGCGGTTGCTCGAAACTTTCCGCTTCGCCTGATCATGCATATGGCTGACGATGGGACCACGCAACTACTGCAACGGGTCTACTATGGATTGAATGAAGATGCACTGCCCATCCTTGCGACGGGACAGAATGTGCTGAATTCTGAGCATTTGGATGTGGCGCGACGGATCACGGCGGTTCATTTGCCCTGGAGCGGGAGCAACACGCCGTGGTCGTTTGACAGTAGCCTTTCGTTCTCAGGCACGCTTTCAACAACAGTGGCAACTTTTTTCGACGATCATGCTGCCAATCCTTTCGTCCATACCTATCACCCTGATCATGACAATCGCAGTCCTCTGTTTGAGGCCTATGGGCAGGATGAGCGTGGGTTCGAGTCCTTTGATATTGAGCGGGAGATCACGTTGAACGCCGGGACGGCAATGGTGGCCATTGAGGAGACCACAACGTCGCCCTCGGCGCAGGTGACAGAGAATACCGAGGCGCTCATCCTTCCTTCGCTCCCATCCGGGGTTCGGATGGTGGATTTGCCCAATGGGAGCTTTGTCATGGGGAACGAGGCAGCGGTGGGCCCCTTGGCGAATGACCACAAACCCGAGCGTTTAGTCTATGTCAGTCCCTTTGAAATCAGCGAAGCGGAGATAACGGTGCAGCAATATGTCGATTTCTTGAATTCAGCATGGGCAGACGGATTGATTACGGTATCGGAGGATAGCGATGGAAGCTACGTGGTGGGGGCAAGCGGCCAGCCTTATGAAGGGCATAAGCTCATCGAACTAAGTGGAAGTCGCGTGCTGAAAGATCACGACGGAGACGGCGATATCGATCCGGAGAATCCACTGAATCAGTGTTGGATCGAGTTTGATGGAAGTCAGACCTTTAGCGTGAAGGATCCAGCGGCGATCGATTGGAGCGACTCGGATTTGTCTGAGCCGTTTTTCGCATCAGAGTGGACTTTGGAGCAAGACCATATTGGTCGAACTATTCCTACCGTTGTCTTGGACGGCGACCAGGATTCAGACAATGATACCTTCGATCTTGATGGTGCTCGTTCCATCGCTATTGATGGGAACATCGCCTTCGTTGCCTGTGAAGATGCAGATAAGGTCCTCCTTATTAATATTAGTGATCCATCCAATCCGAACCATATCCGAACTATCTCCGACAGTTCTAGCCGAGCACTAGCAGCTCCGTACCATTTGAATGTTCACGATGGCTGGCTCTACGTCACATCCAAAGATGAAAATGCGGTGACTGTCTTTGATATCTCGAGACTAACAGCTCGAAGTGGTTTTCCTTCGAGCTTTACTTATACCGTTTCACAATCCACTCGGGGGGTCCTGAATGATGGTGACGAGTCGGGGCGTCTTGGCGGACCCCGCTTTTCGACAGTTTACGGCGATTATCTGTATATTGGAGGAGATGAGGACCGAATCGTGATTTTTGACATTACTAACATGACAGATGATGGACCAGTGTTTGTCCGGAACGATCCTGTGACCGTGGGAGGGATCACATATGGAAACTTTACCTGGCTTGAGATCGTAGACGGCGTGGGATACTTGGCCTCGAATCAGCAGGATGCGATTCTGGTTCTCGATTATGCTTCAAACCCCACGGGACCAGGAGCGCTTTCCGTGCTTTCCGATGGCGACGCCTATTTTAGACTCGCGAATTGTTTTCATCTGCTTGTAAACGACAATGTCCTCTATGTCTCCTCACGCGACGAGGATGCTGTTACCTTAATTGATGTCAGTGATCCAAGCGCTCCGACGCTGTTAAAGGAACTGCGGAATGGCTCGGGCGGCTACTCTCTGAATCGGCCGCTGCGGATGGCAATTTTGAATGACGTCTTATTCGTGCCATCAAATTATTCGGATTCGATCACCATGGTCGACATCAGTGATCCAGCGAGTCCTGTCTTGCTCGAGACGGTGAAAGACGGGAACAGCAACTACAGTCGATTGAACGGTGCCCATTCAATTCTTATTGATGGAGAGCAAATTTATGTGACCGCGTCGAGCGATAACGCTTTGAATATTATCTCGCCGTTTCCGGCCGGTGAAACGCTTCCGAATTGGCCTGAATTGACGGATGATTTGCCCACTCAATCTGAAGTCGCAACTTGGCCTGCGACGTTTATCAAATGGCACGGCGCCAAATCATTCGCCGAGTACTACGGATGCGATTTGCCGACCGAAGCACAATGGGAATATGCAGCAAAGGGCGGTTCGGATTTCGAGTTTTCTACTTCGGATGGATCGGTTGATGCGAGCAAAGCGAACTACAACGAAGACAATCTTCATCCTGATACGGGCCATGCTGAACCCGTCAAGAGTTACTCTCCTAATCCGTTTGGTCTCTATGATATGGCGGGCAACGTTTGGGAGTGGTGCCGTGATTGGTATGACGCGGGGTTTTATTCGGATCGTCCGGACCCTGACTATGATCCATACAACGAGACGCTCGTGGTGGATCCTACGGGAGAACCAATTGAGGGGCCTTCGTTTGTAGGTGGCCCGGGGCAAGACTACAATGGCGATGCGCGCGTCAAGCGGGGTGGGAGTTGGAATTTTCATGAAACCTCGCTCCTCACTTCCGAACGAGAGCGGGATTACACCTGGCGTGGGAATGACCACTTCGGATTTCGCATCGTTCGCGAGCAATTCAACGTTGTGCCGCTGGTGGCGAATGACTTCAGTTCGCTGAGCTCCTCCGCGACGAAATTGTCAGGAGTCTACCAGGAGAGGATTACCTTGAAAGGGAAGAATGATGAGAGCCGGGAATACTCCATTGCAGGGGAGTTTGATCTCATCCGGATATCCGATATCGACACCTTGAGAACGGAATAGACGGCTAAGGGGATTTTCGGTGATGAATGGAACCAAGACACGAATCAATAACGTTGGGTGGGCAGACAGCCGATTACGGCCACTCTGATGGATCGAAGGTCATGGATAAGAGATTCGAAAAAGTGACTCTAAGTAGAATTCAAGCGATGCTGTCGATTGGGTTGCTTTTGCTTGCCTCGGTAAAGCTACTGGCAGTGCCTGCTACCTTTCAGTATCAGGGGCATATCATTGTCGATGGGAATGCTTATCAAGGGACAGGTTACCTAAAGTTTTCTTTGATCAAGAACCCGTCGACACCTCAAGAGATCGTACTTTGGAGTAATGACAATCCGTCGGGCACGGACGGCATCCCGGCGAGTAGCGTTTCGCTGGATTTGACTCGCGGCGTTTACACCGTCGCATTGGGGGATGTTTCGCTTCCAAATATGAGCCCAATCGCTCCGGTAATCTTTAACGAAAATTCCTTGGTGTTACGAGTATGGTTCAGTCAGGACGACATTTCCTTTCAACAACTCTCGCCGGACACCGTGATCCGTTCCGTGGCCTTTGCGATGCGAGCAGGCACAGTGGACCGGGTCGAAGAAGCCGCCTTGCCGAGTTCGGTCTCACGCCTTTTGGCGCTTTCAGAGAAACTCACCTTTTCCGCACCTACGGCCACTGATGGGCCGCTGCTCGCGGAGGGGTATCAAGTCTTTAGAGAATTGGAGGCTGACTCCTGGGAAAATGGTCCAGATGGCGCCCCGACCGTGCGATCTGATCATGTTGGTGTTTGGTCGGGTAGTGAATTTGTGATTTGGGGGGGCTCGACGAGTGGTTCTCGACTTCTCGGTTCGGGAGCGAAGTATGATCAGTTGGCGAACAGTTGGGAAAGCGTCTCCGTGATTGATGCGCCTATCGCTCGCCGTCGACATGAGGCCGTTTGGACCGGGGACCGGATGTTTGTGTGGGGCGGGCACGATGGAGTGGCTTGGAACCCAGTGGGGGGGCAGTACGACCCGAGAGTTCAGAAATGGTTTCCCATTCCCAAAGGGCCACTTCTGGCTAGAGAGGACCATGTGATGCTCTGGACTGGCAAGGCAGTTTTAATCTGGGGCGGACGACACGGGGTTGGGTTCCGGGGCGATGGGGCCCTCTTTAATCCTTCCAACAATCAGTGGACTCCGATTCCCCCACAAGGAGCGCCAATGGCGCGAGGTGGCGCAAGCGGTGTGTGGACGGGGGAGGAACTCGTCGTTTGGGGTGGGCGCCTGGGACAGGGAGAGGCAGGCGATGGCGGGCGCTTGACGATTCCGGATACGGGGCCGATGACTTGGCTGCCGGTGAGCCGAGAGAATGGCCCTTCACCGCGGCTTGGGCATACGGCCGTCTGGACGGGAGACAGGATGATCGTTTGGGGAGGGATCTCCGGGACGACTCCATTGGACGATGGCGCCAGCTACGACCCGGTGAATGATCTTTGGACTCGAATTACTCGGATCGACGCTCCCAGTGCAAGAAGTGGACATAGCGCCGTTTGGACTGGCAAAGAAATGGTGGTTCTCTTTGGCGTCGATCAAGACGGCGAAACGGCTTCGGCCCATGCTTACGACCCCATTACTGATATTTGGCGAGCCCTACCATCAGATGGAGGAGCGGAAGCCAGGACTGGTGCCGCGGTTGTTTGGACGGGCGTCGAAATACTTGTTTTTGGTGGAGAAGCAGGGGGGAATCCTCTGGGGGCTCTGCAGAAGATTAACCCTGAGCCCCCGATTTATTTGTACCGCAAGCCGTGATTAAAAATGGAACGGATGATGCAACACATTAACGTCTCGAAGAATGAAATGAGTTCCCCTGGCTTGGCTGGGGAGCGGCGAGCTCTGAGGGGACCTTGGGCTTTTATGCCCGTGGTGTGGGTTGCTCTAGCCTTGGCCGTGTCGGTCGCTCGGGCTGAATGGAAGACGGAGACCTACGAGCTCGTTCCGGGTTGGAACGCAGTCTATCTGCACGTCGATCCGTCCTACGAGAAGTTGGATGTCTTGTTGCAGCGAACACCCGTCAGTCAGGTTTGGCTGTGGGCTCCCAGTGTATCCACCGCCCAGTTTGTAACTTCGGTCCAGGACAACACCAGTTTTGGCTCGAACTGGATCGATTGGGCCGCTAGCGACTCGGCGAATTCGAGTTTGCAACACTTCATTGGGAATGCGGCTTACTTGGTGTATGTCGACGCCAACTATCACGATGGGACTACGGAACAGAGCGTCAGCAACGCCCAGCCGTTTACCTTATCGCTTCGCGGGAAAGCAGTGCCCCCTACTTACAATTGGACCGCAAGTGGCCAAAACTTCATCGGGTTTCCCACCCGAGCTGGCAACGAGCCTTCTTTTGAGAACTTCTTTGGCTTGGCCGAGACTTTGGATAGCTCAGCCACCGAAGTTTACCAATACACCGGAGGAGAACTCGGCTCGGCGAATCCCTTGCTGGTGGACGCACCCGTCAGTACGAAGGTTACTCGTGGTCAGGCGTTTTGGGTGAAAGATAGCGACTTTAATCGATTCTTCGGCACCTTCTCTTTGACTTTGCAGGACGCATCGGGAGTGCACTTCGGTTCGGCGCTGTCTGCTTATCGGATCCGACTATCAAACACGTCCAATGAGCGTCATACGGTGACAATGGAAATGGTTGCCTCTGAATTACCTGCCGATGGATCCGTGCTGGTGGCTTCACCTCCAATCTTGGTGCGCGGCGATCTTGATGCGACAACTCTGACTTATGGATTCGCTGACTTGGCCACGTCGCCCTTGAGTTACACGCTGGAACCAACGGGGCAGATCGGATCTTCGGTTGAAGTCGTGCTGGGAATCGATCGGGCCGCGATGGCGACGACTCCGGGCGATATCTATGGTGCGATCGTCAGGTTTACGGACGACTTTGTCGGGAGCGGCTACACGCAGATCGATGTGCCAGCCACTGCCGTCACGGCTTCAATGTCGGGACTCTGGGTGGGGGAAGCGGAGATCTCTCAAGTGAAGCACGATCTGGCTGAGTATGCGGTCGACGAAGATGGCGCGACGGCATTGAACGAGGATGGCTCAGCCGTCGTGAGTGCCACAGAAGAGAACTTCGGAGGAGTGGCTCGAGAATTTCCACTGCGCTTGATTCTCCACATGTCAGAGGATGGTACGACGCAATTGCTTCAGCGGGTTTACTACGGATTGGATGAGAATGCACTTCCGATTCTAGCGACCCGCCAAGGAGTCCTCAATGGGGCCCACCTTGACGTCGCTCGTCGCATCACTTCCATTCATCTACCCTGGAGCGAAAGCAACCTTCCCTGGCTGTTTGACAATTCGTTGAATTTCGTGAGTGAATTCTCGACCACAGTAACAACGGGGTTTGGCGATCAGGCCGCCAATCCGTTTCTCCATACCTATCATCCGGATCATGACAATCGGAGTCCCGCTTATGAGGAGTATGGGGATCCGGAGCGTGGGTTTGAGTCTTTTGATATCGTTCGGGAGATTACCTTGATCTCGGGGACGAAGTTGATTGCTGACAGCACGACAAGTACGTCGACCTCGGCGGAAACAACTGAGACCGAAGTCAACGTGCTTGCCGACTTGCCCGCTGGTATTCGGATGATCGATGTGCCGGAAGGGAGTTTTGTCATGGGAAACGAGGCAGCGGTCGGGCCGCTTGCTGCGGATCATACCCCCGAGCGCGATGTCAATATGAGCGCGTTCGAGATGAGCGAAGCGGAGATTACCAATCAGCAATACGTCGAGTTCCTTAACGCCGCCTATGCCGATGGTTTGATCACGGTTACGGAGTCGAATGACGGGACCTTTGTCTATGGTGCCACGGATCAGCCGTATGCCGGTCATAAGTTCTTGGATCTGAGCGGAAGCCGAGTTCTTAAGGATCATGATGGGGACGGAGACGTCGACCCTGAGAATCCGCTGAACCAATGCTGGATAGAGTTCGACGGCAACGACACTTTTAGTGTTAAAGATCCCTTCAGCATCAATTGGGAGAATTTTGAGTATTATCCCATACCTGAGATAACGCCTCTGTCCCTAGTTGAACACGGGGGTGTTGACGGTGATGGGGAAGCGTACGATCTAGACAAGCCAATTCACGTTGTCGTCCAGAATGGAATTGCCTACGTCTGTTCCTTAGATTCCGATACGGTCACGATATTGAATATCTCCAATCCATCCGCCCCGGACAAGATTGGCCAATTGACGAACAATACAGGCTCCGGAGCCTCCGATCAGTTAGGGGATCCCTCTTATATGACATTGGATGGCGATCTCCTTTTTGTCAGTGCTACGGATGGCGCTGATAAGAACGTAATGATTTACAATGTGGCTGATCCTGCCAACCCCGTTCAAAAGGCACGATTGCGCGACAATGTGGCGGCGAGCCATCTTCAGAAGCCACGGGGTACCGCCGTTCTAAATGACAGGCTCTACGTTGCGGCAGATGAGAATCATGCCTTGGTGATTTTCGATATCGGTTCCATTCTTGATGGAACCGGCTCAGGATTGTCTGGTGGGGTCGTTCTATTGAATCAAATTATCGATGAAGAAACTCAGAATGGATACACTTTCTCTTCCTTGCGATCTGCCCGGTGGGTGAGTGTGATTGAGGTAGATCAGAAAGTGTATGCCTATGTCCTTTCTGGCTCAGATCATGCACTGACGATTATCGATGTGACCGTCCCTGCTAGCCCGATCCTGGTGGCCGAGATCGTTGATGGTAGCAGCGGGTTTAATCAGATTTCTGGGCCCAGAAGCCTCATCCTTGATGGGGACGTGGGCTATCTCACAGCGGATGGCGATTCGGCTGTCACGATCTTTGATATTAGTGATCCTAGCAGCCCATCTGTCTTGGCTGAACTTGTTGATGGGGTTGGGCTCTATCAATCGCTTGCAGGGGTGCAGCGGCCAGCCCTGAGCAATGGGTTGCTGTTTCTTCCGGCTCGGACCGATAGTGCGCTTACTGTGGTTGATGTGTCGAATCCTTCAGCTCCTGAACTATTGGGGGTTTTCAAAGACGATAGTGTGGGCGGGGGATTCCCAAAACTCGGCGGACCCTTCTCCGTCGCAGTGGATGGTTCGACTCTTTTTGTTGTCGGCCTTGATGATGATGCCGTGTCGATCTTTGACATTAGCGATGAATCGATTGCTGATTGGCCCGAACTCAGCGGAGCCATCCCAAGCCAATCCGAAGTCGCCGATTGGCCCGCAGCCTTCATTAAATGGCATGGGGCCAAGGCTTTTGCAGAATACTATGGATGTGATCTTCCGACTGAGGCTCAGTGGGAATATGCCGCCAAGGGAGGAGCTGATTTGGAGTTCGCAACTGCGGACGGCACCGTGGATGCCACCAAAGCGAACTACAACGAAAACAATCTGCATCCAGATACAGGCCATCTCGAAGCCGTCAAGAGTTACTCGCCTAACCCTTTTGGCTTCTATGATATGTCGGGCAATGTGTGGGAATGGTGCCGGGATTGGTATGATCCCGACTTCTACGCTAATCGACCCGATCCCGATTACGGTCCGGTGAATGAAAGTTTCGTTCTTGGGACGGAGGAACCGATTGAAAACTTCAGTTTCGTGGGCGGTCCGGGGCAGTCATACAATGGGGATGCGCGTGTGAAACGCGGGGGGAGTTGGAATTTTCATGAGACTTCTTTGAACACGGCTGAACGTGAGCGGGATTATACCTGGAGGGGTAATGACCATTTTGGATTCCGAATTGTGAAGGAGAGTTTCAGCATCGCCGTTAATGAAGCAGACGATTTCAATTCATTGACATCTACCTCAACAACATTGACCGGGACATATCAGGAAAAGATCACCTTGTATGGCAAGGATAACGAGGCAAGAGAATACAATGTAGCAGGTGAATTTAACCTCATTCGAGTTTCTGATATCGATACTTTGAGAACAGAATAGAGGCGATCGACGAAACTGATTGTTTAGTGATTCAGCAAAAATAAAGATCTCATGAAAATGACAGACACCCTTCGAAACCACGCGTGGCATACGTTCCACGGCATTGGATCACTCTTGCCGCGGACGGGTGCGATTCTCTCTGCTTTGGCGCTGCTAGTCAGTGTTCATTGCGTATCCGCAGCAACTGCTAGCCCACCTTCAGGGATCAGCTATCAAGGATATTTAACGGATGCCGATGGAGATCCATTGGCATCGGATCCCACAAACTTCACCATCCAATTCCGCATCTATGATGCCGAACAGAATGGTAATTTGGAGTGGTCGGAAAGCCAATCGGTAACTGTGGATAAGGGGGCGTTCAGCGTCTTGTTGGGCGAAGGGAGCGCCATCACAGGCGAAGAGAGTTTTAATTTTGATATCGCGAAGGTTTTCGATGAGACAGATGCGTCGGATCGCTTTGTGGAGCTAACGGTTGGGACAGGTTCGACTATCGCACCACGCCTTCGCCTGCTTACGTCGCCCTATGCATTTTTAGCATCGAAGGCAATCACTGCGGATAAACTGAGTACGGACTCGGCCGACGCCATTACTTTCAACGGTTCTGACTTAGTGACGGTCGAGCAAGGTTTGAATGTTAAAGGACCGTCCTTGCTTGAGGATGGGCTCGAGATTCTCGATGGGAGTTCGACCGGCAATGTCGACGACAATGCGGCCGGGGTAGGGACTCTACGAGTGCATGAAGGTTCACTCCACCTGCGAGTGGACGCGAACGAAATCCAGACCGTGAACACATCGGATAATACAGGGGCCAAGTTGCATCTCAATCACAACAGTGGTGACGTTCGACTAGGGAATACGGCCTCAACAACCGAGATATACGGTGATGTTGTTAATGTTGGAGGCGGAACGATCAAGCTAGCAACCGATACAGCTGTCTCTTATACACATCTCCGAGCCCACGAGACCTCTCTA
>CAJXVR010000216.1 GCA_913061285.1 uncultured Verrucomicrobiota bacterium | reverse complement strand
GGCAGCGTCAGATGTGTATAAGAGACAGCCAACGTACGAAACGCAACTCAGTTTCAAAAACGTTTCTGGCAATGGTTCAACGGTTTTCGCTGCATGAAGTACCTCAATTGGGCTAGCGAATCAGTCTACCCAAGGCAAGCAATCATGCACGTGGCGTCCGAACCATCGCTCCTTGCGCGCATCAAATTAGATCACAAACCACCACCCGATATCCCCACACTCCTGGACGCCTACAGAGACCATCAAAGAGCATTCAAGATTCCCTAAGCATCCCAAACACCCAAGACGGAGCCTCCCCCGCCCTCCCATCCGAGGCCGTTTCTACTGAGAAATCGATTTTGATCTTGGCCAACCCCCACAATTTCCCGTAAACCAACGCTCATGAAGATCGTCCTAGCATACTCGGGTGGCCTCGACACCTCCGTGCTCGTTTCTTGGCTCAAAGAAAAATACAGCGCAGAAATCATCGCATTTTGCGCCAACGTGGGACAGGAGGAGGAGCTAAAAGGGCTCGACAAGAAGGCTAAAGAGACCGGTGCCAAGAAGATCTACATCGACGATCTGCAAGAGGAATTCGCCAGTGACTTCATCTATCCGATGATGCAGGCTGGCGCTATCTATGAAGGCCAGTATTTCTTGGGAACGAGTATTGCGCGCCCACTCATTGCCAAGCGCATGGTCGAAATCGCCAAAAAAGAAAAAGCACAAGCCTTGGCACATGGCGCCACCGGAAAAGGGAACGACCAGGTCCGTTTCGAACTCGCCGCCGCCGCCCTCGGTCCCGATATCGACATCATTGCCCCCTGGCGGGATGAAGAATTCCGAACCCAATTTCCGGGCCGTGCTGAAATGATCCAATACTGTCGCGACAAGAAGATCGACGTCGAGGCCAGCGCCAAGAAACCCTACTCGATGGATCGCAATCTCCTCCACATTTCCTACGAAGCTGGGATTTTGGAAGATCCTTGGCTCGATGCATCCTCAGCCACTCACAAGGCGATGTACAAGCTAAGTGTTTCCCCAGAAGACGCTCCCGACAAACCACAATACATCAACCTCGATTTCGAGAACGGCAACTGTATCGCTATCAACGGAAAAGCCCTTTCTCCGTTGGCCGTTATGAAAAAGCTTAATAAGCTTGGAGGCAAACATGGGATTGGTCGAGTGGACCTCGTCGAAAACCGATTCGTTGGAATGAAATCACGAGGGATCTACGAGACCCCTGGCGGCACGATACTAAACTTTGCCCATCGCCAAATCGAGAGCCTGACCATGGACAGAGAAGTGATGCATCTCAGAGATTCGCTCATGCCGAAATACGCCGAACTCGTTTACTACGGATTCTGGTTTGCTCCGGAAAGACTCGCACTCCAAGCCCTAATTTCCGAGAGCCAACAGAACGTCACCGGCACCGTCCGACTCAAACTTTACAAAGGCAACTTGATCACCGCAGGTCGAAAATCTCCATTTAGCCTCTACAATCCTGAAATCGCTACGATGGAAGCCGACCCAACGGACGCCTATAACCAGGACGACGCCACTGGATTCATTCGACTTAATGCGCTACGACTAAAAGTAGCGGCCAAAGTCGCAGCTAGCCGAAAATAAAAATAACCGGGATAAAATCCTTCTTATCAAGAGTGATTCGGCATAGTGCTGGATCACTCTTTCTTACGTCCATTGAGGAACGCCGAATCCTCAAGATAGCCTCAACGACATTCAATCGAAGCGGAGGAAGGTACCGGTTCGACATCGTTTCATTTCTTCTTACAGCGGCTGGAGAGCGAAGGTTTGATACTCAAGATACCGATGATGGCGATTCACACGACTTCCGGTCACGAGCAAAGAAATCCCTCCGGCGAACACAAACCCAGTGCCATACCATTGCGTTCCCCCACTAATATTGAGAAAGGTCACCACAATGTTGGAAACCGCGAAGAGAATACAGCACCACATCGCGTCCTTCGATTTATCCAAATAGAACAGTACGGTCAGCAAAGATAAGAAGAGGACGAGTAGAAAAACTCCGAGCATCGAAACTTGGAACACCCCCGTCTGTACTCGACCTAAGCCTAGAACCGAGAGCAAATCATTGGCGAAGAGAATGAACAAGCCCGTCACGATTGACTGAATCTTAATCACTTTCTTCATTCCTTCCCGCAATCCAACCACAAGCTCCATCTTTCTCTTTTCAATGGTACCTAAGGTTTCCTGTTTCAACACAGCATCCATGAACGCTTGGTATCGGATGGCATACTCGGTTTCCATCTCCAATAGAAACACAGTCATCCCCGGTACGACCGTAAGAAAACTCAAGCACACGGCCGCGTCATAAATTGGAGCAGAATAAAGAATTCCAGCGACAGGCTCGCCGATCGGCGAGAACCACCAGAAGATGAGCTTATCGGCCCAGACTCCAACATTGTAGAACAATCCCACAAACGCGAGCGCATAATGCGTTCTAAAGTAGGAGAAGAATTCAAAATTCTTGATCTCAAGATTGCCATATTGGCGAGAAACCGAAACGACAAAGAGCGCCAGCAGCACGATCTGGCCGGTAGCAAACCCCAGCAATACATAGTCGATTCCGAAATAGCGTCCCCAGGTCCAAGCAAGAAAGAAGCTCGTACCATAGCCAACCGCAAAATTCAGTAGGATCCCATTGTAGTCCTTCAGGGAAGAGAGAAAAACGGCCGTCACCCAGATTCCTGAAGTCACCACAAACAAGAAAGCTCCTGAGAGCTGAAAGACGAGCCCAGTTGGAACGTAGAAGAGAAAAACGGTCAAGCCCAAGATTCCCGCCCCAACCACGGTTAGGGCCAGCGCCGAAAGAAAAGCGGGAAATACTTTTTCAGGCTCCTTTAGGTAATCGCGATCCGCCGCATAACGCGTCAGAATTAATTGTATTGGCCCGGTCAAGATGAGGGAGAAGGCGTAGACGTGGGTCACGGAAACATAGAAAAGATTGAAGTCTGACTCCAATCCCTTGGCCCCAAGGATGAGACCAAGCACCGCCAGCGATAAAATGGAAAGCACCCATGGCCCACTGCTGATCAAGGCAGCATAGCCGTAGGCCTTAAATATCCCGGCAAAGGTGCCTGGCTCGAGCGTGCGACGAAGTTGAAATCCGATCCCTGCCATTTTCTTCCTATGAACTCGGTAACTTACTTCGCTCGGCGAGAGATTTCACTCGGATATGAGAAAACTTCGACCACGTAGTATCCTTATAGATCTGATGATACTGCCCCATGATATCCGATTCCACATAGTACCGCTCCACGCGTTCTCGGCCCGCTTCCCCCATATCATCAACCATCTCAGGGCTCTTAATCAATTGGATCAGCCCCTCAGCGGTATCTTCCGGCGAGTAAATTCTTGTCACTGCCCCAGCTGGCCCCAATTCACGATCGGGAACGGTTCTCCCTTCAATCATTTCTCGACAAGCGCCCACATCAGTGGAAACAACCGGAATCGAGGCTGAATACGCTTCAAGAATCACCAAAGGCAGTCCTTCACTAATACTTGTCAGCAACATGATATCAATACTGGCCAAGAACTCAGCCGGCTTCTGCCGCCCGATAAACTCGAGCTGGTCACCGATACCAAACTGAGTGATCAACTCCTGACACGATTCAAAGTATTCCTCATCCTCCTCCGTCGGACCAGCCAACAAGAAATGGGCATTGGGACACCGTCGAATCACATGATAGGCACTCCGAATCAGAGTCTTCACATCCTTAATGGGAACAATACGCCCCATGAAACCAATAATCACTCGATCATCCTCTGTCTCTTCTCGGCGACGCTTTCTCGTCTCTCGAGTCACATCGTAAGCCGTCGGATCAATCCCGTTGGGAATAATCTCTAACCGATCTGCCGCAGCTCCATACTCGACCTGAAGACGGGTATTCCCTTCATAAAGAGCAATGATCCGCTCCGCGGCACCGTAGCTGATATGCCCCAAGAAGGTAAAAAGATTGATCCACATCTTTTTCAAGACACTTAAGCCCTTGTGGGGATCAAAATAGTACGACTCAGATTCATAAATCCAACTCGCTTGGCTAATCTCGGCAACCCGTTCCTTGGTATAGATTCCATGCTCCGTAATGAAATAAGGCGCCTTCTGAACGCGGGCAGCGAAGGCTCCGATCACACCGGCATATCCGGTTGAAACGGCGTGGTAAACTCGAGCCTTCGGGACTTGCGACCGGCGTTTCAGTAGAGTCCAAATCGGCATATGCATGAAACGAACCGACCAGAAAAAATCGATAAATGAATCACCTTCGGCTCCAACGTGATAGCCCTTCTTCAATAACTCCCAACACTCATAGTTCTGACAAAGATTGGCAAAGGTGATGTCGACCCCAGATTTTTCCAGAAAATCTAAGGCTTCCCAGAAGGCCACCACGCGATCGGCACTTCGATTTCCAAAATAAACCTCACCAAGCAAGCGATAAAGCTCGGTAGCGACGAATTTAGGAATCTTAGCAGCTACTTTCTCTGATTCCTCCAGTTTCTCAAAAATGTAGACCTCTTCGAAGGCAACCACATTCTCGGGCAAGGTGTAGAACTGCTTTGGAGTCGTCTCACGCTGACTACCAATGAAGAAAATCGAAAAGCGAACATCCGGCATCGTCGTGATGATCTGATGCACCCAGGCCGAAACACCACCCTGAATATAGGGATAAGTCCCCTCCAAAAGAAGGCATACATCTGCGATCTCGGAATCGTCAGATTTTTTATCCTTTTCCACTTTCACCAATCAACGAGCACAAAGAGTTTCTCCCGTAGCGTTCTCAAACAATGAAACACAATTCCGCCCCGGAGGAAAGAAGGCATCACATCGACAACCGCCAAACACCCCTTTCACTTCCACTTTCACCTAGCCAGCAAGCCGTTCCGATATTCTAGCAAATTGCCCCAAGCTCGAGGTCGAACCCGGTTTCATCCAAAATTCTCCTGCCTTCTGTAAACTCGGATCACAAAACCGATTCACCACAGTCGTTTGGATTCGCGTTCTAAAATGAGTCCAAGAACGCCGACAATAAAGAATTTCAACTTCAAAGGGCTCCAGCAGCTCGGAGGAAACACCCCGTTCCCGCAAACAATCGAGATATCCTTCGGCTTCCTCAATTTGCTCAATCCGAAGATGATACTGAACCAGACGAAACAAGACGGTGTCATCCTCACAATCAGAGCTCAGCACGTTTTCTAAGAGCTCGATCGCTCGAATAACATAAAACCGTTGCAACTCGGCATCCGTCACGAGATCAAGTTCGACAATCTCGAAGTACTGCTCAGCGAGCCGGAACATCGCATCCTTGTCATCTGGAACCTGTGCGACCCTAGACTTTAGTTCGGAAATATTTCTCTCACAACGTTCGACCAGTTGACTGAGCATTGCCTGGGAATATAACTTCGTTTCCTCATCACAATCCCGAAGACCAGTTCGAAGGATTGGAATAGCCTGTTCCGGGTTCAGCCGCTTTGTCGCCAAGATCAGATTACGACGTGCTAGAGGATCTGCCCCAATCATGATTTGAAGAATGCTATCCACCGTTTGAGGACCAGATCCGAAATCTAAATCAGCAGCATCAGGGATTCGGCTACCAACTATGAGCGGTGCTTGCTTGACATCTCCCTGACTAGGACGCTTCTCCTTAATCACCCCCAAAAGCACTAGCACACAGAGGGGCCCAAAGAGAGGAAGAGAGCAGGCAAAACCAAACACCAGAAAAAACGAGAGATAGCGATTCTCGATATAGGATGCCGGAAGCCAAGCCCTCAGGGCGAAAGGAAAAAGGAGCGAAGCGAGTCCATGAAAAAGCAACACCCCTGCCTCAAAACTTCTTCCCAGTAGTGAACTCTCCAGAATGAAGACGATAAGGGCTACAGACTCGAAAACAAGAAACGGCAAACACCTAAGAAAACGATTGATCCCAGCATGACGTTCGCGCCTTCCCAGCAACTCATCACGCGACGCTTCTCGAAAGCGAGCAAAACGCTCTTTGCCAATTGTTGTCAGTTGATCCATCCCTGAATGTCGAACTCGTT
The DNA here is from genome assembly GCA_913061285.1 of uncultured Verrucomicrobiota bacterium. Lineage (GTDB taxonomy): Bacteria > Verrucomicrobiota > Verrucomicrobiia > Limisphaerales > AAA164-E04 > UBA2970. Next base: position 8,120 of record CAJXVR010000216.1, on the reverse strand, counting down.
AAGGTTAAACATACGGTGGCCTCTTTCTAATCAGCCGAAGTACTGAAATTTGCCCCCACTTGAGATCAACGGAGAATGAAGTGAAGAAGTCACGAGGGCGAAACTCGAATCGACCTTAGGAGTTTTGGCACTCCAAAGATCTACCGAAACATCGAAGCAAGTCGAAACTACGCAACCTCTCGACTAAGCGCAGAAGCAGACTTCGAGGATCCCTCGACATTATCCGTAGAAATCTCTGACCAGAATACTTCGAAATCATCAACATCAGAGAATGTGTAAAAGCGATAGTTTGGGGTCAGAGCAAGTGATGGTTGCTCTTCAAAGGCGGCTACACAGCGCTCAATAAAAGTCTGACAATCACGTTCCCCCGTGAGCGGAAGAAAGACAGCTAACTTCGGGAAATCAGAATTAAACGCCGCCAAGTAGTCCCCTTCTCGCGATATATGATGAACCGCTCGCTCGAGCTGGGTTTGCGACTCCTCATCAGCGCCCGGAAGCGAAAAGACGACCACGGAGGACGAAATTCGGTGCTGCAAGTAATAGTCGTATGAGAGACGAAGAGTGGTTTCAAACGCCTCGGGCAAGAAGATTTTCTGATGAGACAAGCCATCGAGCAAGCGATATCGGCTTTCATCTCCCCGAGTGACCTCAATGACCTGGGTTGCAAGGTTGGCAATCACGTCGATTGCTCGCACTGTATTCCCATTCATTTGCGAGAAAGGAAGCCCCGTAATTGCGACCACTGCTAGAACCTCTCCACTAGAATTAACCAGCGGTTGGGCAATCAAACAGCGACTCGATTCAACAGCGTTCATGTCCCAAATATCAGGAACACTCACCACTGATTTTTGCCGAATGGCGAGACGAATCATGTCGATATCATGAATCCCCAGATTTGTCGGTAGTGCCGCCTCATTCCCAATACAGGCCACTTTCTCGAGTTGATCCGATTCCGGTTCAACAACATAACAGCTTGCTTCAGTGGCTTTAGTTTGGCGCCCAATAATGAGCAGCAATGCCCTGAACCGATCTTTCTCAGAGTAGGTGTAGAGTCGGCGGATCTCAGTATTCAACATCAAGAAAACATTATCCTTCGTCGCCAATGTACGCTCCAACTCATCGCGGGAATCACGAAGGGCATTGAGATTGGTCCCCATTCGTTGTATCCGCGCCTCCATTTCGGAGGCCGCCGTTCGAGAACGATCCAACATACGTTGGAAATACATTTGAATCTCCCCTGTCAACGCACCAGATAAGAGGAGCGATGCCAGTAGAAACGCATGTTCCAGCACAATATCCCGGGGGCTTAGCTGGAGAAGGAGGACCCGCCCCCCAACCACCCAAACGGCTGCTGCGAGGCCTCCGGCTACACCGGCACCAAAACCGTATCGAGCGCCAAGCAAGACTGGCAGCAAGAAGAAGGGAGAAGGAGTCAGTTTGAGGAGGCCGAAATCTCGAAAATCAACAAAAATGTTGATGACGATCAAGATCGCGCTGATGAGGATCGCGTCCAAATAGGCAGATCTTGGAAAATGGAGTCGCGATTTCGTATTCATAGCGTTAGTTGGAGTTTTCTGAATTCTCAGAGATCGCATTGGACTTTGTCTCAGCGTCAGCGGAAGTGTCGCTTTCAGTAATGGCAGCTGAGGGCTGCGTCGAAGAGTTTTCCAAGAGCCTGCGTTCAACAGGAATCCGTTTGACGAGACGTCGCACCGCCCGCTGCGATGCTGAGGTTACGGATGCAAAGGCATATCCAATGTTTGAGCTACTTCCCTGCCAGACAGTTCTGCCATCGTGAGCATCGACAATCCTTATCGTGATACCAACAGCCGGATCACCATCTAGATCTGTCTTGTAGCGGTATTCGTGGACCGTACCGATCAGCAGATGGGTGGCCCCTATTGTCTGAGCCAATTCTGAATATCGCCCCTCAGGTCCAGCAGCAGTTTCGTCCTGAGTCGAGAGCAGTAGTTCCTCCGTTTGATAGAGAGGGATCCCTCGGGCGACAAGCGCGGTCCCAGTCAGTTCGGTTAATGCTCTCCCCGCATGATCATCGTTGGTCGCATTAAAAAACGGGGGCATCAAGACCCGCAATTCGGCCGAGCCATCTTGTTCAACCGAATCGCCATCATAAACCACGGTAGCGCAGCCACTCAGCAAGGATAGGCTCAAAAGGCAGAACGCCTTCTGAATGCTACAGCGAAAGGATCGAACGTTTCTAGGTCTTGCGAATCTCATGTCAATTTCTTGGTTAACTAGACCAAGAATATCGATCTCTGACATTCAGTACAAGTACTTAATAATGAAAGACCCCACAGAAACACCGTAAACCGCCAAAAAAACGACCAACTACCTCATGGGAGATCAGTTCAAATAGAAATGCTCGTTACCTCTTGGTAGCGAGCATTTCCGAAAGATTGGTATTTTGGAATTAGATCGCCGAGGGTCTAATTGCCTTTCAGCTGCATTACAGCAAAGACTATACAACCAATTATTACTAAGAGCAGTACGACACCAACAACAATGAAGATTGAATTGATCTTGTTCGATTTCTTGGAAAACGGTTTGTCTTTCCCAAAAGAGACCGTTTGGGTGCCTTTTTCTAACTCACCGAGCTTTACTCCGCCCGCCTTTAAAACGATGGTTTTGTCTATATCAGACTGATCGTCATCCTTCTCGCCCGTCTCAAGACGAATCTCGAGTTGGCCTAGCCGCAAGATCTTACCGGCAGGAAGGATTGCTTCGCCCTTAACCTGTTTCTCATTTACGAAGGTCCCGTTGGTTGAGCCAAGATCCTTAACGTAAACCTTTCCACCTTTGAGATTAATCTCACAATGATGGCTTGAAATCGAGCCTTCTGGAACAGAGAAAGAGTTGTCATCAACACGGCCAATAGTGGTCTTGTCCGTCTTGAGTTCGTACGTCTTCCCCGCAAATCCTTCACTTAAAACGACGAGTTTGGCCATATCCGCTTGGGTTGAAATCGGTATTATCCAGGGAGTGTACCCCAAGTCAAACCGTTTTCTCTTATTCTCTAGTGCAGTCGGTTACTTCGATCTTTAAATCCGCTTGTTATCGTTCAAAAAACGATCTCCTAGTTTCGCTCAATCAGGGAGCGAAAGTCCTGGAACAATGCCGCTGAATCATGAGGCCCCGGTGAAGCCTCGGGATGGTACTGAACGCTGAAAACTGGCTTTCTTTTGTGGGAAAGTCCCTCGACCGTCCCATCATTGAGATTTATTCGATCCACACTCACATCATCTGGAAGTGAGTCAGCATCTATAGCAAACCCGTGGTTTTGCGAGGTAATCTCGACCTTACCGGAAGGAAGATGTTTCACCGGCTGATTCGCCCCACGATGACCGAACTTAAGCTTGAAGGACTTGCCGCCCATTGCCAATCCAAGCATTTGATGACCAAGACAGATTCCAAAAAGTGGGATTCCAAAATCGATCAACTGTTTCACGTTGGCAATCACGTCTTCAACCGCAGAAGGATCGCCCGGACCATTGGAAAGAAAGACGCCTGCAGGTTTGCGAGCGAGAATATCGTCTGCACTCGAACTTGCTGGCATTAAGTAGGGCTGAAACCCTTGCTGCCTCAATCGCCGCAAAATGTTATACTTCATCCCCAAATCAAGAGCGACGATAGGTATATCGGCTTTGGGAAGTGGTTCACGCAGATTCCGTGGATCAGCAGTCTCTGACGTTCCGACGGCCAAGCGAAATTCACCACTGATATCTGATTGCTCGTCCCACTCAAACGCTTCAGCATGAGTGACTTCTTTGACATAATTCACCCCGACCAAGCCAGACCATTCTCGGGCCATCTTGATGGCGTCTTCTTCACTCGTTTGCTCTCCATTAACCAAGCAACCTTTCATTGAGCCTACCACACGCAGCTTCTTTGTCAGAGCACGCGTGTCAATGCCTTGTAGTCCTGGAATCCCCTCTGCCACGAGGTATTCTGCAAGAGTCCGATCCGCCCTCCAGTTACTCACTACGGGTGAGAGCTCTCGGACGACGAAGCCCGACAAATGTGCCTTGTAGGACTCAACATCCACATCATTCACTCCGTAGTTCCCAATCTGAGGATAGGTCATTGTTACGATCTGAGCTTTATAGGACGGATCCGTTAGGATTTCCTGATAGCCCGTCATCGACGTATTGAAACAAACTTCGCCACAAACCGCCCCGGGAGCGCCAAAGCCCTGCCCGCGAAAGATGCTGCCGTCCTCCAATGCTAGAAACGCTGCCATTAAATCACTCAAATCGCCAAGATGGTATGTTTCACACGACAATCAGGTCAAGTGAGTAACCTCAGTTCCGAAGACCAATCGCTTACTCGCGTTCAAGAGGAGGCCCTCTGAAGAGGAAACGACCAGGTTTCTCTTTTCTTAGCTTTCAATCTTAGATTTTCAGAACAGTCGTTGTCAGTATCCTACGGCATCTGGCAGGATCACAGCCATGAAACGGGTTGTCATCACGGATTATTGGGCACCGCCTGCGGATGTTGAGCAAGCGCAACTGACTGAGATCGCTAGGGTCGAATGCCTTCAAGCGAAGCGCGAATCCGATCTCCATGGTCAGGTTGGCGATGTCGATGCCGTCATTCTTTGCCATGAGATTTCGCTCACGGCGTCAATCATTCCGGAACTAACGCAGTGCCAAGTCATCGTTCGCTGCGGAGTCGGATACGACAACGTCGATCTCAAAGTGGCAGGTGAGCACGGCATCCTCGTCTGTAACGTGCCTGATTACGGGGTGGATGAGGTCGCTGATCATGCGATCGGTATGATGTTGGCCTGCAATCGCGGTCTCTTCCTTGCAGAACGCGGTCTTCGGCGCTCTCTGGCTCCTTGGGATATGCGAGCCGTTGCTCCCATTTTCAGGATTCAAGGTTCGACCCTCGGTATCGTTGGTTTAGGAAGGATCGGATCTGCCACCGCCAAGCGCGCACAGGGTTTGGGTATGAAAGTTCTCGCCTATGACCCGTACGTTCGTCCCGGAACAGATAAAGTCTTAGGGGTCACCCTCGTCTCGCTCGATCAGCTCCTTGGGGAAAGCGACGTCGTTTCGGTCCACACGCCACTCACGGAAGAGACCCGCCACCTGATTAACGCTGAAGCCATGCAGAAAATGAAACCATCGAGCATCTTGGTCAACACAGCCCGGGGCGCTGTGGTCGACACGGATGCCGTGGCGGAGGCGCTCCGAGCAAAAACAATTTCAGCAGCGGGCATCGACGTGCTTCCCGTCGAACCGGCTACGTCAGACTCAAAATTGGTCAAGCTCTGGCAAGAAGATCAAGACCCTCCAGTTAACTTAGTCATCACGCCGCATACAGCCTTCTATTCTGAACAAGGCCTCCACGAAATGAGAGCAAAAGCGGCTTTGGAGGTCGCTCGGGTCCTCCGTGGAGAAGCCTCAAAAAACTGTGTTAATTCACATTACTACCAGTCCAGATAAGCGGCGAGCCGATGGGAGAAAGCCGGCTCCCCGATTTTCAGCTAAATGTGCCACGCCAAGAGGAAGCATCATTCAGCCCCAATATCGCCTTTTCCTCGGCTCATGACCGTATCCTCAAAGGGATTTCCGGTCGTGGGATCGATTGGAATCTCGGAAATCAACGACGGGACAAGCGCGGACAAGGTATCCGGCGTCTTGCCCGTTTGAAACTCATAGAGTCGCCCCGCTACTTGGAGAATGAGAGCCCGCAGCTTCCTCAATTGCTCAGTGTTCTTCTGAAGCGCGAGACGGAATCCTTCCCGCCGTTCGGCCCGTTGTTCCACCGTCATTGAATTGAGAAAAGAAGGGTGAATAGTCTTGTCGATCAATTCTCCCCACTCGCGGTGGGCGTCCGGCATTTCACGGCTGTCTTCCAAGGCCGTCAGACGCTCAAGCGCATTCTCAAGGCTGAGCTTGGTCAATTTTCGAATCATTGCCTCAATGCCGCTCCGCGCTCCTTCTTCAATGAGAACCCCGACAAGTAAGTCTTCAGTGATCCCGCCCTGCGCAACCATACTTCCCAGCCGCAACCTCTCGAGATGAGCGTCGAGCGCCACTTGCATCTGCACTTTCCCTTCAGCCAACAGGGCTCTCGCAGTAAACAACTCTGCCAACCGCTGAAGTGCTTCCAAGCCTTCCTGGCGCGCAGGTGAAAACTCAACCTCTCCATCCAAGACAACCCGACACTCGGTCTCAAACGCGGCCGTCGCGATCTCAAATGCATCGTCATGAGAAAGCAAGTAGGTCTCCAAAGCCCCACGACTCATCTCCGCCACGGGCGAATTTGGGCTGCGAGTATTATCGCCCGCTTGCAAGAGCATGTCGTAACCGTTCGGCGACGGGAGTGCAGGGAGGCTAGGAGGCGGCACGTCGGCCTGCTTGTCACCGCCTACAGAACCTCCCGGACTGGGCCAAAGCAAAGCCCCGGCAATTCCCCCAAGGAGCATGACTATTCCCAGGGTCGCTAATATTTTACCTGTCTTCATTTCTTTGGATCACTCTAGACTTACTCTGCCATTTCTCGTTTCGTTAGAAGGCTAAAATTTGAAATTTGCGCTGCTTTCGCGGCATCAATCACATCCACAAGCACACCTACAGGCGCCGCTTCATCCGGGCGAATGCTCAAATTCATCTCTGGATTCTCAAAAGACAACTCATTCAGAGTCCCCTCCAAAGCGTCCAGGGGGACGGCCCGATCCCCCAAGTACACATAAGGTTCTGACTCGGCAATGGTGATGACAAATTTCTGCACTGTCTCCCCTACCGTTCCTGCACTAGTAGATGTAGGCAGCGTCAAACTCAGGGCCGGCGCCTCCCGAAAGGTTGTCGTCACCATAAGAAAAATGAGCAGGACGATCAGAATATCAATCAACGAAATGATGATGATTGCTGGAGGCCGGTGCGATTTCCGCTCAGAAAACTTCATGCCAATGGATCGCGCAAGCCTGCTCCGGACTCTCGCTGGGGCTCCTCCGGCGCATAGAGGCGTTGCACCAACAGGTCGCAGAGAGTTTCCATCTCAATCGTCAGGCTCTCGACCTTCTTATTAAAATAGCTCCACGCAATTAAAGACGGAATGGCTATAAGCAGCCCCGTTAAGGTTGTGTTCAAGGCAATAGATATCCCCTTGGCCAAGGCCGCATTGTTCCCCAGACTCGCCTCCCCAAAGTCTCCGAAGAGCGTGATAAGACCATGCAACGTTCCAACGAGGCCTAAGAGCGGCGCCGATCCAACAACAACCTCGATGATCACCAGGCCTCGCTCTAAGCCAGCGACCTCTTTCCGGGCTCGAGTTTGCAGGGCATCAATGTTTTCGGCCCGCACCCAGTGTCTTCGCTCGATCACACCTGCAAGTAAGCGACTCAGAGGAGACTGATCCGCATCACAGATGGACCGCAAGGCCGCTAATTCACTGGCCGAAGAACATGCCTCTACCCGCTCCTCAAGGACAGCAGGAAGCACGCGTCGCCACCGCAACGCCACGGTCCGCTCTAGAACCAAGGCAAGCGAGATTACCGACATGAGAATGAGAAGCCACATGAACGGGCCACCGGATTGAATAAACTCAAGCATAACCGAATCAACTAAACCAATTCCTGGAACATCTACGTCCAACAATCACGTCCAAGGTCCCTTCTAACGATACTGATCAATTGTAAAAAAAACTGAATCGAACCTCGCGCCGGTCCGTCCCTATCATTCGCCGCATGTCATCAGGCCAAGCTCCATATGGGGCAGGTTCACTGACCGCTTTCTGACAAACCAACGATTGAATCACTCCAACGGAATCTTCCACAACTTCTAGTCCGAGAATGCTCCCGTCCGATCGCATATCGAACTTTAACACCACTTTCCCTCGAGCGTTGCGGACCGTGGGCATGGAAGCCAAAATACTAAACCAGCGCTGCTGAATCGCCTGAATCACACGAGAATCATAGTCACCGAAGGGAGTAGCCAACAAATCTGGCGTCGATTGAAGTCGGTATCGTTTCACCCCGCCTTCCTGTTTCATCTTCTCTCCGACCAAGGACTGCTGTTGGCGTGCCTGGGCCAGCGTTCGTGGTCTGTCTCTTATACACATCTCCGAGCCCACGAGACCTCTCTACATCTCGT
>CAJXVR010000215.1 GCA_913061285.1 uncultured Verrucomicrobiota bacterium | reverse complement strand
ATCTACACTAGATCGCTCGTCGGCAGCGTCAGATGTGTATAAGAGACAGGATTAAGGCGGTCCAGGCAGTCAGCGCTGGCCGGGCCGATGGCAAATCGATCAGTCAAATGGTCGGTAAGCTTCTTTCATAGCAGGAAACCGGAGAGACCAGTCGACCGGCCCTTGCCAAGGGCATCCGACTATCGTTGGGGAAAGATCTGGTACAGAATTAGGTAGATAATCACCCCAGTCACAGAAACATACATCCATGCGGGCCAGGTCCATCGTGCAATCCGGGCATGTTTTTCGAAGTCCTTCCGAGCCGCCCGGATCACCGTCATAATCACCATCGGCACAATCGCAATGGCCAGGACCAAGTGAGTGAATAGAATGGTCAAGTAAATGGGACGAAACCATGCTGGGTCTTGGAAACTTGTATGGGCCTCACCGTGAAGGCGCTGCATCCCGACGTGATACGTGACGTAACTCGCAAGGAAGAGCGTCGACGTGCACAGCGCCGCAATCATGCAGTTGCGGTGAGCAACTTTGTTCCCCTTCTTGATGAAGAAGAATCCCGCGCAAAGGAGAATCGCGCTCGCTCCATTCAAACAGGCATTTAGTGCAGGCAGGTCGCTCAGACTCATGTAGAAACTCCTCTTCTCAGAGTGACAATCACAGTTTTTTAAGATCCGCCACGATCGATTGAACCACATTGGTCCCCATACTCTCGTAGGTACCGCGAATGCGAGACTCGGCATCGACAAGAATGATCAGTGAGCTATGGGTATAAAGATCGAGCTCAGATTGCCGCGAACCCTCAGGGTTCTCCTTTACGGCCAACAACAGTTCTTTCTGAATGGCTCGCGCCACTTCGGACTTTTCGCCGGTGAGAAATGACCAACGCTCGTTGTCGCCACCAAAGCGCTTTGCATAACGAGCTAGGATATCCGGTTGATCGTGATCTGGATCAGTCGAGATCGATACCAAATTCAACGGTTCAAGGCCCTCAGAAGCTTCTTGGATTTCCCGCATCCGCTCCGTCATTTGAACACAAATACTCGGACAACGGGTGAAGAAAATGTTGGCGACCCATGGAGTCCCCTTCAAAGATTGAACCGAGACAGCAGCGTTAAGTTGGTTGGTGAGGGTAAACCCCTCGAGGGTTTTGATGACCGGTAAGGTTTCAGAGGCTTGCAAGGAATCTCCCGCAGATTTCGACTCAATCACGTAAGCTACAATAATCCCCAGGATCGCAATCGCCAACGTCCCCCAAACGGCCCACTGTAAGATTTTACTTTGATTCACAAATGTTCTGAGCGGTTCCTAGACCCCCAGGGACTCTCCTCCAACAATGTCAACGTTCCATCGGACGTTTCAGTCCGATGGACAATCAATCTCTATAAACGAAGACGCCCAAATCGACCTATTCGAAGCCGGCGTCTTCGCCAGCGGTCGTAAGGGCCTTCTCAGCAACCCATGCATCGAATGCCTCAGGGCTTTCGACGGTCATGAATCCAAGGGTCATCGAAGTGTGTCCATTGCCACAAAGCTGGGCACAATTAATCTGATAGCGCCCTTCCTTGAGCGGGGTCGCCCAAGTCGGGATAGAAAGCCCTGGAATCGCATCCTGGCAGATCCGTAAGGCAATGACCTTGAATGAGTGAATCACATCCAAGGAAGAGATCTGGAACACAGTCGCTTTGCCAGCTGGCACCCTCAAATCGTTGTAGGTAAAGAAGTCATCTGCCCCACTCTCGTCATCAGGCACTTGACCAAACTTATTGTCGGAAGTCACAAACTCCAGATCCTGAGCACCAAAGGTCTTGTCTGGACCAGGATACATGAAATTCCAGCCAAACTGCTGAGCCATAACACGGACATTGTTCGTTTCCGGCCCTTCTGGAGCTTGGTCAACAATCTTCGCCCACATCGGTATTGCGAAGGCCAACAGCAAGACCGCTTCAATGAGAGCTACAACGCCTTCTAACCATGAAGACGCGTGAGATCTGACACCAACGTGATCGGCTTTCGGATTCTTACTGGCACGGAAACGCCACAGCACATACAGAAAATACGCCATCCAGATGACGAATAGGAATCCCATGAGCCAGTGAATGTAGATGATAAATGCATCCACGTCCTTCCCGTGTTCCGAAGCGACGACAGGGAGACTTAAGAGTTTTTCGAACATAATTCGTTGTTGTGATTATCTGCGACTGCACTGTCTTGAACCTCACCCACTTCGGTCTCAAGTGCCGCCATAGCCGCCCCTCGTCGAGCGACAAAAATAAAGAATCCAATAATTGAAAATAGAACGGAGTAAGCGACCACAATCATGGTCAGAATCCCCCAGCTCACACCTGCTGCCAGCGGCGAATCTGACTGGCCAAAGCAGGTCGCACAGGCAAGCGCAGATGGAGAAAGCGACATCATCGCCAGCACGCAAAGATTCAACACTTTCCCTCTGAATTGACTTGAGAAAGTCATCCTCATAAGTAGCTAATATGTTGAAGCTTCTTCAAAACGTATCGCCCATAGACCACCAAAGCAATAGCTGCCAGTAGGCCACCAATTCCCATGGCGAGATTTGACAAACTCCCAAGCGGCGAAAAGAACTTGTTGAGTTCCAAGCCAGCCACGACAAGAGAAGTGGTGGTTGTCAGGATGACAAAAACTATATGAAACGCCTTAAGGGACATCGCTAATCCTTTTGTTTAAGGATAAATCGTATTGGTTGGCGGATCTGACATCGCCCAGATGGTCAAAAACATCAAACCGATCACGAAGAAAACGGTTGAGCCGAGAATGCCATAAACCATCTTCTTTTCATCCATCAGATGCATGAAATATCCAGCCACAAAGAAGCCTTTGACACTGGCAATGAGGAGCGCCAAGGCAACCGTCCAGGCAAAACTTGGCAGATCAAGATAGCTCGCGGCGACGGTTACTATCGTCCCGATGATTAATAGCCCAAACACCCACAGGTAGCGTCTGACCTCTTGATGAATTTCTTCAGGTGTATGTCCACTCATAACTTACAGAAGGTAAAGAACTGGAAAGAGGAAGATCCACACTAGATCAACAAAGTGCCAAAAAAGGCCCGAAATCTCAATTCGATTGGTATATCGCTCGGGATCCGTTTTCCACATCTTGGCGCCTGGCCCCCAGAGATAAGCAATCACCAAGGCACCACCGATCACGTGCAAGGCATGAAGCGCTGTCATCGTGAAATAGATCGCAAAGTAGGTATTCGCCCAAGGCCCCCAGTTCGTCATCTTTTTGACGTCTGCCATTTGAATCGTCAGATCATGTCCGTGTCCGTCGCCATGCGAATCGCTCGTAGTCGCATGCTCATCTGCACCCTCCTCCGCCGGATGCGCCGCCGCAGCGTCACCGTCGTGTCCAGCAGTTTCAGCATCCGCCGGTGGATTATCACGCAATTCAATCGCGATTGGCCGGTAGGCAATTCCCTTTTCCGCAGGATAGCTCAAGGGGTGGCTCAAGGTGATATACTCATCCGTCTTTTCGACCAAATGACCATCCACGCGAGTGCCATCGTTTAAGATCACGTCGTAGTGTGTGAACTTATCCCGATATTCATACGACTTAACACACACAAAGATGAGCGCACAAATAATCGTTATCGCCTGGAAGAACTTATACCTCCCAAACTGCTTCAACTTCAGTGCCGACCAAGCGAGAACAACCGTCACACTAGAAATGATCAGAACCAAGGTATTGAACGTTCCAATCGGGACATTGAGCAACTCTGTTGGCCATGTTCCCTCGACAGAACCGACACGAAGCAGGATGTAGGCAGAAAAGAAGCCTCCGAACAGCATCACCTCAGAAGCGAGGAACAGCCAGATTCCGACTTTGGCATTATAGAGCCCAGTATCCTTGCGGGGCTCTGTTACGTAAGGTATTTCCATCTCTTAGAATCTCCGATTCTGAATCTATTATCCTTAGGCGGATTGGTTCTGCGGCACAAAATCCTCTTTGGCCCCGGGTAAACTGTAGTCATAAGGCCCGCGAACAACCTTAGGCTCGGAAGTAAAATTCCCGTGCGGCGGAGGTGTTGGCGTTTGCCACTCCAGAGTCGTTGCTTGCCAAGGATTATCAGACTCAATCTTCTTGCCGTATTTCATACTGAGGAAGAAGTTGAGAATGAACGGAATTTGAGCGAGACCGAGTGCCCACGCGGCATGGGATATCGAAATATTGAGGCCGATCATCTTGTCCGACAAACCACCAATCGCATCAGGATTGTTGGCAATCGAGTAGCCAGCGCCACCGTCGGCCATTCGTCGCAACATTCCCGACATTCCTTGAGCGAACATCGGTTGGAACACCAAATTCATGAACACAAAGGAACTCCAGAAATGCACCCTCCCCCAAAATTCACTCATAAACCTCCCGGTCATTTTGGGATACCAATAATAGACCCCGGCAAGGAGCCCAAAAATCGTTCCTGGAGCCACCACGTAATGGAAGTGAGCAATCACGTAGTAGGTGTCGTGCAAGTGAATATCACTGAAATTAAACCCGAGAGGTAGGCCTGTCAGACCACCAATACCGAACATCGGTAGAAAGGCGAGAGCAAATAGCATCGGCGTGTTGAAACGTATCGACCCTCCCCAAAGCGAAATAAACAAACAGGTGAGAATGATCACCGATGGAATCGAGATGATCATCGTCGTCGTCTGGAAGAAGGTACTTATCTTCGTCCCCATCCCGGTGAGATACATGTGATGAGCCCAAACAATGAAAGAGATAAATCCGATCGCAAGTGAGGCATAGACGAGAGACTTATAACCCCAGATTGGCTTCCGGGTATTACAGGCGATGATTTCAGCCACAATGCCCATCGCCGGCAAGATCAACACATAGACCTCAGGATGACCTAGGAACCAGAAAAGATGCTGGTAAAGCAGCGGGCTACCACCACCGCTGATATCGGCTAATTGCCCACCGATGGCCAAGCCCGTCGGCAAGAAGAAACTTGTTCCGGCCAATTTGTCCATGATCTGCATCACTGCGGCGGCTTCCAATGGAGGAAAGGCCAAGAGCAGGAGAAAGGCTGTCACAAACTGCACCCATACGAACCAGGGCATGCGCATCCAGGTCATCCCTGGCGCCCGGAGTTGAATGATCGTCGCGATAAAGTTGACCGCTCCTAGCAAAGAAGACGAAATCAGGAACACCATTCCAAAAAGCCAAAACGTTTGCCCATCCGTCGGAATGGCGGACGCCAATGGAGAATACGAAGTCCATCCGGCCTGCGCCGCACCTCCCGGTATGAAGAAACTCGCAAACATGACAATGCCCCCGATGAAATAGAACTGGAAGCTCGCCATATTTATCCTCGGAAAGGCCATATCTACCGCGCCTATTTGAAGCGGCACGACATAGTTTCCAAACGCGGCAAAGGCGAGTGGTACAATAGCCAAGAAGACCATGATCGTTCCATGCATCGCTCCGAAAGAGTTGTAGAGATCATAGGAGATAATCCCACCTGCAGCGGTATCTCCGAGAACTGCTTCCAGAACCTTACCAACGACCGGAACTGGCTTCTCGGGATAGGCGATCGACCAGCGCATCGATGCCATCAAGAGGAAACCGAAGAGCAGGAAGACCAAGGAGGTCACCCCATACTGAATCCCGATGACTTTATGGTCGCAGGAAAAGATATACCCCCGCCAAAACCCAGGGTCGTGGTGGTGCGCATCATGGGCTGTCTCGTCTTGGACATGTGTCTGTGTCGATTCCATAAATCTTAGCTAATTAAAATCTCGATCACTTCGACCCACCTAGCGTGTCGAAAAGCAGAGCTTGGTCCGCGAAGTGATGCCTTTTTTCTCTAATCTCGTCAACGGCAGAACTACCAAATGGGCCGATTAAGTTATTTTGTCGAAAACCATCAACCCCAAAAGAAGCGGTAAGTAAATAATCGAACAAAAAAACAGCCGGCGAGCGCTCACTCGATCCAGGTGCCGAGTGAATGAAAAGGCGCAGCCAATAAAAACCAGAGTCATAATGGCCGCCCCCACAAAATAGAGCCCCCCGGTCACGCCAAAGACAGCAGGGCAAAGACTCACGGGAAGCAATCCGAGCGTATGACTCAATGCCTGGCGACCGGTTCGAGCTCCCGTAGGATCCACATTCGGAAGCATGACATACCCTGCTTTCCCGTATTCATCCCGATACATCCAGGCGATCGCCAAAAAATGCGGTAATTGCCAAAAAAACAAAATCGCAAACAAGGACCATCCGGCCATGTCAATCGAGCCTCGAGCGGCCGTCCAACCCATCAAAGGAGGTAAGGCTCCAGGCACGGCACCGATGATCGTATTAAGGCTCGTCACTCGCTTTAGAGGCGTATAAACAAACAAATAGAGGGCGATTGTAAGCGCCCCAAGCATCGCCGTAAGCAAGTTGACAAAAATGGCCAACTCGACAAGACCGATAATCGAAAGGATCCCACCAAAGACCAGGGTCGCGTCCGCGCTCATATGCCCCGCTGGAATGGGACGGTCTTGGGTGCGTGGCATTAGTTTATCGAAATCTCGTTCCAAATACTGATTCAAGGTCGCAGCCCCCGCTGCCAGCAAGCCCGTCCCAAGCATCACCGCGAACAGCAGCGGAAAATTTGCAGGTCCCTGATTCCCAAGATAAAAGCCCACTAAGGTCGTCAACAACACCAAGCTCGTTAGGCGGGCTTTTACGAGGTCAGCAATCACACTAAACGTCCCTTTCGACGCTTTTACCGGTGTTGCCATATCTGTTGCTGTTACTTTCATCAAAAACGTGATCAGGCCATCCCTGGGGTGGAACGCTTCGATACCGATGCCAAGTCAACAAAAGGCTCGGCCGAGACCGAAGCTCGGGAAGAAACAGGATGCGCCAAACGAACGGCGATGATACTTAAAAGGGTTCCTAAGGCAAGCGTTACAGCACCAAAAACAACATGCAGTGTCGCAATATCTGCTGCCTTGTTGCTCCAAACCGTGGCCGCGCCTAGCAGAGCCTGTAAACAAATCGCTGAAAACCAAACGATCAGACCACTTCCTAGCGCATGCCCCCGTGGCAGTGATCGAATCGAAAGACTCACAAAAACAGCCGCCAAGATAAAAAGTGTCATTGCCATCAAACGATGGGCCATGTGCAAAGTGACGTGGTTCTTGGTGATAGGATTGAAGTCTCGGTGGTCGATTCGACCTTGGTTTAGCTTCGCCAAGGAGGCCTCATCAGTCGCGGGCCATACCTTTCCGTAGGCAACAAGGGGAAATTCAGCGACCGCAAGCCCTGCATGTTGGTGGCGCATCGAAGCGCCCAGCACGAGCTGACCAAAGGTCATGACCGTTAAGAACACGAGCCCGCAACCAATGAATCGACTCTTCAAGGCCTCATAGCCCTTCACCCTCAAACGATTCCACCATTTCGAGGTGATCAGGGCTATCGAACACATAAAAATCAAAAAAAGCTGCGCCAGCGCGGCATGAAAAATCCCGATCTGATCCGCAAATAGTGTCACCCGTAGCCCCCCTAAGACGCCCTGGGCAATTACACCCAAGAGGGCAATCACCCCCATCCAGCGGAGCAGCGGTCGAGAGCGCTCACAGCGAGGCCAAATAAAGCTTACGATCAGCGAAATTACGAAGAGCGAGCCTAGGAACAAAGCATCTTGCATGCGCGGCTCCTCCATTGTGTAGGCAACTAAGGCTCCGATACCGCAAAGAGGACTGAAGAAATAGCGTAGAAACAAACGTCCGCGGCGACCGAATAACCAGATCGAAAGAATCAGCGTCAGCAAACCTACACCCGAAGCAAAGAGGCGATGGGAATGTTCCCAGAGAATTCCCCCCACCCACTGAGAAAAGGGAAAAAAGAACATGTTATAGCCGTAGGTGTTTGGCCAATCGGGAACGGCCATCCCAACTCCCTGACTCGTCACCACCCCCCCTACTCCAATGAGACCTAGCGTCGCGATGGCGGTCAAAACCGCGAACCAGTGCACTCGTGGATTGTAGGCGTCGATCTCGCTCACTCTTATTGAGAAAAAAAGGGAAAAAAGAGGGCGCTCCGATTATTCGGAACGCCCGACATTCAATCGTGTAATTACTTTGTAATATCTACGACAAAGTCAGCTGTTGCCCCATCGGCACCAACTGTGATTTTTTGTGTCAAGCCCACGTACTTCGGAGCGTGCGCTTTTCGATGAATAGCCTGGATCTCGTAATCGCCAGCAGGGACGTTCTTGATAGTGTAAGTCCCGTCCGTCGCAGAGACTGCGAAATAAGGATGATCCACAACATTAACGTAGGCGAACATCCAAGGATGAACGTCACACTTGAATCGTAGAAACTTCTCTGCGTTGTTGTAGACGAAATCAAGGTCCTTCCCCTTGGGAAGCTGAGCTCGATTGGACTCTGGATTCCCTTTCACTCGCGGCGTTGGGTGAACATTGTGCAAGACGTTATCAGAGTTCTTAACGACGATCTTCTGCCCCACTTGAACTCCTAGAATATAAGGTGTGTACTCACACCCGACTTGATCCATCACCGCCGGAGTCGCAGGAACTTCATAATCACCAGGAACGGACTTCAGCGAAACGAATACCTCACCCAATCCGCCGTTTTCGTCCGTCACATAAAACCGCGTGGTCGCAATTCCTGTTGCTCCAGTGGCTGCCCGCGCTTTGCTGCACAAGACATCAAGAGGCAATTTCTTCTCCTTCGGTTGCGTGCCTTTCAGAGTGATCTTACCCGTAATATCCCCGCCAAACGTTGAAATCGACAGCCCACTGAGTAAAACACCAGCCAGCACCCTCGAGTATACTTTGTTCATTAATCTGCCTTTCTCCAATTTAACTTTAAGTGAACTTATCACGCTCGATTACTCAAGCAAGTGCATTTGTGAAAATTTTCACAAAGTCCAACTATCAATCATTTGACGCACAGAAGCAATGGAACATTCATACCGCAGGGTGGCTATCATTGACCGATTTTTGCCCTCTCTAGAGCGTTCTGGGGGTCAAGAATGGGGAGCGTGATCGCCAGGCCTCATAGCTGGCGCATTACTCGAGCCATTTCCAGCGCGGTATTCGCCGCTTCGGTGCCCCGATTGTGGTCTTTGGAAAGGCAGCGCTCTCGGGCTTGTTCGGGATCTGTAAAAACTAGCACCTCGTGAATAATCGGCACGTGGTACGTGATTTGAGTCGACGCAAACGCCTGAGTCACCGCCATCCCGATATGCTCCGCGTGGCTCGTCGCTCCCTGAAGGATGACCCCCAAACCAATGATGGCATCAAAGCGATGATCCCCTTCTCTCGCAGCAAGCTCCGCCACAACGACCGGCGTCTCGAAGGCTCCCGGAACGCGTATCACTGTCAGGTTTTTCTGCCCAACCCCACTATCCAGCAAGGTCTTCTTCGCGGCTCGCAACATCCCGTCGACATAGCGGGTATTGTATTTCGAGGCAACAATGGCAAAACGAGCCCCACCGATTGCCTTGCGTTCTTTCTGCGACACTTTCTTGAGCATAATAACAACCGAATCAGGGACGCTTAAAAAAGGTGGCCCATCTTCTTTTTCTTCGTTTCCAGGTATTTCTCATTGTGCGGATTCGAAGAGGTCGTAATCGGCACCTGTTCAACAATCTCCAGACCGTAGCCATCCAAGCCAACGACTTTCTTCGGATTGTTGGTGAGCAATCGAATAGTCTTTACCCCCAAATCCACCAAAATCTGGGCACCAATCCCATATTCGCGCAAATCTGAACCGTAGCCGAGCTTCAGATTGGCTTCGACGGTATCGTATCCCTGCTCCTGCAATTTGTAAGCCCGGATCTTCGCATCAAGACCAATCCCCCGCCCTTCTTGTCGCATGTAAAGTAAGACCCCGCGTCCTTCCTTGGAAATCCGTTCCATCGCCTGATGCAGCTGTCCGCCACAATCGCAGCGCTTGGAACCGAAGACGTCACCCGTTAAGCACTCGCTGTGCACCCTCACCAGCGTGGCATCCCCGTCCTTAAGATTCCCACAGGTCAGCGCCATGTGATTCACCCCATCAACGGTCGATCGATAGAGATGGAGGTCAAAGGCGCCATAGTCTGTCGGCATGTCGACAACTTCAACTTTCTCGACGAGCCGCTCCCGTTCGCGGCGATGACTAATCAAATCTTCAATGGAGCAAATCTTGAGTCCATGCTGCTCGGAAAACGATTTTAATTCAGGAAGACGCGCCATCGTCCCGTCATCGTTCATAACTTCGCAAATCACAGCAATCGGGCGACAACCAGCCAGCCTGGCCAAATCAACAGCCGCCTCCGTGTGCCCGGCCCGCTGCAACACCCCGCCATCTTTCGCTCTGAGAGGAAACACATGACCCGGCTGAACCAAGTTATCAGGAACAGCGGTTGGATCGGCAAGCACACGGATCGTCTCCGCTCGGTCAGCGGCACTAATTCCGGTCGAGATAGAGGAGGCGGCATCAACGCTCACCTGAAAATCGGTCCGAAATGAATCTCTATTCTGGGAAACCATCTCTTCGACCCCTAACTGTCGGAGCCGTTTTTGGGTCGCAGGCACGCAGATCAGACCGCGTCCAAATTTGGCCATAAAATTAACCGCTTCTGGAGTCACTTTCTCGGCAGCCATGATAAGATCCCCCTCGTTTTCACGATCAGCATCATCAACCACAACCACCATTTTCCCGGCTCGAATATCCGAGATCACGTCGTCAATTGGATCGAAACGATTAGTTTCTTTTTTCATTACTCTTCCCCCTCAACATGTGCCTGAAAGGCAAACAGTGCAAGAGGGTCTTAGTCCGAAACCACGAGCAGCAAGGGACTGTTTTCGATTGAAATACTTGAATTAAAAGGGGGCTACGCAGGCTAAAAGAGCTCAAGAACCTTTGACAGGGCCCGATCAATCCCACCGGGATCCTTCCCGCCGCCGCGAGCAAACTCAGGTTTCCCGCCCCCTTTGCCCCCAACTTCAGGCGCGATCGCTTGGATGATCTTCCCTGCTTGTATATAGGATGAAAACTCCTTGGATACGATGGCCACGAGTGCAACAGAAGTTCCACTCCCACCCCCCAGCACACTCACTCCAGAGAAGCTTCCCTTTAGTGATTCCGCGATAGACTGCACCGTCTTGCCGTCCGTCGCCCCTAGATTCGCGGTGATCAGCGGGATCGCCGGCCGGTCGCCGGTGGCGGGGACTTCCTTGGCATCACTCAAGAGCGCCTTAGAACGACTCAAAGCTTCGCGCTCCTCCAGAATTTTGAGCTGTTTTTCTAGCTGTTTTTGATTGTCCAAGAGCTGCTCTACCTTACGTTCCAACTCACCCACTGGAGAATTCACTCGAGCAGCCAATCGATGAATCAAGGAACGATTGGCATTCGCTCCTTCCAAGGCGACTGCCCCAGCGACGGCTTCGATACGGCGTATCCCCGCAGAAATGGCTGCCTCGCCAACGATCTTGAATAGACCGATCTCGCCCGTCGCCTTGGCGTGGGTTCCCCCGCAAAGCTCCATCGAGAACCCATCAAATTGTCCTTGTTGCCCACCAATTTGGACGACTCGCACCTTGTCGGTGTATTTATCGCCGAAGAATTGCATCACATTCTCGCGATCTTTGACCTCAGAGTGATCCACTTCAAACCAATGAACGGGTGAATTCTCCAGAATCCTCTCATTCACCAAGCGTTCAATATCAGCAATCTGATCCGCGGTTAATGGCTTGGCATTAAAATCAAAGGTCAGTTTCTCGGGCCCCACGTAAGACCCCTTCTGGCTCGCATCGCTACTCACGACCTCGTGAAGCGCCCAATGGAAGAGATGAGTCACGGTGTGGTGCCGTTGAATCGCTGCACGCCGTCGAGCATCCACTTGAGCAACTAGTTTCTTCCCCGTCTCGAGGCTGTCCGGTGATTCTGCGAGAAGATGAACAAAGGAAGCCCCCACCTTGACGGTATCCGAAACCTGCCAGTTCGCGGCCCCGGACTGCAACATCCCCTGATCACCAACCTGCCCCCCCATCTCTGCATAGAAGGGAGATCGATCGAGGATCACACCGGTCTTGTCCTTAAGTTCGACCACTTCCAGCACCTCCGATTCGAGGGACAACGAATCGAACCCATTGAACTCGGTCACTGTCTCTCCAGAAAGCTTCGATACTTCAATCACCTCGTTCTTACGCGCTGCTCGAGCACGCTCACGTTGCTCCTCCATCAAGACATCAAATCGCGGAGAATCGACTTCCAACCCTTCTTCGCGGGCCATAAGGGCCGTTAGATCGAGCGGAAATCCATAGGTATCGTAAAGTTTGAAGGCAAAATCGCCGCTCAATTTCCCAGCGCCCTTTTGCCGCGAGGCCTCGTCCTTAAAGAGATCAATCCCACGATCAAGCGTTCTGTTAAAGGCCTCTTCCTCGGTCTTGATCACATCCTTCACCTGTTCTCGACGAGTATGGAGCTCAGGAAAAATCTCCCCCATGGACTGATCCAACACATCCACTAGCTGATAGAAAAACGGCTCATGGAATCCAAGGGTCCGACCGTATTTGACCGCCCGACGAAGAATACGTTTCAGGACATAGTTTCGATCGGTATTTCCCGGCTGAATGCCATCGGCAACAGCAAAACTCAAGGTCCGGATATGATCACCAATGACGCGAAACGCCACGTCAATCTGCTCCTGTTCAGTGAGGTTCTTGGCTCCAGATGTCGGGAGAGTCGATCCATATTTCTTTCCAGATAGCCGCTCAATCTCATCAAAAATCGGTCGAAAAACATCCGTTTCATAGTTGGAGATCGTCGCCCCGAAGTCGGAGAAATTCTTAGTATTCTGAATAATACTGACCACTCGCTCGAATCCCATTCCCGTGTCCACATGCTTAGCCGGAAGATCGCTAAACGAGCCATCAGCATTCGCATTGAACTGGATAAACACCAAATTCCAGATTTCGATACACTCGGAACTGTCCTTATTGACGAGCGCCCCCTTCGTGTCGCCGTCTTGGGTGAGATCAACATGCAACTCCGAGCAAGGTCCGCAGGGCCCTGTCTCCCCCATCATCCAAAAGTTGTCATTCTTGTTGCCGTTGACAATATGGACTTTGGGGTCCAAGCCCTCTTCCGTCATGATTTCAGCCCAGAAATCGTAGGCTTCTTGGTCAAACTCGGAAGGATCGCCCGCCGCAGAATCTGGTGCGTAAACCGTCGCATAAATGCGTTCCTTGGGAAAGCCCC
The DNA here is from genome assembly GCA_913061285.1 of uncultured Verrucomicrobiota bacterium. Lineage (GTDB taxonomy): Bacteria > Verrucomicrobiota > Verrucomicrobiia > Limisphaerales > AAA164-E04 > UBA2970. The sequence goes on along the minus strand of CAJXVR010000215.1, from coordinate 1,017 downwards.
ACACCTTTGTGACTAATTCCCACCCCCATTTGATGGCTTCCTTTTTAAAATAATCGCCAAAGGACCAATTCCCTAACATTTCGAAGAAGGTATGATGATACGTGTCCCAGCCAACATCTTCGAGGTCGTTGTGTTTGCCGCCCGCCCGAATGCATTTTTGCGTATCCGCTGCCCTGCCTGGTTTGTAGGGACAAGGCGCTTGGCCCAGAAAAATGGGCACAAACTGATTCATCCCTGCATTGGTGAAAAGCAGGTTGGGCGCATCCGGCATCAAACTGGAAGAAGACACGATCGAGTGCTGCTTCGCCTTGAAGAAATCTAAAAAGTCCTGGCGAATTTTCTGACTACTCGGAACGGAAACCTTACTCATATATTCTAACGACAGTGGGTCACTTTCGGCACAAGGCGCGAAAGAATAGGGAAAACTGCCTTACCTGGCCAGAGTAAGTTCGCCCTTTGAATAGCCCCGCGCAATCGTAACGAAGCCCCCCAGACGATCCCTCGGAAAAGCGTCCCCTTAAGCCCTCCAGAAACCAGCAAGCCCCTATTCCCTGCCGCTTGGATACGGAATGAATCCGTTGACGAAATCTAAGCTTTCTTGTGTACTCGAATCACTAACCCAAGGTTCAAATATCACCATGAAAAGCACTCTATCCCGTCGAGATGCGCTGAAAGCCAGCGCTGGAGTCACGCTCGCAACGGCAGCCGCCAGCGTGACATCACCTTTATTGGAAGCCGCTTCCATTAAGCCCATCCAATTGGGCGGCAACGTGAATCACTCCGTCTGTAAGTGGTGCTATCGAGATCTCAGCCTCGAGGAGCTCTGCCAGGCGGCAGCTCAGTTCGGCATGCAATCGGTCGAACTTCTCAAGCCAGAGGATTTCCCGACACTCAAGAAACATGACCTCGTTTGCGCAATGGCCAATGGCCCAGGAGGCATCGCAAAGGGCTTCAACCGCATCGAGCATCACGCCGAGCTCATTGAAGGCTTCGAACGGATGATTCCACAGCTGGCCG
>CAJXVR010000214.1 GCA_913061285.1 uncultured Verrucomicrobiota bacterium | reverse complement strand
AGCCTGTCGAGCCTGTCGAACCTGTCGAGCCTGTCGAACCTGTCGAGCCTGTCGAACCTGTCGAACCTGTCGAACCTGCCGTCATCTCGGTGACAACCTCCGCAACAAGCGGAATCACGGAAGGATTTGGAACTCTATCCGTTCTTTTCGAGCGAAAGAGCAGCCTCGAGCAATCCATCAGTGTTGCCATTTCACAATCGGGCACCGTCATTCCAGGCGAGGACATTAGCCCAATCCCCGAAATGATTCACCTCCCCGCAAACGAGCCAACGGCAAGACTATCCATCCATCTCATAGATGACAGTCTGATTGAGAACCTCGAAACGCTAAGCCTAAGCTTTTCCGTATCGAGTCCACGCTTTGTCCTTCAAGCGGACGTTTTGGACATCGCCATTCAAGACAACGACCGGATAGGTTTACTGCTTGAAGAATCATTTACTCAAGAAGACGGCCCCATCACCTTGTCGCCACTCTGGCGATCCCACAGCGGCACGCCTCAGACCGCAGAGATCCTCGCAGGCACGCTTAGCCTCAACGACGAATCAACCGAAGACATCAACGTCCTTATTCCGGGAAATCCGTTTCGTCCCAGTGAATCACTTTCACTCTTTGCAAGCTTCGACCTGACGCTTTCCGATCTACCCAGCGGAAGCAGCACATATTTCGCCCATTTCAAGGGACCGGGAAAGACAGCCTTCCGAGGAAGGCTCTACATTGAACAATCGCCTGAGGATGCCTTGGGTTTCAGGCTTGGAACACTCGCTGGTTCCCTTGGGGAACCGACCTTCCTCAACGAGACGCTAGCCCCCCTGACGCCGTACAGAATCACGTTGCGATACCAACTCAGCTCCGGTGCTAGCACACTTTGGGTCGACGCCAACAACGAGACCGATAAGCACGCAGTAAACTTGGGGCAGGTCACTCCAACCGAAATCGATTCGTTCGCCTTTCGCCAAACGGGTTCTCCTTCTGCAGGCATCGGCACCCTCGCAATCGACAAGCTCTTGTTGGGCACTAGCTTCGAAAGCGTCCATCGACTGAGCACCAAACGCCCAAGCGTGTCAATCATCGCCAGTCACGCCACGGTTCGAGAGAATGAGACAAAACCTGGTTCGTGGCTCATTTCTCGTGAGGGCGATCTCACGGGGAAACTCGTGCTGGACCTCGAACTTTCAGGGAGCGCAAAACTTCTTGAAGATTACCATCTGATCTCTCCGATTGAAACCGCCACCTTCGAACCAGGGGAAAGCTCAAAGACGCTCAATCTATTTCCGGTAGATGATGAGCTCTTTGAAGAAGTAGAAACCGTACATTTGAGAATCCTACCGGGAGCAAACTATGTGATTGGCCGGCCGGACCAAGCGACGATCACAATCGAAGACAACGATCCAAGCCCCGCACCCATCGAACCAACGAAGCCGGTAAGACCTAGACTCTTGATCACCAGAGACAAGATCAGCGCCCAACTATCATCGGGAATCAACTACGAGCTGCAGGAATCAAGCACACTCCGGGATTGGGAAACAGTGGCTAGAATCGAAGGCGACGGCGACATCTTTGAACATCCCTTCGAGATAGAGGACGCTAATCAACGCTTCTTCCGCCTTATCCTCGCGAAGTAACATTCCTGAGCAAGGAGCTCAGCCTGGAGGCCATTCGAGAGGTCGGCCACCCAGAATATGGCAATGGAGATGGGGGACAGACTCACCCCCGTCTCGCCCGTTATTGATGACGAGACGATAGCCATTCTCAGCCAAACCAAGATCGGCTGCAATCGCCCGGGCTTTCAACAAGAGGTGCCCCAACAATGATTGATCCGAATCATCAGACAAAGCAATCCGAGGGATCACTTTCTTGGGAATCACCAAGACATGCGTTGGCGCCTGAGGGTTGATATCGCGAAAGGCGATTACAAGATCATCTTCATAGACAATGTCAGCCGGGATCTCCCTGGCGATGATCTTTTCGAAAAGCGTCTGACTCATGAACAGATCAGCCCTTAACAACTAAAGAGCAATTCGCGCCAGCGTGGGCGTCGAGGCATTCTCGGAGAAACGCAACGATCTGGTCATTGAGCGCCTGACATTTAGCGCTCCACCGTTGCGCATGAAGCACACGCTTCACACAGCCACGTAGGCCTGAAAACCGTAATTCGTCAGGCGGGTTCTCAAGAAGTCGCTTCATTTCCGTCCGCAAGCGCTGATACATAGCAAGCTCAAGCTCCCCTTCAGCTTCCGGAATAATATCGTTGATATTCGTATTCCGCACCATTCGCTTCCCTTTACCCAAACCATAATTACCCACCGTATAACCGAAGCCCTGGAGTACATCTTCCAAAACCTCAGAAAACTCGGCAACGGAGACCACATCTCTCCCCTGCTCTTCTTTGAAAAAGTGAAGTACGGCTGCGGCGACGTTCTTCACGACCTCCTCACTCATCCAAGAGGCCGCGTCGCCGATAAGCTCCACAGTAACGATTTCGGCGGGGCAGGGAAACTGCTCGCCACTAGACATCTTAATAATCAGGCAATCAGGGTGTAACCGTATCATGACTATCTCTCTAGTTTTTGAACTTCTTCCACGAATTCTGTCGCTTCGGCAAAACGCCGATAAACACTGGCAAATCGAACATAGGCCACATCATCGAGCCCTCTGAGTGCATCCATCACAAACTCCCCAATCTGGAGACTCGGAATCTCGCTCTCATACCCATCAGTAATCTGACTCACAATGTGCTCAACGGCTTCATCAGTCGCTTTCGCATCAATCGGACGCTTCTGACATGCCTTACGAAAACCGCTCAAGAGCTTTTCTTTAGAGAACTGCTCCCGGGTGCCATCCCGCTTCACGACCATCAGGGCATCGTGCTCGATTTCCTCATACGTGGTAAACCGATGTCCACATGTCAAACACTCCCGGCGGCGGCGAATGGTCGTCGCTTCACGAGATCCTCTAGAATCGATGACTTTATCATCAGGACAGGTGCACTTTGGACAGCGCATAATTGCGGACAAATACCGTAAAATGTGTCCCCAAGTTTTTATCACTCTAAATGTTGGGGTGTCAAGGGACCATTAGCACCCCCTGTGCCAATAAACGAGTCATGCCAGCCCGGCAAAATAGCAGCAAGAATCCAACCATTCTTATCCCTCAGAGGCTCTCATTGAGAGCCAATCATCAAAAACAGCCCCACCCAGGCCTTTTTCGTTGCTACCTAGGGTCACATCTCACTATCCTTCGCCCAGTTTAGATTTTCACCGAAGTTTTACTGATTATTCTTATGGCACGTCCCGTTACTCTCTTTACCGGTCAGTGGGCTGATCTCAGCTGCGAAACAATGGTCTCGAAAGCCAAAGAATTTGGCTATGATGGACTCGAACTCGCCTGCTGGGGAGACCACTTCGAAGTCGACAAGGCCGATGCTGCTTATTGTGCCGCCAAGCGTCAACTCCTCGAGAGTAACGGAATGAAGTACTACTCCATTTCAACGCACCTTGTCGGACAAGCCGTCTGCGACAATATCGACGAGCGACACAAACAGATCCTTCCTGACTACATTTATGGTGATGGCGATCCTGAGGGCGTGCGACAACGCGCCGCCGAGGAGATCAAAAAAACTGCCGTTGCAGCGAAGGAATTCGGCGTGAATGTGGTCAATGGCTTCACCGGAAGTTCCATCTGGCACCTCGTCTATAGTTTCCCACCCAACACGCCCGGCCAGATTGATAAGGGCTACGAAGATTTTGCCAATCGCTGGGGGCCCATCATGGATACCTTCCAGGAGAACGGGATCAAGTTTGGCCTTGAGGTGCATCCGACAGAAATCGCCTTCGATATCGCCTCGGCCGAACGCGCCCTTGAAGCAATCGGAAATCATCCTGCATTCGGATTTAATTACGATCCTAGCCACTTCGGTTACCAGGGGGTTGACTACGTTAAGTTCATCTACAAATTTGCCGACCGCATCAATCATGTCCACATGAAGGACGTCTTCTGGCATGAACACCCTTGCGACGCTGGCGTGTTCGGAGGTCATACTGACTTCCACCGGCCCAATCGCTATTGGGACTTTAAGTCGGTCGGACGCGGTAAGATCAACTTCGAATTGATCATTCGAGCACTCAACGATATCGGATACACCGGACCTCTCTCTGTTGAGTGGGAAGACGGGGGTATGGATCGCGACCACGGTGCAAAGGAATCTGCGGAATACTGCAAGCGCGTTGACTTCCCGCCTTCGAACATCGTCTTCGACGAACAATTCGATAAGGAGAAGCAAGGTTAGCCCCCCAAGGGATCAAGCCCAACAATCATCGCCCAACGAGGGTAAGACGCGCGCTCAGATTTGAGTGCGCTTTTTTTATCCTGTCGGCGCGGAAATACCTGCGAGGCACTGATCCGGCCAAGGTAGTTTGCTCCCATTCCCGCTCACTTCAGAGTTCGGGTATAACAAAACGAAGTGCGAACCGAAACCGTGTTTCCACCGAACTCAAGCAAGGGGTAGATCAGAAAATTAATCGGCCCCGTACTCGGAGAAGGATCCAGTTTTATGTCTCGCCCTACCGAAACCTCCAATCGATTTGCGGGATGATGGCCAAAGTAGTATTCGGCAAGCGCGGGATCTTTGTCAGCTTCACTAATATCGACTGGCACCCATTTCCCATCAGCAAGGAATTCCGCCCAGCAATGGTAGCCCTGGAGCGCCCCGGAATCAGCGGCGGCGGGAATGCTAAATCCGATCGCAAACCGGGCCGCGAGCCCTTGTGATCGAGCCAGCGCTATAAAATAAGCGTGGTAATCGGTACAATTACCACGCCCAATATCGCAGGCATGCATCGCGTCGCCCCGCCCCCAACCTTCACCAGTCTTGTCATAAGCCATCCGAGCCACCACGTGCTCAAAGAGCGCTTTTCCTTTTTCACGCTCAGACCTCGCCGTTGCTATTTGTTGCTGACCGATTCGTCCCAACACAGCGTTGTTGGGAACCAGACGTTCAGGGAGTAGGTGCCGATCAATATCCTCCTCGATCGCCGCCTTGTAGTCTCCCTTCTCAAGACGGCGAACACGATACTTTAGCAAGATCGAAGATTGAGAGTCGCCGGGCGAGACACTCATCGTGAGCACTCGATTCCCAAAATCCTTATCTTCAATGAACTCCCACGGCTTACGGCTCGTCACCCCCATCAGTTCGACCTCTTGAAACGGTCCAGACTGGGCAACAGGAATCCACAGTCGCCCCGATTCCCTAAGCGCTGGAATCTCAATCCGATAGGTAAACTCAAAATGATCCACCCCACGCACAATCGTCGTCCCCAGCTGATCGCTAGCGGAGGCAGCCATCATACAAACGAGGCCTACGATCAGGCCAAATACCCGCTGAATCTCAAAACTCATCGACATAGGACACCGAAAAGCGCTGATCTATTCCATAGATAACATGTCAGGGGAACATCGTGCTCATCACTAATCCCCCTCGACTACCCCAGCCAATGCCGCCCGTCGGCGACCCCATAGGATCGCCACCAACGCAGCCCCCCCATAAACAATCGCCGTTGATGAAGGTTCGGGCACTGAGGTCAGTTGAAGGGTCGTTCGTGAAATATAACTAGACTGCCCTACCGTTGGGGCGCCTAGCGTGGTTGTGTCATGAACGTTCACATCGCGATGCCAGATCTGAGCAATATAGTCTGTCCCTGAAGCCAAGGTTCCAGCACCAATCGTATGGCTCGTTGTTGCCGATTGAAATATTTGGAAAGCGACAGGATTCCCTGTGCTCACCTCAGAAACCTGGAAGACATATTCATCCGGATTCAACGTTGCCGTAGTGAACGAATTCCAATTGAAGGTGTAGGCTGATGAATTATCAACCTGAAGACTGGGTCCCGAAAAATCGGTCGCGAAAAGGCCGGTGAAATACGGTACTGCCCCCCCCAGACAAAGAAGGGTAGTTATCCCCGGTCAGATTGAGCGATGGATTAAAAGTCGCAGGAGCCAGCGTCGAAAAGGCGAAGTCATAGATACCATTCTGATAAACGGCATCTAAACCTGCCTGGGTGCTAAAACTGTGTTGAAAGGAGTATTGCTTGGCGGTGGCATCAAAATTCATGGAGGTCACGGTGCCTCCCGAATGGGTGATTGTCGCACCGGCACTATCAAGAGCTGGCGAGCCAGTAGCGCTTACCGGTTGAATAAAGGCTTCCAATTGAAAGCTCGTGTGAATCGTTGGAGCCGCAGCGCTTGTCTGAGTGTAGTCAACGGCCTTGTTAACATCATAGCGTTCGAGATTGGTCACTGCCCAGGTTTGAATTGAAACCAACAGTGCCAACGAACCGATTTTAAATTTCACTAAGTATCCTTTTCTAGCCGCATCACGCTTGGTCAAGCGTGGGAAGAGTAGACACCAAAAAACGCAAAAAGTCAAGATTGGCCCCGGGCCCTCTCAGACTCTCAGGCTAAGGCCGGAGAGCCCAAATGAATGACATTCCCGGAGAGCCTCGTTCGAGAGGCTCCCTCCCTTGTCATGACAGTCCGTGAAAAAACGCTCGAGCTGTTGTATTGGTCGCGTTCGACAGGGACTCCAAATCGACCTGTTTAACCTCGGCCACTCGCGTCGCAATTTCTCGAACATAGGACGGCTCACATCGCTTACCTCGAAACGGTACCGGAGCGAGATACGGACAGTCGGTCTCAAGCATGAATCGATCAATCGGCGTAGCCGTCAGCGTCTCCCTTACCGATTCCGCATTCTTGAACGTCACGATACCGGTATAACTCACCAGCCCCCCCATACCTACGACCTCTTCCATTTCGGCTACCGATCCTACGAAACAATGAAACACGGCCCTGACGCCTCGCTTAGCAAAGGGTCGCCATTGCTTAATCGTATCCACGTAGGCATCTCGCTGGTGCACGACAACGTTGAGCCCTGCCTCGGCCGCTACTTCCAGTTGTTGTTCAAAAATACGGGCCTGAGCTGCCCGGTATCGCCCATCATCGGCAGCCGACTTCTCTGGATCCTCACTGGGTAGATGGTGGTAATCGAGTCCCGTTTCACCAATCGCGACGACTTTTTTATGAGTGGCCATTTGCCGCAACTCAGCCCGAATATCCTCGGGGGCTTCAAGCGCCGTGCAGGGATGCCATCCTACCACGGCAAAGACCGAGTCAAAGCGATCCGCCAAGGCAAGTGACTGAGCACTGCTTTCGAGATCCGTCCCGATGGTAATCATCCGCTGAATTCCAGCCGCTTCAGCTCGCTCAACCAGCGCTTCGAGATCCTTCTCAAAATCAGGAAAATCCAAATGCGCATGACTATCAAAAAACGCTAGGTTCGATTCACTCATTATTTTGTTCCCAATACACAGACCGTCCTCTCCCTAAAGAACCTGCCCTGTCGCCAGAGTTGTAGTCGATGCTCGCCCACAGGGCACGGATAATCCTCGACATTCTCGGCCACCTGAGAAGGCAGGACAGAGGAGCGATAGTTCCCCACAAATAGAGAAGCAGCGGGTGGCAACAAAGCATCGCTACGAGCCAAAATCCTCCAAGAGCTCAGGCTTGACGCGAGGCGCCCAGGGGTCATCCTTTTCCCATATGCACCCCCAATCATTCTTCTCGCGCTGGGCAACACTCTTCATCATCCTCACGCTTTACAGTAGCGCTGCTGCTTCCACCGGCAAGCAACCCAATATTGTCTTCCTCTTCTCCGATGATCACGCTGTCCAAGCCATCAGCGCCTACGGCTCCAAGAGCAACAAGACGCCGGGCATTGACCGCATCGCTAGGGAAGGAGCGGTCTTTGTCAATTCCTTCTGTGCGAATTCAATCTGCGGCCCGTCGAGAGCCTGTATCCTCACCGGAAAGCACAGCCACATCAACGGCTTTCGCCGTAACGGAGAACAGTTCGATGGCGGCCAACCTACCTTTCCCAAAATCTTGCAACAGAGTGGATACCAAACCGCGCTCGTTGGGAAGTGGCACTTAGGCTCCAATCCTACCGGCTTTCACTACTGGGAAGTCCTTCCCGGACAGGGAAACTACTACAACCCGGATCTCCTGCAGATGGATGGATCAAGAAAGCGATACACCGGTTATTGCACCGACATCATTACCGATCGAGCCATCAAATGGTTGGATGAAGACCGCGATAAATCGAAGCCCTTTGTTCTCATGTGCCAACACAAAGCGCCCCATCGCAATTGGTCCCCCGCCCCTCGCCATTTTTCAATGTTTGATGGCAAAGATGTCCCTGAACCCGAGTCCCTCTTCGACGACTTCGCTGGACGCACGCCCCTTCTAAAGGAGAACGAAATGTCGATTAAGAATCATTTCTATTGGGGACATGACGCCAAACTGCATGGTGAAAATCAATACCCCGCTTCCTTTCAATCCAACATCAACAATCGTGAATACCAGCGAATGAACGCCACACAAAAGGCAGCATGGGACAAGCAATATGAACCCGAAAACCAGGCCTTCTTAGCAAAAATGAAGGCAGGCGAACTGTCCGATAAGGAGATTCTTCGATGGAAGTATCAGCGATATATTAAAGACTATCTCCGCACCATCGCAGCACTGGACGAGAACGTTGCTCGCGTATTGAACTATTTGGATGAGAACAATCTCACCGAGAACACCATCGTCATTTACTCCTCCGATCAAGGATTCTACCTCGGAGAACATGGCTGGTATGATAAACGATGGATGTTCGAAGAATCACTCAAGATGCCTTTCGTCGTTCGATGGCCAGGGGTGATTCAGCCTGGGACTCAATCATCCGCCTTGATTCAGAACATCGACTACGCTCCCACCTTTCTAGAGGCAGCCGGGGCTGATATTCCCAGCGATATCCAAGGCAGGAGTCTTATCCCAGTCTTCAAGAACAATTCCAAAGCTCCCTCAGGATGGCGGGATGCCATCTACTATGCCTACTACGAAAACGATGCCGTTCACGAAGTGCCGATTCATGATGGCATCCGAACACAACGCTACAAAGCCATGTTCTTCCCACGGGGACGACAATGGCAATTGTTTGACCTCCTGACCGATCCCAACGAGATGCGCAGCGTCCATCAAGACGAAGCCTACCGGCCTATCCTGCGAGGTCTTCAAAAACGATACCGCGACCTAAGGAGTTACTATGACGTCAACCCCGCCACCATCCCGATGACGCGAGGCGACGAAAATTGGTGGAAGCAACGAAACCAAAAGACCAATCAAATGGCACGCCAAGGCGGCTATGACCTCGCCTTTATTGGAGACTCCATCACTCAAGGATGGGAGGGCAAGGGAAAGAAGGTCTGGGAACAATTCTATGGCAATCGAAATGCCATTAACCTTGGATTCGGAGGCGATCGAACAGAGCATGTGATTTGGCGCCTCAGCCGTGGCAATCTGAGCAACGTCAAACCCAAGGTCGCAGTGGTGATGATCGGCACTAACAATACGGGACACTTCCTCCAAACTCCCAGCGAGGTCGCAGCAGGCGTCAAATCAATCCTCGACATTATCCAATCCAAAACCCCAAACACGCAGATCTTGCTCCTCGGGATTTTCCCACGAGGGAAAGATGCTCTTGATGAAAAGCGGCTCAATAACATTGCAATCAATCAACTCATTCGACGATACCACGACGGCGAGAAGATCCACTTCCTTGATATCGGCGATTCCTTAGTCGAGCCAGACGGCACCTTGTCTCAGGAAATCATGCCCGATCTCCTCCACCTTAGTGAAACAGGCTATTCCCGATGGGCAGCGGCTATCGAATCCAAGCTCACGAGCTTAGGCCTATAGACGTCCAACAAACGATCAGTCCCAGAGAAGAGCGGAGAGCTAGGAACCAATTGAGTGAGTTAGACACTCACTCAATTTCACCCTCCAGCGAACCGACGGCATACCGAGATTGCACAAAGCCCCAGTCGTAAGACTGAGTCGACAGATGAGTCAGCGGGATTTCTCTTCCGCAGGAGGAGAACAAAGGAATCCCCTTGCCTAGCAGAATAGGAATCACCGTTATCGTCATCTCATCAATCAAGTCTGCGGCGAGGAAGCGCTGAATCGTTTGCCCGCCATCCACATAGAGATGCTTCGCCCCTTCCGCTGTGAGCCTTGCGACAAGCGTGGTTGGATTTTCAGAGGATCGAGTCACGCAGGCCGGAACGAGGTCAGAATCCTCATCTCGGTCTTGAAAATCGATTGGACGCTGACTCATCACTACAACCCTCTTGTCACCGTAGGGCCAAGCACCAAAGGACAAGACCTTCTCGTAGGTCTTGCGGCCCATCACTAGGACGTCAATCGAATTAAAGAATTCCGCATACCCGCAATCCTCGCCCTCACGAACTGTTTCGGAGGCGGCATCAAGCCAATCCAAACCTCCATCCTCCTTTGCAATGAAACCATCGAGACTCGTGGCGATATAAACGGACCCTTTCGCTCGCATATCGTTCGATTAACACGAGTCTAAGCTCCTTCGCAAGGAGGAACAACAGAACAAGAATCGGTAAAACATTACCAATCGACTGGCAGTAATCCCCCCTAAAGAAGGGTAACCTGCTCGAGTGTCATCCCCAAGCAAGCCAGGAATTGGCGCCCTCGCTGCGCTCCTTGTATTATTCTCCGGCTTTCTCGCTTCGTTCACCCAAGGAGCGGCTCCGCCCTCTTCAAAAAAGAGGCCGAACAAGCCCAGTCAGCCGCCTGATCTTCCGGCGATCACATCATCGGATTCCCATCTAAAGAAGACGCCCCCAAGGACGACCAAGGGGCTTGATCTCATCAAACTAGGATGGAAGTACGATTGCATGGAGTGCCACAAATCCCTCACGGCGTCCTGGTCGACCAATCGTCTGTGGGTTGAACACAAGAGCGTCAAGCTGGCCCATGGAAACAACAAGTTTTGCCTCAACTGCCACCATCCTACCAATCGGAACGCTTTCAAGCACGATGACGGATCCGAGATCGCGGAATCAGAAGTCGTCGCCCTTTGTGCGCGTTGCCACGGCACCGTCCATCGAGATTGGAAAGCGGGAGCCCACGGACGCCCGAACGGTTACTGGGATACAAGCCTTGGACGGCAGCAGAAACTCACGTGTATCCAATGCCACGATCCTCACCATCCTAAGTTTCCCATGCTGCAAAGCCTTCCGGCGCCGACCTATCCAAAGCGAGCGGCGCGATCGAGCTCAGAAAACACCCAACACGAAGGGAACCCCAAGCATTGACCGCTTCGAACGAAAGCAACCATCAGGTCACACGGCGCACCTTCCTCAAAGGCACCGGAGCCACCATGGCTGGTATCGCTGGTCTTGTCACCGCCCTGAAACCCCTTCTTTCCCTCGAGCGGGGCGATATCTCACTAAGCGATCTCCTGCAAAAACACTATCAGGAGCTTAGTGCCGAGGAAATGTCGAGGATCCTGCGCAAGCTGGAAAAACAAAGCAACGAGGACTACGGCGTCGCCTCAAACATCAACGATACCAAAGCCCGCGAGGGCGTTCAATTCGCCTACGCCCTTAGCTTGTCAAAGTGCGTAGGATGTCGACGTTGCGCGCACGCATGCCTCGCTGAGAACAATCAATCCCGAGAGAGCGAAGACGACATTGAAATGTCCTATATTCGAGTACTAGAGCTCGACAAAGGCTCGATCAATGTTGAGGAATCGGATCAATATTACGACGGTGAGGTTCCTAAAAAAGATAAATACTACATGCCAGTACAATGCCACCAGTGCCAAGACTCTCCGTGCACTAAAGCATGTCCAGTCGAAGCAACATGGATGGAACCGGATGGAGTGGTCGTGGTGGACTACAATTGGTGTATCGGCTGTCGCTACTGCATGGCCGCATGCCCCTACGACGCGCGACGCTTCAATTGGAAGAAGCCAAGCTTGCCCCCTGAATCGGTTAATCCCAACCAAAATTACCTAAGTAATCGGATTCGGCCTCAAGGAGTCGTTGAAAAGTGCACCTTCTGCTTACATCGCACACGGGAAGGAAAATACCCAGCCTGTTTGGAGGTTTGCCCAACGGGTGCCCGCGTTTTCGGCAACCTCTTGGATCCAGACAGCGAAATCAACTACATCCTGAAGAACAAACGCGTCTACATTCTCAAGGAGGACGCAGGGACAACACCGAAGTTTTATTACTTTTTCGATTAATCCACCCCCATGTCCCACATTCGTCAATACTTTCAGTTCCTCGTCAAGATCTGGTGCCTTTCTTGGGAAGGCAGTTGGCGTTTTTACCTGTGGATGGGTTTTCTGAGCCTGATTTCACTGATCGGAGTGCACGCCTGGGCAGAACAACTCGTCGAAGGGCTTCAAACGACCGGCATGACGAATCAAGTCTCCTGGGGCGCCTATATTGCAAACTTTACGTTTCTCGTCGGCGTTGCTGCGGCTGCGGTGATGCTGGTTATTCCGGCCTATGTCTACAAGATCGAGTCGATGCACGAGGTCGTCCTCTTCGGAGAGCTAATGGCCATCGCGGTGATTACAATGTGCCTCCTCTTTGTCACCGTCGACCTCGGTCGTCCCGACCGTTTTCTCCATCTCATGCCCCCCTTTGGACGGATGAACTGGCCGATCTCGATGCTCAGCTGGGATGTCATCGTCCTCAACGGCTATCTCATCCTCAATCTTCATATCTGCGGCTACCTCCTTTACATGAAGTATCTTGGGAGAACTCCCAGCAAGAAATTCTACATCCCCTTCGTCTTTGTCGCGATCTTCTGGGCCATTAGCATTCACACCGTCACCGCCTTTCTCTACGTGGGGCTTGCAGGCAGACCCTTTTGGAATCACCCGATCGTAGCGCCTCGATTCTTGGCTTCGGCCTTCGCTGCCGGCCCAGCCTTGCTCATACTCACCTTTCAAATCATCCGTCGTGTGACAGGCTTCTGGATCGGGAACGAACCGCTCCAGCTGCTCCGTCGCATCACGACCATCGCGTTGCTCATCAGCCTCTTTCTTTTGGGATGTGAGCTTTTCGTAGAATTCTATTCTGGCACCTACCATAGTGTCTCCGCCAAGTATCTCTGGTTCGGTCTTCACGGCCACGATCGCTTGGTTCCTTGGATTTGGACGGCCTTAGGACTCAATGTCTTCGCGCTCTGCGTACTCATCTCTCCCGGAGCAAATCGACTTTGGCTCCTGGATGCAGCGTGCATCGCCCTCATCGTTGGAATCTGGATTGAAAAAGGCATGGGACTGATTGTCCCTGGATTCATCCCCACGCCCTTGGGACAAATCGTCGAGTATCAACCATCCTGGAACGAAACGTTTATCTGCCTCGGCATCTGGGCATTCGGAATCCTGATGTACTCGTGGATGCTCCATGTTGCTATCCCGATCATGAATGGAGAACTAAAGGCCGGTCCGAATGAAGCAATCCCAGAGAATCCCTGAACCAAGGCTATGAAAGTAATCAAGCACCTCTATAGACGACTCCCCATCCTTTCTGTGCTCTTCCTCGCGAGCTACTCGAGCGAGGCAGCGTTCGCTCCCGCGAAACCTTCCGTTGAAAGCAAGGTCTGCGCAAGCTGTCACAAGATGGAGAGCCCCTCCGTTTATGAGCAGTGGGGTTCCTCAAAACACTTTCGAGCCAACGTGGGATGCTTCGAGTGCCATCATGCCAACGAAGACGACAACGACGCCTTCGAGCACTACGGAAAATTCATTTCTACCATCGTCTCACCTCGCGACTGTGCTCGCTGTCATGAGCACGAAGTCAAAGAGTTCAACGAATCTCACCATGCGAAAGCAGGCCGTATTCTCGGATCACTCGACAATACCCTTGCTGAGGTGGTCGAAGGGAACAATGCCTTCATCACCCCAGGCTTCCCTCACGGCAATTCAGCCGCTGCAGTCAATGGCTGTTGGCAATGCCACGGTTCCGAAGTGCAGGTACTCCCCTCAGGTCGACTCGACCCTGCGACGTGGCCGAACACAGGAATTGGTCGAATCAACCCCGATGGCTCGGAAGGCTCGTGTACAGCCTGTCATTCACGTCACGAATTCTCGGCAGCCCAGGCGCGAACTCCCGATACCTGCGGCAAATGCCATATGGGCCCCGACCACCCTCAAATGGAAATATTCAATGAATCCAAACACGGCATTGCCTACTACGCCAACATTGCAAAGATGGCGCTCGACAACGAAAAATGGGTCGTCGGTGAGGATTACAATGCCTCCGCAACCTGCGCCACGTGCCACATGAGTGCGACGAAGGACCAAGCCGTGACGCACGATGTTGGCCTCCGTATCTGTCTCTTATACACATCTGACGCTGCCGACGAGCGATCTAGTGTAGA
>CAJXVR010000213.1 GCA_913061285.1 uncultured Verrucomicrobiota bacterium | reverse complement strand
ACGAGATGTAGAGAGGTCTCGTGGGCTCGGAGATGTGTATAAGAGACAGGTTCACCGAAGAGCGATATGTTGGGGCGATTCAGACGCTCCGCAAGCTGGATTCGATGGAACTGGGTGAGAAAGAAGAGCAGGCCGTTGATATGTTTCTCAAGCGAATTGAAAAGGCTTTGAGTAGCCAAGAGACCTCTTCGACTGAGGATCCTAAAGAGTAAGCGCTGAATTTTTCGGGCCTTCGAACGTCAGTAAACCCCTAATCGTCACGATATTTTTAATCTATCTACTATGAGTCGAAAGAAATTACTCAAACAAACGGTGCGCCTAGCCGCCCTTGCACTGATCTCTAGTCTCACCTATTCACCGGTATCAGCGGCCGATGCTGCCGCCGTGGAAGAAAAACCAAAGTGGGAAACCTCCGCCGCCTTTGGCTTCACCTTAACCCAGGGTAACAGTGATACTGTCCTGGCGACAGCGAGCTTGTTGAGCTTGAAGAAATGGGAAGTGCACGAGCTTTCCGCGGGAATCAACGGTAGCTATGGCGAAGTTGAGAGTGTTAAGAATAACGAAGTGTTGCGCGGCACGGTGCAATACAACCGGCTGATCGGTGAGTCCGATTCCTATTTCTTCGGGAAGACAGATCTGCTTCATGATTCTGTCGCCGATGTCGAATATCGACTGAGTCTCAGTGCTGGTTATGGTTACTACTTCGTCAGGAATGAGAAGATGAGCCTCAGTGCTGAAGTGGGTCCCGGTTATATCTTTGAGAAGCTTGGCAGCGGCGAGGATGATTATCTGACGCTCAGAGCGGGAGAACGTTTTGAATACAAGATCAGTGATCGAGCTCGGCTCTGGCAGTCTGTGGAATACACGCCTCAAGTGGAAGATTTTGGCAATTTCCTCTTGGTCGCAGAAATCGGTGTCGAATCGGATCTGACGGAGAAAATGAGTCTTCGTGTTTCGTTGCAAGACAATTATGATAATGAGCCCGCTCCGGGCCGGAAATCGAACGATCTCCGTTTGGTGACGGGCATTGGTTACAAATTTTAAGCATCTTTGGTGAGACCATGGCGAACGCAATCACTTCGAATAAATTCCAAAGCCCAGTGCGACTATCCGTCGTCTGGATGACGTTCCTAGCTCTCACAATCCTGGCCGGAACGGGCTGTCGGACGTCGTATTACGCCGTCATGGAGAGCTTTGGTAAGCACAAACGCGATCTGCTCAAGCAATCGCTGAATGATGCCAATACCGAACAGAAGGAAGCCAGCGAGCAGTTCAAGGATACCTTGACGCAGTTGCAGGAACTGACTGGTGCGGACGGGGGAGAATTGCAGCAGCGTTACAACGCCTTCAAGGACAACTACGAACGGAGTGTCTCGATGGCTGACGACGTGACAGGACGAATCGAGAAAGTCGAGCAATTGGCGGGCGATTTGTTCACCGAATGGGAGAGTGAAATCGAAGAGATTAACAGTCCCACCTTGAAGCGGAATAGCCGTTCGAAGTTGATGCAAACGCAAACCCGATATCAGAAGCTCTATTCGTCCCTGGTGCGGGCCGAGGCGAGTATGCCTCCGGTACTCTCGCAGATGAAAGACTATGTCCTCTATCTCAAGCATAACTTGAATGCCCAAGCCATTGGGTCGTTGAAGGATGAGGCCCTCAATATCGAACAAGAGATTGGACAATTGATATCTGATATGAATTCCTCGATTGCGGAGACGGAGAGTTTCATCGAGCTGCTGGACGGTTCCAATTAGCGGCCTTTCGGTTCTCAACCATTTACCTGGTTCTCAGTAGAGGGCAGGCGTCTGGAAAGGGCGCCTGCCCTTCTTTTGTGGGTTCCTTTCAGGGGGAGTCGGGGGATGAATTCGTTTTGTTGCGATTCTTCGACAACCTTCACTTGCGGTCTTCCGCAGTTCTGGTAATCTACAGTTCCTTTAATAGGTCCTACGAGAAGGTCATAAATTTATCCTATTCAGGCTTAGATGAGAATTGTTGGAATCATCCCTGCACGCTTTGCCTCTTCCCGCTTTCCCGGGAAGCCTTTGGTGTCGATTGCGGGAAAGTCGTTGATCCAGCGGGTCGTCGAGCAATGTGAGAAGGCGAGTCTCTTGGCTGACGCTGTGGTCGCGACAGATGATCAGCGTATATATGATGCCGTGAAGCCCTTCTGCCGGGTCGAAATGACGGGATCGGATCATCCGAGTGGTACTGATCGGGTTGCCGAAGTCGCTGCTAAGTTGGACTGTGATGGTGTGGTGAATATCCAAGGGGACGAGCCCCTGATTGATCCCACCGTCATTGATACGGTCGCGAGAGGGCTTAACGAGGCCCCAATGACCACGGCCGCCAAAGCAATCACTGACGTCTCTGATTATGACAATCCTAATGTCACGAAGGCCGTTGTAAGCAACTCAGGGAGAGCGCTGCTGTTTTCACGGCGTACGATCCCGTTCTTACGGGATCATTCGACGGAGGCTCCCGAGTCTCAGTTGGCTTGTTATCCCTTCCTGAAACATTTGGGAATTTATGGCTATCAAACGGCGACGCTTCAGCAGTTGGTGGCCTTGCCCGAGTCCGCATTAGAAAAGGTTGAGCGTCTCGAACAGCTGCGAGCACTAGAGAACGATATCCCTATTCAAGTCTTTCAAGTCGACTACGAGAGTATCGGAGTCGACGTCCCTGACGATGTTTCCAAGGTCGAATCCTTGTTGAAGGCGTCCAATCATCATTCGGTAAGTTAATCAAATCTGTGTCTAAAGACGTCAAATACATCTTTGTTACTGGCGGTGTCGTCAGCTCGCTTGGTAAGGGTCTAACTGCTGCCGCTCTAGGGACCTTGCTTGAGAATCGCGGCCTCAAAGTGGCGCTGCAAAAATTCGATCCCTACCTCAATGTAGATCCTGGGACGATGAGCCCGTTTCAGCATGGTGAAGTCTATGTTCTCGATGATGGGGCTGAGACGGATCTCGACTTGGGACATTACGAACGATTTACGAATACCAAATTGACTCGCTTCAATAACCTAACGAGCGGACAGGTCTATCAGGAAGTTTTAGATAAAGAACGGCGCGGTGATTACTTGGGGAAAACCGTTCAGGTGATTCCGCACGTTACCGATGAGATTCAGAACCGAATTCGAGATCTTGCCGAGGCATCGGGTGCCGATATCGTGATCACTGAAATTGGTGGGACGACGGGTGATATCGAAGGGCTTCCCTTCTTGGAGGCGATTCGTGAGTTTGCACTCGATGTGGGACCACGCAATGCGGCCTTTGTCCATGTGACTTTCGTGCCCTTCATCAATGCGGCCGGCGAGCTCAAGACGAAGCCAACCCAGCAATCCGTCGCCAAGATGCGGGAGATAGGATTGGCGCCGAATATTTTGGTGTGCCGCTGTGAAAAGCCAATTAACAAAGAGCTGCGCCGGAAGATGTCGCTCTTCTGTAATGTGCCGGTTGAAGCCGTGATTGAGGAAAAGGATGTTGATCATTCGATCTACGAGGTTCCGCTGATGTTGCAGCGAGAGCGAATGGATGATTTGGTTTGCGACCACTTTGGATTAGACGTTCCGCCGGCTGACATGGAGCATTGGCAGGAGATTATTCGCAAACTCATCGCGCCGAGGAATCAGGTTCGAATTGGCGTTGTCGGTAAGTATGTCGAACTGAATGATGCGTACAAGTCCGTCTATGAGTCGATCATTCATGCTGGAATTGCCAATGATTGCGGTATTGAGATTGAGAAGATCGATGCAGAGGATATCGAAAAGGAAGGGGCTGAAACTTACCTCAAGGGCTTGGCGGGCATTCTCGTGCCTGGTGGATTCGGAGAGCGCGGTGTTGAAGGAAAGATCCTGGCAGTTCAATACGCTCGCGAGAATAGCGTACCCTACTTTGGTCTCTGCCTCGGTATGCAGGTGGCTACGATTGAGTATGCTCGTAACGTTCTAGGGCTTGAAGGTGCTCATTCACTCGAATTCGATCCGGAAACCAAGCATCCGGTGATCGCATTGATGGATGAACAATTTGACGTCACACTCAAGGGTGGGACGATGAGGCTTGGAGCGCAGGATTGTCAGATAGCGCCGGAGACAAAAAGTGCCGAACTCTACGGGGCGTCGGTAATTTCTGAACGCCATCGCCATCGCTTTGAGTTCAATAATAATTACCGAGATCAGTTCGAAACGGCCGGGATGGTGATTGCCGGAACGACGACGGATGGAAAGTTGGTTGAGCTGGTGGAACTTAAGGAACACCCTTTCTTTATTGCCTGCCAGTACCACCCAGAGTTTCTGAGTAAACCGAGTGCCAGTCATCCCCTGTTCCGGGGATTTATTGCTGCCTGCCATGCAGCCATGGATCGGCGTTCCTAGTCCGGCACGTGTTGGCGACGGTGCTCATCAATCCCGCTGGGTCCGAGACTCTCGTGAGCTCTACTCGTCCCGCGCTAGAGGCCTGATGGCAGTGGAGGCTTCGTCGCTAGCGAGGCTTCATGCCTGAGACGAATGATCAGCTGTGACATGGATTTGCTTTTCTAGATGAGCGCGCAGCCTGCTAGTCTGAAGTCGGTCGCTGAGGCGATCGATTATCTTTATGAACTTCGGCTCTTCGGAACGAAGTTGGGATTGGAGAATCCTCTCCGTCTGGCAAGCTATTTCGGCTCCCCCCAAGACTCTCTCAACTTCATTCATGTTGCGGGCACCAATGGCAAGGGATCGGTTTGTGCGATGCTTGAAAGCATCTACCGGTCTGCAGGATACCGGGTCGGTTTGTTTACCTCCCCTCACCTCATTCAGTTTGGGGAGCGGATCCAGGTGAACCGTGAGCTGATTTCTGATGACTGTTTGTTGGCGCTCGTGAATCAGATCCGTGACGCGCTGCGATCGTTTCCGAAAGATCAGCATCCGACGTTTTTTGAAGTGGTCGTTGTGATGGCACTGCTTCATTTCCGTGATCAGGGCTGTGAAATGGTGATCTGGGAAACGGGAATGGGTGGGCGACTGGATGCCACCAACATTGTCCCCCCTCAGTTGAGTGTGATTACCAACGTGGCCCTGGATCATCAGAAGTGGCTCGGCGATACGATCGTGGAGATTGCCGCTGAGAAGGCTGGAATTATCAAGCCGCAGATTCCTTCCATTCATGGTGTGATGGATTGTGATGCGCTGCAGGTGATTCGAGCCCATGCGGCTGAGGTTGGGAGTCCTCTCATCGGGATCAAGCGAGAGGATATCCAGCCTTGTGTCGGGGCGTTTGAAGTGAATCTTGTGGGGGAGCATCAGCGACAAAATGCGGCTCTGGCGCTTCAGTCTGTGGGCTTGTTAAACCGTGTCTTTCCGGTCTCGGAAGGTGCCATGCGCCAAGGGCTTGCCAGCGTGGATTGGCCGGGACGACTTCAGGTGATTGAGCGTGGCCGACAGGTGATCCTCTTGGACGGCGCCCACAATGAACCGAGTATCGCTGCCTTGTGCCGTTATCTTGATCGACTGAAACCAGCCCAGCCAGTGGCGATTCTAATGGGTGTTTTGGAGGATAAGGGGATCGATCGATGGTTGACCCGATTGCTTCCCTTTGCGAGTCAGTTCTATCTGACTCCGGTGGCCAGTGGGCGCACCTTGAGGCCGGAGGCCCTTAAGAAAGCAATCAAGAATCTCGACGCCGATCTACCGGTGAGCTGTTTTGAGAATGGTAAGGAGGCCCTTGAGGCGGCCATGAACGAGGAGGCGTTTCTTGTCGTATGCGGTTCGATCTATTTGGTGGGTGAAATTCTCGGCTATTTGAACGATCGAAATCTTCCCTCGGTACAGATGGGGCTGAATGATTGGGATGATGATCCCTCCCAGTCGAAACCCTGAGCTCGGAAAGACGCTACCTGGTTTTGCCTCGCACCCGGTAGTGCCCAATGATGTCGAATTGATGCAGGAGGTTCTCTTCGTTTGTCCCGCTGCCAATGTTGTGAATAATCCATGGGACACCAGAGCTACGGCGTTCCGAGACAATTCCGATGTGCAGTCTTCCCCCAGTAAGCTTCCAGGCCACAATATCTCCTGGGCGAAAGGTCTTTGAATCTTTGAACTTTGAGAGGCTCTGGTGGTGCCTTTTAAAGTAGGTCATGAGATTCGGAACCCGCCGATGGTCGATGTTCTTGTCGGGTCGCTTGAGACCCCATTGCTGCGGATAGCGAGCGAAGTTCTTGGCCATGTCTTCGTGAACGGCTTTTTGAAGATCGATTCCAATGGCTCTTAGAGAGCGAACGACGACGTCCGTGCAAACACCGGTTTCTTTGGGGACATCACCGCCAGGATAGGCAAGAGATCGATAGCTAGGATCGTAGCCAGTGGTGATACCAATTTGTTTGAAGGCGCTTTTTGCAATCTGCGGGCCGAGGATCTCGGCCGGCCGGGCAGCAAGCTGTGTGGCCAGTAGCAGGGAAAGAATAAGGAACGCTCTCATGGTAGTCTTTGATCCATTTCCCTTCGTAGACCTCTAAGCGGACCCGCCTGTTCAAGAAACGCCTCTGACGCCATCGTCAGAGGGTGCGAGAAACTGGCTCCGGTTTGTCGGGATGAGAAAGGACGATGGGCTATCCGAGCCGGTCTGTTGCAACGTGATAATGCGGATCCTCTGAGACATTCAACTCGACGATATCATCGGCTCGGTCAAGGAGCTGTTGGCATTCAATCGACAGATGGCGGAGGTGGAGGCGCTTGTTGAGACTGCGGTACTTCTCGGAGAGTTTGTTGATCGCCTCGAGGCCTGATTGGTCATAGACCCGTGAATAGTAGAAATCGATCACCACATCGTCAGGATCATTGGCGGGATCAAACAGGCTGTTGAAACTTGTGATCGAGGCAAAGAACACGGGGCCGTGCAGTTGATAGATTCGTGAGCCGAACTCATTCGTTTGCTTGTCGGCAAAGAGATGAGTGGCATGTTTCCAAGCAAAAACGAGTGCCTGGACGACAACCCCGAGAATGACCGCCATGGCGAGGTTGTGAAAGAGCACGGTGTAACCTGCGACTAAGACCATGACAAGGAGATCGGACTTAGGGATTTTCTTCCAGGTATGGAGGCTCGACCATTCGAAGGTCCCGATCACGACCATGAACATGACGCCAACGAGGGCAGCAATTGGGATGATCATGATGAATGAACTGAGCGCGACGACGAAGATCAAGAGCGAGATCGCTGCCATGATTCCAGAAAGTCGACCACGGCCTCCAGAGTTCACGTTAATCAAGGACTGCCCAATCATGGCACAGCCGCCCATGCCTCCGAAAAGCCCACAGACCATATTGGCAAGGCCTTGGCCAACGCACTCGCGGTTGCCTCTGCCTCGAGTTTCGGTGATCTCGTCGATGAGCGAAAGCGTCATCAGTGATTCGATGAGCCCCACACCTGCAAGGATGAGAGAGAAAGGCAGGATGATAAGAAATGTTTCCCAATTGAGAGGGGCCAATGTGAAGGCGCTTTGCCAGAAAACAGGCCGCGGGAAGCCGCTCTGAGGCACGTCTGTAATGGTGGCAGCGGCGGCACTGATCTCATCCGGAGTGAGGCTCAAGTCTGGAGAAACCTCACTGTCGCCGACGGTGACGAGCTGAGCACCGATGAGAGAGGCTTTTTCTGAGGCTTCGGAGCGTACGGCTGCCATCTTTGTCTCGCGAGCCTCGTCGACGGCTTGGACGCGAAGATTGGTAAGAAGGAGATCCCCGACAGTGAGCGTCGCTGTTTGAGTGCCAGGAATTTGTAGCTTATCATTGGAGAATTGATTGATCCCCCAACTGAGTCCGGTAACGACCAAAATAGCGGCCAGAGAACTTGGGATCAGTTTGGTTAGTTTAGGAAGAAAGGCGATGATGGCCATGGTTAAGGCCACTAGAATCAGCATCAGAATGAGCGGCGATCCACTGAGATACTCCAATGTCCCTTGCTCACCGATGATCTTGAAACTACTCAATTGGGAAAGTCCAATGACAATCGCTAAGCCGTTGACGAAACCCAGCATCACGGAGTGTGGGACCAGACGGATTAACTTACCGAGTCGGCAGAGGCCGACGATGATCTGTAGGATCCCGCAGAGAATGACCGCAGGCACGAGATAGCCGATCCCATGAATGGCAACCAGGCTTACGATGACGACGGCCATGGCCCCGGTGGCTCCGGAGATCATTCCTGGTCGGCCTCCAAAGGCTGCCGTGATGAAACCGACGATAATAGCGGAGTAGAGTCCGACGTGAGGAGGCAGGCCGGCAACGAAAGCAAAGGCAATCGCCTCTGGCACCAATGCAAGGGCAACCGTTAGTCCTGACAGAATATCATTTCTGGCTGAAGCAGCTCGCTTCGCAAATAAATCCAACATAGAAATCAAAAATACAGGGGAGAAAGGTATCGATTGTGTGAACCGTGTTGTGGTTGACCTCCGATCCGTGGAACCCCGGAAAGAGTCGGCGACAGTAGGCTTTGTAGGCGACGCCGTCAAACGGAAAGAAGAACAAAGTGGGAAATGATTGTCCTATTGCGGTCTGAAACGCGATCCGGTAACAAATGTCCCATGTACTTTCGCCTTGGCTCCCTTTGGATGGCTTTCTTGGCCGTGTTGATTCTAGGATTTGGTCGTCCACTGGAAGGTGAAGCGGCGGGGGCGCGCCCGCTCAATGTCCTCTTCATTATTTCAGATGATCTCACTTCGACGGCTCTGTCCTGCTATGGAAACACCGTCTGTGAAACGCCCAACATCGATCGATTAGCCGATCGCGGCACGCGTTTCACGCGGGCCTACTGTCAGGGAACCTACTGTGGTCCCTCGCGGGCATCGTTCATGTCCGGCTACTACCCCCATGCGACTGGGGTATTGGGCTATAAGAGCCCACGGCCTCAAATTGGAAACCGGGCGACCTGGTCTCAGCATTTCAAGAATCACGGTTATTATTCTGCCCGAGTCAGCAAGATCTTTCACATGGGCGTTCCCATTGGGATTGAAGAAGGAGGACATGGCTCCGATGACGCGGCGTCGTGGACGGAACGTTTCAACAGTCAAGGTCCTGAATGGAGGGCTCCAGGAGATGGTGAAACCCTAGAAGGCAATCCAGATGGGAGCCGGCCTGTCGTTGGAGGAAACACCTTTGTGGTCGTTGAAGCGGATGGAGATGATCTGGTTCACTCTGATGGCAGAACAGCCGTGAAAGCTGCAGCACTGATTGAAGCGCACAAAGATGAACCCTTCTTTCTAGGGGTTGGCTTTGTTCGCCCTCACGTCCCCTTCGTTTCACCGAGAGCCTACTATGAGCCCTTTCTTCCTTATGAGAAAATGGTGCTCCCTGAGAAATATCCCAACGATTGGGATGATATTCCGAAGGCAGGGATCAACTATAAGACGAGTGAAAACATGAAGATGGATTTACGTCGGCAGAAGAAGGCCGTTGGAGGCTACTATGCCTCAGTGCGTTACATGGATGCGCAAGTCGGTAAGGTCCTCGATGCGCTGGAGACAGCCGGTTTGAATGATTCGACGATCGTGATTTTTACGAGCGACCACGGATTTCATCTGGGAGAACATGATTTTTGGGCCAAGGTGAGTCTGCGGGATGAATCGGCCGCGGTTCCCTTGATCATTTCCGTTCCAGGCAAGGAGCCAGCAGTCTGCGACTCACTGGTGGAACTACTCGATCTTTATCCCACACTCTCAAAGCTCTGTGGGCTTCCTGCTCAGGATCGGCTTCAGGGTAAGGACATCTCCGGAATGTTGGATGACCCCTCGAAGGAGGTTCGGGAGACGGCCTTCAGCGTGGCTCCAATGCGAAACGGATTTCTGCTGCGAGAGAAGCATTGGGCTTACATCCAATACGAAGAAGATGCCTCAAAGGGCGTCGAACTCTTTGATCTCGCCAAGGATCCTCGTCAATACGTGAACCTTGCCAAGGACCCGCGCTACGCGGATCACCTGGCTCGTTTCAAGCGCGCCCTTGGCGACAAACTGCGAGAGGTTCGAACGAACGATCTCAATCTATGAGGCGCTCGGACGCAGGGACGAATCCTCGCTAGAGAGTCACCGCTTGGCCGCCATTCCGGGCAGACTCAAGGCAAGCCATCATGACTTTCTGAGTCTTCAAGGTGATGTCGCCCCACTGGTTATCGATCTTGTTGTTGAGAACGAGTTCGCCAAAGTTTCGAAAGAGACAGGTCTCTTGGGCGGTGGGATGGCTGTTGCCATATTCCTGAGTGGTGATGCGCTGTTCGCGCCGTTCCATATTGAAATCGCAGACATCTTGGTTGCTCGTCATCTTCGCGATCGTGAAACCAATGTCGCTACCGAAACAGGGGACAACAAAGTCGTCTAGGTGGATGTTTCCTTCGGTCCCGCAGAGGTTTGCCCATTGTTGCATCGCCGTGATGAAGGAACAGTAGTAGCTCGCCGAAACCCCATCTTCGTAGAACATTTCCCCGGAAAACTCCGTGGGCACTTTATCTGGGCTGTCTGGACGGGAGGCGCCGCTTAAAATGTTGCCAGTGACGGAGGTGGGCATCTTGTAGTTCATCACCCAAAGGTTGAATCGGATATTGTACCACCCTAGATCGCCCAGGCAACCCAGAGGCTCGAGCTCACTGTGCATTCGAATATTGCCCTGGAGAAAGTCGTCGGGGGCGCAGAAGCTGAATTGTGAGTTGATTCTTTTTAGGGTCCCCAAACTTGTTCCGTCATCGATCGCTTTTCTCAAGTCCGTGAGTCGTCCGCTGTGCATGAACATGACACCGTCCATGAACTGGACTCCCGCTTCCCGGCAGGCGGCCACGATTTCTTCGACGTCTTTGACGTTAATCCCGCAGGGTTTTTCGCTTAGGACATGTTTCCCTGCTTTTGCTGCCTTGATGACCCATTCCTTTCTGACTCCGGTAGGGAGTGGGATATAGACGGCATCGATGTCATCCCGGGCAAGGAGCTCATCATATCCCTCGACTGCCTCAGGGCGTTCTGGAAAGGGGACGTGAGCGGAGCATTCATCGATCCAGGCATTGGCCTTGCTGAGCTCGCGGCTGGCTACGGCGACAATCTCACCGTTCCCCGACAGGGCTACGGACTGCCAATTCTTGATTCCGATCCAGGCGGCACTCAAAAATCCCCAACGACACTTTTTCTCACTCATAATGCTTGGTCAAAATCAAAAATTCACTGCGAATCTTTCTGACTAGATGTGATTTTGCAAGCCCGCAAAAGCGGATTCCGAAGGGATTGACGGGAGAGCCTCGTTGCTTGGGGGATCCGCCTGTTTTGGGCACGACGAGCAATGGAGGGAATTCTTGAGTCGATTTTGTTCCTGATTTTGTCAGATTCCTTGAGGTGAGCGGGCGTGGTCCATCGCGGGTGGACAAGTCATGGCTCAGAAAGAGCCGGTCGAGAGAATGAGAAAAATTGTAGAATGAGAGCATTCCTTTGTTTTGTGGTCCTTTGTTTGAGTTGGGACCTGAGTGAGCTGCGGGCCAAAGAACCGAATGTGGTGCTGATCATGACCGATGATCAGGGCTATGGAGACTTGGGATGTCATGGAAATCCGATTCTTAAGACCCCAAACCTGGATCGTCTCTACGCTGAGTCCGTGCGGCTAACGAATTTTCACGTGAGTCCGTTTTGCACGCCAACCCGTGCTGCGCTCATGACTGGGCGTTTTCCAGGAAGAACCGGTGCCTATCGAACGAGCTCTGGACGGACGATGATGCATACTGATGAGCGAACCGTGGCTAACGTTTTTGCCGAGAACGGCTACGTGACCGGAATGGTTGGCAAATGGCATCTCGGAGACAATGCCCCGCATCGTCCTCAGGATCGGGGATTTCAAGACGTCGTCTGGCATCGTTGCGGAGGAGTTGGTCAGGCGTCGGATTACTGGGGGAATGACTATTTTGATGACACCTATGAACGCAACGGTCGCTTTGAGAAGTTTGAGGGGTACTGCACCGACGTTTGGTTTGCTGAGGCGCTTCGTTTTATCGAGGAGAATCAACGGAAACCATTTTTTCTCTACTTGGCTCCGAATGCCCCTCATGGGCCCTACCGGGTAGATCCGAAATGGAGCGCTCCCTATGAAAAGATGGCGAGCTGGAATAATGGAGCGAATTTCTTGGGGATGATCGCGAATATCGATCACAATCTTGGGCTGCTTCGAGAACGATTGGAATCCCTGGGGCTGGCAGAGAATACCATTCTGGTGTTCATGACAGACAACGGCACGGCAAACGGTGCGACGTTTGGGAAGGATCGCTTGAACAGTGAAGCCGTTGATGGATTCAATAGCGGCATGCGGGGGAAGAAATCATCGGTCTATGAAGGAGGGCATCGAGTGCCATTCTTTATTCACTGGCCCGAGGGTGGCCTGTCTCAAGGACGGGACCTGTCTCATCTCGGTGCCCATGTTGATGTCTTGCCGACCTTAGCGGCTCTGTGTGGGATTCCGGTGCCAGCTTCCGAACAGATGGATGGGCGATCGTTTTCGCCTCAGTTACAGGATCCCGAGGCTTCGCCACATCGCGACCATCTGATCGTTCAGTTTCACGGGGGGCCCTATTTCGATAGAACGCCAAAGCCCTGGGAGTTCTCCTGTGTCATCAAAGAACAATGGCGATTAGTACATGGGCAGGAGCTCTATGATCTAGAGAGTGATCCGGCCCAGAGGCAGGATGTTTCTGCGCTTCATCCTGCGCGGGTTGATGAACTGCGATCCCACTACCTACCCTTTTGGAACCTTGTCGAAGACAGAATGAAGCCGGTGCGGATTGACCTTGGTAATCCTGCCGAGAATCCCACCACGCTCTGTAGTCAGGATTGGTATCTTGAGACGGGAAACCCGCCTTGGAATTTCGGCGCCATCAAACGCCTCCCTCGGGTAACGGCTCCCTGGATGGTCCATGTTCGTAAGGCTGGAAGGTACCGCTTGACCTTGAGACAATGGCCGATTGAGGCGAAGCGCCCGGTCGAAGCCGTGCGGGCCAAGGTTCAAATTGCGGGGCAAACCAGGGAATCTGTGGTCCAAGCGGGTTCCTTGGGTGTCGTTTTTGAACTCACTCTTCCGGAAGGAAAAACGGAACTCCTGACGTGGCTCTTTGATGAAACGGGCGATGCGGGAGGGGCGTATTTTACTGAAGTCGAAGCGTTGTAGATCGGAAAGAGTGTCCATTGGATCCTCGTTTGTTTCTAAGGTATTGGCTGCTCGCTTGTCCTATAGGGTGGATGAAATCGATTCGTTTGTTCTCAGTCGTTGTTGTTATCGCATTCTGCTCTTGTCTTAGCGCGCGGGCTGTCGGATTCCAGCTAGGGAAGAAAAAAGCAGATCTAGGCTTATTCTATGATCTCAGACTAACGGAACACGGGACGGGACGCGTGACCTTGAATCTGACCCTCACGGATACCGGAAGCTTGAAGCCCTTGAATGCCATCTACCTCGTCGTCGCAAGCAAGGACGGAACGGGCTCAGTTGATCTTTCTGTGGCTTTGAATGTTTCAGAACGCGAAGGAGTCCAGCGGGTTCGTGTCCATATGCTCAAGGAATGGGCGCAACGAGGAGAGATTCAACTCAGAACCTCTCATTTGAATGGGAAAACTGAGCTTCTAAGCTGGTATTATCACAGCATTCCGTTGGCAGACTATCTGACGCTTGAGAGCCATGAACGCTCAGCCAGGGAGTGAGTGATTATTGAAACCGAATCCACGAAGTCGAAACTCCCCGCTGCTCTCAAGAATTAGCTAGCCTCAGACTCCATCATCGCTGACGACCGCGTTTTCTCAGAAGGCGTGTTCCATCAATCGGCGGGAGGTCAATCTCCGAAAATGATCTGAAGGTTGGCTGCTGTCGTTAAACTGTCGTAGGATTGCCGGAGAACTGTCTCAAGGATACCGCAGCACTGTCCCTGGCAAGTTCCTAGAATGCCTATCGGTTGGAAGAGAACGATCAACTGGATTCAATATGAAGATTAATGCGGAACTGGCCCTCGACTTGCGAAAGGCTCGCTCTTGGTCTCAAGAAGAGCTTGCGATCGCCGCGGGTTTAAATCTACGGACCATCCAAAGGATAGAAAGTGAAGGGATTGCTTCCCTGCAATCCAAGAAAGCGCTTGCCTCTGCCTTCAATCTTGAAGCGGTTGATCTCGACTACAAAGAGAAACCGAAAAACATGAAATACGAATACAAAGTGCAGAAATTCGAAATGAAGTGGAAGTCCTTGGAAACTCGATTGATGACAGATTTTGAGGCGATAGAACACGAATTGTGTGTGCTTGGAGCCGAAGGTTGGGAGTTGGTCAAACAGACTGCCATCAGTGGGGCTCATGGATACACGAATGCCATCGTCGTCACAATGAAGCGCTTGCTCGCATAGACCAAGGGCTGTCTCTTATACACATCTGACGCTGCCGACGAGCGATCTAGT
>CAJXVR010000212.1 GCA_913061285.1 uncultured Verrucomicrobiota bacterium | reverse complement strand
TCTACACTAGATCGCTCGTCGGCAGCGTCAGATGTGTATAAGAGACAGCACCATATCCATTCAGCACCTCGCCGAACGCCCCCGGGTTTTGCCCTGACGAATCGCTGCGATCCGAGCGGCCTCAGAATCATTTTTCACTGGCTTGCTCTCGCCCTAGGCCTCCTCGCAACGCTTCTATCCGGCAATCTTAGGGGAGCCGCAGCAAACACTCTCCAGTCTCCTCAGGTCTCTCGAATCCTTGAAATCGCAGGGAGCGTCCAAATAGCAGCCGCGGGCACCGACAACTGGATCACGGCCAAGACTGGGCTCCGCCTGACACCAGGCGATCAAATAAGGACACACGCTAGAAGCCGAGCCACGGTTCAACTCTCAGATCGAAGCATTCTACGCATTCGCGAACGCACACTAGTCGTTATTGAAGCCCCAAAAGCCAAGAAGACCGGAGGCTTCAACTTGCTCCGTGGAGCCTTGTTCTTTCTTAATCGAGAAAAGCCCAACCAAATCGAATTTAATACCCCCCTTGCCAGCGGGGCGATTCGCGGCACGGAATTCCTCATCCGGGTTGATGAGGACAAAGGCACGATGGATCTGTCAGTTTTCCAAGGTGAGGTCGCACTCAAGACCGGCGACAACGAAAAGAGTGATTGGTCGATCACCAGCGGCGAGCAGATCCGAGTCGCACGGAACGAACGCCCCCTAAAAACAGCGCTCATCAACGCGATCAACCAAATTCAATGGGCGCTCTACTACCCCACCTTCTTAGTGCCAGAGGAAATGAACATCCCTCAAGCTGAGGCGGCCAGCTACAATGCAGCGCTAGCCCACTACAAGGCCGGCAATCTCACGAAGGCCTTATCGGCACTCCCACCCAACGATGGCCAGGCTCCCATGAATAGTTTCGAAATGGCTCTACTGCTCAGCATCGGTAACGTGCATGAAGTCGAAGAGGCATTGCAGAGCAGCACCATCGCACCCGAGAAAGCAAACGCGTTTCGATCGCTCATCGCCGCCGTCAGATTTCAGCCAATGCCACTCATACCGCTCCCGTCAACCGCCTCTGAGTGGCTAGCCCTTTCCTATTACCATCAATCGCAATCGCAACTTGATGCCGCTCGGCATGCCGCTCAGAAAGCCACCGAGATGGCACCAGCATTCGGAGCTAGTTGGATTCGGCTGGCCGAACTAGAATTCGCATTCGCCAATCGAAAGGCAGCCCAACGACTCCTGACGCGAGGTCTTGAACAATCTCCGAAGCAGGCACAAGGCCAAAGCTTGCTTGGATTCATCGCCCTGGAAAACAACCATAATCGGTCCGCACTTAGAGCCTTTGACAAAGCAATCGGTCTCGACGGCGACCTCGGGGATGCGTGGCTCGGGAGAGGGATCGCTCATCTCAGACTAAGCGAACAGAAAGAAGGTCGCACAGCCCTTCAAACCGCCGCTGCTCTTGAACCTCAACGCTCCCTCTTTCGAAGTTACCTCGGCAAGGCCTTCGGGGAATTGGGAGAACAAGAACTCGCCATCAAGGAATTCGGAATCGCTCATTCTCTTGACCCAGCTGATCCGACCCCATCGTTTTACGCCGCCCTCCACGCCTTCCAGTCAAACCGCATCAACGAATCGATTCGATTCTTAGAAGAATCCATCACCCTGAATGACAATCTAAGTGTCCACCGTTCCACCTCGCTTCTCGACCGTGATCTGGCGATGCGCTCCGCAGATCTGGCGGTGCTCTATACCGACGCTGGAATGGCCGATGTCAGCGACTACCTCGCAACTCGCTCAATCCTCCAAGATCCAGCCAACTTCTCCGGACACCTCTTTCTCGCCAACAGCCTCCAGAATCGGGAGCAGACGCTGGTTTCAGACCGACGCCTGGAAAGTGCTCGTTCGAGCGAGCTACTCACCGCCAATCTCCTCGCACCGATCGGAAGCGCGAATCTCTCTCAGTTACTCTCGCAACAAGATCATCTCCAATACTTTTCCAACCCTCCGTTTGCCCTCAATACCACTCTGGACTACCAGAGCAATCAATCGTGGAAGCATCAGACTTCAGGATTCGGCACACTCGGCAAGCTGAGCTACGCGGTCGACGGGGTTTATCTCGACCAATCGGGACAACGGCCCAATCAAAACCGAGACCTCAGACAAGCTTCTGTGCAGCTGAAGTATCACCTCACGCCGAACGATAGCATTTATCTTCAAGTCGGCACTCGCCGAGAAGACGGCAACGACCTCAAGAGTTACTACGACCCCAACGAGGCAAGTAACACCCTTCGGTTCGATTCGGAACAGCCCGCGAATCTTCTTCTTGGCTATCATCGAGAGTGGTCACCGAATAGCCGGACCCTATTTCTTGGCGCGCGCCTCGAAGAGAACCTCCAACTCAGAGACAGCGATCCGAACATCCTCTTTCTTCGCCAATCAGGCGGCGTTCCAAGCGCGGTCGAATCCAGCCCTGGATATGACCTCACACTCGACAGCGATTTCACACTCTACTCAGCCGAGCTTCAACACATGCTCAAGTTCGACACACACTCCTTGATCATTGGGGGCCGCATTCAAAGTGGGACCGTGGACCAAGCAGCCCTCCTTAGTCGAGATCTCACCGGAATTGTCGCCCCTCACCAAAGCAGCCCCGACATGTTCCGCGCCAATGCCTACGCCTACTATCAATGGAGTCTTAGCGAGAAACTCCGACTCATCGGTGGTTTCTCATACGATCACCTTCGAGCTCCGCTGAACACCGATCTTGCTCCGATCTCCCAACAAACCGATTCCCGTGATCTTCTGGCCCCAAAGATTGGAATCACCTTTGAGCCTTGGGAGCGTGGCGAGTTTCGCGCAGCCTACACTCAATCCTTAGGCGGCTTGTTCTTCGACAATAGCGTCCGCCTAGAGCCCAGCTTGGTAGCAGGATTTCATCAGAGCTATCGCTCCATCATACCGGAAGGAGTCGCAGGACTTTCCTCGGGCAGCCGGTTCGAAACGTTCCACGCCTCTTACAATCAGTCATGGCGCTCGGGGACCTATCTAGGAATTTCCGGAGAGATCCTAAAATCAAATGGAACTCGTGGGATTGGCGCACTGACCAACGGCACAGCACTGCCCCTTCCAGATTCGCCCACCACGCTCAGCCAGCAACTCGACTTCCAAGAGGAATCTGTCTCCATCTTCGCTCATCAACTTATCGGCAACGCATGGGCACCCGGAATGCGCTATCGAATCAGTCATGCGGAACTCAATGATCAATTCTCAGCACTTCCCCAGGGCCTTCCCGGACTCGCAAGTCTATCTCAACAGAATGAAGCAACGATGCAGGAACTTAATCTCTTCCTCTGGTACAATCATTCGTCCGGCATCTTCGGACGCTGGGAGTCCAATCACTATCGTCAAGACAATGCGAGTGCCACCGGACTCAAAGATGAAGCACTCTGGCAACATAATCTTTACCTCGGATACCGCTTTCCTCAACGCAGGGCCCAAATACAGCTGGGATTGCTCAATCTCTTCGATCAGGACTATCGCCTCAATCCAATCAATCTCCACTCGGAACTCCCTCGGGGTCGAACCATCAGTGTCTCTGCCCGGTTTAATTTCTAGTCTCGGCGAGACTCCACCGACTGGCAGAGAAGCATGACGACTCGTGTCAGACAGAGGACTACCAACGCCCGAGAACGCCCAAAGCCGACAAGAGATTGTCTTCAGGCTAAAGATCAGCGATAAAGACCCCACGCCGAATCCAAGTTCGGCCTGAATCGCGGGCATGAAACAGGCAATTAAAATCATCCTTTCCGGCATTGCCCTTGCCCTCCTCAGCCTAGCGCTTTGGGAATCGCAGCATCCCATCAATCAAAGACTAAGAGATTGGGCCTACGATTCCTCCTACGCCTTTGGTCGGTGGGCCCAGGAAGGACTGAACGATTCCCCCGTCATCATTGCCTATCTCGATTCAGAGTCCTATCTTTCGCAAGGACAGGATCAAAACCTTCCCTTCTCAAGAGCCCTGCACGCCCGAGCCCTCGATCGACTCACCCAGCTCGGGGCAAAGGCTGTCGTCTACGATATCTTCTTCGGAGGCCCTCACCACGCAGGAGCTCACGAGGAAGACGCGGCCTTCGCCGCAGCCATTCAGCGCAATGCTCATGTCGTCATGGGCGCCGATCTCGTACGAACATTTCGCGCTCCCGCCGGAGCCGCACAAACCCGCTCACTGCATCTTGAACTCCCCTTCGAACCTTTCGTTCAAGCAGCGGCCAAATGGGGATTGGTTCAACTAATAATCGATCCTGATTTCGTCGTTCGTCATCAATTCCCCGGTTTTCTAGGGAACGAGCAGCCCAGTCTAACAAGCGCAACAGGAGAACTGCTGGGCTTTGAGGGAGCAGAACTTTCCGCCGCACGTCAAGTCTACTACTACGGGCCTCCTTACGAGATCCCTCACATTAGCCTCGCTTCCCTCCTCGCAGAGAATGAGGTCGCTTCCGATGTCATTGAGGGAAAAGTCGTCTTTATCGGAGCTCGCCCTGAGACGCCAAGCTTCGATGAGCGTCAAGACGAACTCAGAAGCCCTTTCGGCAGATGGGGCTCCGTCAATCTCTTCATGCCTGGGGTCGAAGTGCACGCAACGCAACTCATCAATCTCATTAATCAAGACGGCATTCGAATGCTGCCTGCTGGGATCGTGCCGTTGATTTTTCTTATCACCTCTATTGGTCTGGCGATGGCCGCGCATCGATGCTCGATCCAAGCCATGTTCACTCTATCAGCCATCGCATTCTTTGCGGCGAGCGTTTTGGGGATTTACCTATTTCACGCCCAGCATGTCGCCGTCCCGTGGACGCACGCAGTGCTCCTCCAAATCCCGTTGGCACTGAGTGGCAATGTTATTGGGCGATCCGCTCGATGGTATTGGCAACGCCTGGCATTTCTTCGCGCTCAACGAATCGCTGATGCAAAGATCACCGAACAGGCCACCCTTCTAAATCGAGCCCAAGATGCCATCGTGGTCATGACGCCTGCGGGGGAACGCATCTATCACAACGAAAGCGCCCGTCACCTCTTCAACGAATCGGCCCGATCAACGAGCGATCCAGCCCGCCTCGACCTCTGGGACAGCCTACCTGAGACACAAGTGGACCAAGCAAGGAAACAGGCACTCGAAACAGGACGTTGGGAAGGAGAGTTCAAACTAGAACCCGAGGGACTCCCCCTACAGAAGATCGAAAGTCGTTGGACACTCATTCGAACGACCGACAACAAGGTTCAATCGATCATGAGCATTTCTACGGATGTCACGGAGAAACGTCAGCTCGAGCAGCAAGTTCTGCAATCACAACGATTAGACACCATTGGTTCCCTCGCCGGTGGGATTGCCCACGACCTCAACAACGCACTCTCCCCGATCCTCATGGGTGTCCAACTCATGCGACGGCAATCTCAGTCCGAGAAAGCGCAGCGAATGCTTGATGTGATGGAACAAAGCACCCAACGCGGCGCAGGCATGGTCAGGCAGATCCTGGCATTCACACGAGGTTCCGGCGATGACCGACAGGAGGTTAACCTGAGAACACTCACCAAAGATCTCGAACATCTTATCAAAGAAACCTTCCCGAAGAATATTGAGGTGAGCAGCTACATCGCGACGGATCTTTGGCCTCTCTTCGCCAACCCGACCCAAATCCATCAGATCCTACTTAACCTCAGTGTCAACGCACGGGATGCGATGCCCGATGGGGGGCACCTCACTATTGCCGTCGATAAACACCGTCAAGAAGGCACAGAAAACGCCACACTGGCTTCTCGTCAGCCTGGACAATTCATTCTCTTCATGATCTCTGACACCGGATCGGGCATCCCTCCGGAACTGATCAAGCAAGTCTTTGACCCATTCTTCTCCACAAAATCGGCTGGCAAAGGAACCGGCCTTGGACTCACAACCGTCAGAACAATCGTCGAAAAACACGGCGGTTGTATCGATATTTCGAGTGAACCGAATGCAGGAACGACGTTTGAAATTTATCTTCCTGCCAATCCGGTGGAGCACCCCAAAGACGCAAGGATCCAACAGCAATCCATCCCTCTCGGTCGGGGAGAAAATATTTTAATTGCAGACGATGAACAGGGTGTCAGAGAAATGCTCGCGGCCACACTCGAGGCATCAGGCTACCAACCAATACTCGCCAGCAATGGCGTTGAGGCAATTTCAGCCCTCACCAAAACCCCTATCGATCTCATCATCCTCGACAACGACATGCCAATGATGTCAGGTCAACAATGCCTTCTCGAGTTGAGGAAGCTTCGGCAAGACACACCCATCATCCTCATCTCCGGACATGCTCCTGAAGATCACGCGTCAAAGAACAGGCGCGAATCACACTCAATCATTCTGCCTAAGCCGTTCAGAATCGAAACACTCCTCCAGCACGCCGATCAGCTAATACGGAACAAGTCCTAAACGCATCCGTTCCGTTCTATCTGCAACCCATTCCGTTGCCGGTACACCCCACTTCGGACCAAGGTCCTCGCCAGTGATTTTCCCTGTAAAATCGCCATCGGTCGAGCCTTGCAAACGCGCACCCACAACTTGGCATCCAAATCGCTAATGGGGGTATCGACATGAAATCCAAATCCGATCCCACGCCTTCACCCCAACCACAAGTATCTTCCCGCCTTACCTCCAATCAATCGATACCGCGCTAACCGCCTAGCCAATCGAATACTCGTCGCGCACCTCATCGTGTCTCATTCTCTCCCAGCTCTAAATCATCAGCGACGCGGCCCCGGCAACCGTTCGACCGCCTACGCGCTAGCACTCGCGACGCTTCTCCAGCTGCTCTCAATGACGAGTGCCAAGGCGGAGGATCGGATCGACTATCGCTACGAAAACTATATCGAAGACGATGGGCGCATCAAAATCAGCACTCACGCGGCGATGTTCGAGCTCGGTATCACGCCACGGCTCAGTGTGACAGGCGAATACATCTACGACGCCATCTCGGGGGCTACCCCAATCGGATCCCCCCCCCTGCCCGGCACCAAGCAGGTCGCAACCTTTGAAATGTCCGATCGGCGACAAGCTGGCTATCTCAAACTGGGATACGAACTCGGGAATCATACGCTGAGCCCTCAAATTTCCTACAGTATGGAATCAGACTATGAATCCTTTGGGATCTCACTGTCCGACGCCATCGAACTAAACGAGAAAAACACCCTCCTCACCTTCGGCGTTGCTCATTCCTTCGACCGCATCATCCCCAACCGCGGGACCTTTATCAGGGAACTCCAGAGAAAGGATACGACAGACATTTTTCTCGGCGTAAATCAGATCCTGGGTAAGCACACTCACATCACGGCCAATCTCACTTTTGGGTATAGTCATGGCTATCTTGCTGATCCCTACAAAGGGGTAGTCTTTGAAGATTTTCCGTTCTTCCCGCCCTTCCCTTACACCGTCTTTGGTGAAAGACGTCCCTCGTCAAAATCTCGCCAAGTCGCTTTCCTCGGAATCAATCACTACGTCGAACCCGTAGACGCAGCGATCGAAGCTGCCTACCGCTTCCACCACGACTCGTTCGGCATCACTGCTCATACCGTTAACTTCGGCCTGTCGAAGACGTTCATGGACCGCATCACCTTAGAACCTCTTTTTCGCTACCATCGACAGAGTGAAGCGAACTTCTACGGACTCATTTTCCCAGGTGACCCTACGTTATCGGATGAAGGCATTCCCCGATACTACTCGGCCGACTACCGTCTCTCATCGCTTGAAACACTCACAATAGGCATCAACATCGGAGTCCAGCTCTCCGACGATCTCGCATTGGATCTAGGCTATAGACGCTATCTGATGCAAGGGCGCGACTCGAAAACATCTCCCAGTGCCTATCCAGACGCCAACATCTACACCGCAAGTTTAAGACTATGGTTTTGATCGATAACCAGATTCGGACACGCACGGAATCCTCCGTTCAAGTCAAATTTCGGGAGGGACTCTATCGCCTCTCATTCACCGCGATGGCTACCCATTGTGAAGTCGCCTACGAAGAACCAAGCCCAGAAAGAGCCACCGAGTTTGCCAATGCAATCGTCAATTGGATCATTGAGTTTGAATCGAAATACTCCCGTTTTCTCGAGAGCAGCCTCATAGGGCAAATAAACGCGAAAGCGGGCAGAGATTCTGTCGCGATTGATCCAGAAACGGAAACCATTTTCCGCCTCTGCGACGAACTTCACTTCCTCACTGAACAGACGCTCGATCCATCAAGTCTTCCACTGACACGCCTCTGGAATTGGAAGGCACCAGAACCCATCATTCCCCACCGCGAAACTATACAACAAGCGGGAACCTTGGTCGGATGGAATCAAATCGTACGGCAGCCAGGTTCGATCCTTTTGCCCAGACAAGGCATGGGTATTGATCTCGGAGGAATGGGTAAAGAGTATGCCGTCGATCAGATCACCCAGTTAGCGCATGGAATGGAGGTTGCATCTGTGCTTGTAGATTTCGGCCAGGACATTCGCTGCCTAGGCTCGCCACCCTCACGGCCAGCTTGGCATATCGGGCTTGAGAATCCCAAGAAACTCGGCACCTGTGACATGGGAATCGCCATCGACAACGTTGCCGTCGCAAGTTCCGGCAACTATCGCCGCTTCTTTCGAAAGGCAGGACGAAGCTACGGGCATATCATTGATTCCCGAACGGGTTATCCCGTTGAAAACGAAGTCTTGGCCGCAACCGTTATTTCTCAAAGCTGCGTCCTGTCAGGAGCCCTTTCCACAGCCGCGGTAATCCTCGGCCCCGCAAAAGGCGTTGAACTGATAAGCCGCACCTATGGAGCGGAAGGGATTATTCGCACTCGTGAACAAACCGTCGAAACCAAGGAATTTTCAAATTATGTCGTTCGTTAATATCAGAATAACTCGGATCGCCGTCTCCTTAGCCATCGGACTCATCACGATCGGTCTCAACGCCGACACAACACAGCTAGTCGGGCAACCCTTTCCCCAATCACTAATAAAAAAACCGGCAACGTCAGATTTAACAAACACGGAAGGGAAAATCGTGCTTTATGACTTCTGGGCCTCTTGGTGCCCCCCATGCAAGGCCTCATTCCCAGTCATGCAGCGCCTCATCGAGGAATTCGGATCTCAAGGATTCACCGTCATAGCTGTCAATGAAGACGAGAAAACATCAAAGATGAACCGTTTCCTAAAACGACAACGCATCAGCTTTCCAATCGTCCACGACGACAATCATGAGCTCATCAAGATGCTAAAAGTGACGACGATGCCGACCGCTTTCCTGGTCGACCGAGAGGGCACCATTCACTCAGTACACCAAGGATTCCACGGCGCGTCATCCGAGACTGAATATCGCAATCAGATCAAATCTCTCCTAGCGAAACCATGAAGCCTTTCCCCTCTCCTAAACGCTTGCCTCACTTGTCAGCCAGCCTTCCTTGGCTTGCGCTGGCGGCGGGCCTTATCTGCTCGGGCTGCCAAACGGTGGCACCCTGGGAACGCGGAATTCTCGCTGAAGCAAAAATGAACCCAGACCGGGATCCACTACGGGATGCCCTCGCCGAGCACATGTGGTTCTCACGCGAGGCCGCGTCGGGTGGTCGTGGCATCGGAGGCGGTGGCTGCGGCTGCAACTAGAACCAGAACCCAAAAACCAACCATTCTTGAACTGAAAACGAAGTAACCCAAAGGTCTCATGAAAAACGTTCGAACGCTCTCTCTACTGTTAGCACTGGTCATTAACCTCCTTCCGATGGCTCGGCTTGGACTGACGACAAGCCATCTCTGTCTACGCCCGGCCTACGCCGTCGTATTCCAGTGGACCGGCATTGCTGCGGCCCTCCTAGGCAGCTACGACGCGGTCTCAGGGGCATCCACTTTTATCACAAGTCCTAGCCAAGCAAGCGGCAAGGTCGGCGAACCCTTTAGTTATCGGATCACCAGTGCACCGGATCAAGGCAATGTCTTCAAAGCCGATCCACTCCCCTCAGGACTCACCCTCGGCACCACTAAAAAGACACGTAGCTTCATCACTGGAACCCCAACAGAACCCGGGACCTTCACTTTGACAATTGTGGCGAGTGACGACAACCGAGCGAGTCGAACCATATCAAAAACCCTCACCATCACCATTGAAGCCGCTATTCTACCGTTAGAACTCCTCAACACCCCGCTTGATCAATCAATCGAGGCAGGCCAGGACCTTTTTCTCTCAGTGCTCGCTATCGGAAGTGAACCGATTACCTACCAATGGTACCACAATGACACTCCGATAAACGATCAAACGACCGGAGTCTTGAAATTGAGAAACGCTGAGGTTTCACAGTCAGGCGAGTACCGCGTCACCATAGAAAATCCTGTTAATACGATCACTAGCACCCCGGTCACCGTAACGATCTCAGAACCCGCCCCACAAATCCCCCCAAGGATTAGCGGAATCAGCAGCGTTTCTGATGGCGTCCAACTCACCCTCCTTGGGACACCCGGAGCTCCAACCACCGTCGAATTCTGTGAGAGTCTTAGTCGCCAAAACTGGCAACGACTCAACACCCTAACACTCTCCGACGAGGGCACGGCAGCCATGACGGATCAAGACTCCGGACTCACCCAACGATTCTACCGGGTGCGTATGGAATAGCCTTTCCCCAAGACACACAAACACCCACGAGGGGCAGCCGAAAGGTTGCCCCTTTTTTCACAGGCAGCCCTAAATTTCCCTCTATCGAGTCAACCCACCGCAACCCACAGAGGCTCAGGGCCCCTCAGCGACCCTAGATAGGCGCTCCAGGTTCGCTGAGATCGATCAGATTGGTTAGATCACAAAGCTCTTCGTAGACCCGATCCCGCTCTTTCGCAGAAGAGAGCGTGATCCGAAGGGGTTCAGCACCGAACTCAGTGACCACGAGCGAACGATCATGACGCGATTTCCGAAAACCAACCAACAGTCCCAAGTTGAAGGTATA
The DNA here is from genome assembly GCA_913061285.1 of uncultured Verrucomicrobiota bacterium. Classification (GTDB taxonomy): domain Bacteria; phylum Verrucomicrobiota; class Verrucomicrobiia; order Limisphaerales; family AAA164-E04; genus UBA2970. The sequence continues at coordinate 3,433 of CAJXVR010000212.1, read as the reverse complement.
GTCCTGAATTTTAACAAACTGAAGAGAAGACTGCGCCATATGCCGAAGATCTAAGAGAGGTCCAAAACAGGCCATCGTTGTTATCTATATTTCAATCCAAAGTGAGTCACCCATTCAAACTCCAATTTTCGGTGGTGCCTTCCAGCAAGGACCGTATGGTAGGAGAATGAAACGTTTGACTAAGCTAGCGCAAGAGAGCTCAAGAATCATCTTTTTTATCATCCCATTCTCTCTTCTCTCCTTTCCCAACGCCGCCGAACCAGCGGATACGAACTACGAAGAAGCAAACGTCCCCGAATACCGGCTTCCTAAACTGATAAAGTCCGACATTAGGAACCCAAATGCGGTAACGGACTGGCACGAGAAACGGCGTCCTGAGCTTGAAACCCTGCTGGAAACACATGTTTACGGTAAAACGCCTACCAATGATCTTGGGCCCTTCGAAACGCGGATGCTTGACAGCGACCCCCAAGCGCTCAAGGGCAAGGCAACCCGCAAACAGATTTCGATCATCATCGATGCGTCACGCCAGCTGTCGATCGATCTCCTCCTCTATCTCCCAAACGAAGCGAAGGGCCCCGCCCCCTGCTTCATGGGCCTTAATTTTTACGGCAATCAAACCGTGCACGCTGACCCAAAGATTCAAATCAATCCTCGATGGATGCGTGGAAACACCCAAATCGGAATCAAAAATAATCGAGCTACGGAAACTACCCGAGGAGTCTACCACGAGCGCTGGCAAATCGAACGCCTCATTGATCGGGGCTACGCCCTTGCCACCGCCTACTGCGGCGATATTGATCCAGACAACTATCAACACGATTTCACCGATGGCGTCCACCCGCTCTTCTACCGTAAGGAACAATCCAAACCAGACTCGGACCAATGGGGAGCCATCGGAGCCTGGGCATGGGGCCTATCGCGAATGCTCGACTATATCATCGAATCTGAAACAGCCATCAACGCTGACCAAGTCGCTGTTATCGGGCACTCTCGTCTCGGAAAGACCGCGCTTTGGGCAGGAGCACAGGACCAGCGTTTTGGTCTTGTGATTAGCAACAACTCTGGTTGTGGTGGAGCCGCTCTTTATCGCCGCGAGTTTGGGGAACGGATTCACCACATGATTAAGCCCGTCGGCTACTGGTTCTGTGGCAATCACGCCCGTTTCGCCCATCAAGAACAGGCCCTACCCGTCGATCAACACATGCTGCTCGCACTCGTCGCTCCTCGACCGCTCTACATCGCCAGCGCCACGAAGGATCAGTGGGCTGATCCCAAAGGAGAATTTCTCGCAGCGCTCGCCGCATCACCGGTCTATGAGCTCCTCGGGAAGACCGGACTGCCGACCCAACAATGGCCCAAACCTAACACACCCATTGAAGACACTATTGGCTATCATCTCCGAGACGGGGACCATGCAGTCACCGCCTACGATTGGGAGCAATACCTGCGCTTTGCCGATCGGCATTTCAAGCATTAGCCCTTTCATGAATAAAGGACTCGATTCGTTCTCGAGTTGGCAGCACCCCGCGGTTCCCCAGACCTAAGCATTTGAGTGCAGCCGCGGCGGCGGCGAATCGAAGGCATCTCTCCGGCGTCCATCCGTGCAGTGTCCCAAACACTACGGCACCCGCAAAGACGTCGCCGGCTCCATTGGTGTCAATCGCTTTGACCTTGAATGCAGGCTGATGAAGGTACTCATCTCGTGTCAGGAACCAGGCGCCTTCCGTCCCATCAGTCACCGTCACAGAGGTCGCTCCCCAAGCGACGAACCGACTCGCAGCCTTCTCAACGGACTCCCCCGGATACAATATCGTTAGAAGTCGCCTAGGGCAATTGACATGATCCACCCGCGAGATCAGTTCCTCCAGTCGATCCTTCGGTGAACCAAGATCAATGAACACCTGTCCCCCTGCATTCCGCATGCGTCCTGCAGCAATAATCGCGGCCTCTGTTGACCACCCATCGAGATGAAGTCCACCGAACTGCTCCCACGCCACACCGGACAAATCGTCAGCCGTAATCTCGTGACTACCCCGATAGGCGGCAATACTCCGTCGCCCCGTTTCGCTTTCAACCCAAACATGAGCAAAGCCAGTGCGAAACTGCGGATGCACCATCGCTGAACCGACGTCCACCCCGTGTTTTTCGAGATCTTCCTCAATTCTCATTCCCCATTCGTCCGTTGACCACTTTCCAATAAAGCTAGTCGAAAGCCCAAAACGTCCCAGCAATGCCAGGGCTGTAGGAACAGGCCCACCAACCTGGAATCGATCGGAAAGAATCTCGCTCTTCGTATCAGGGGCTGGGAGGCCCTTTAACACTACCTGATGATCAATCACAATGGTGCCAAGGCCTAGTACGGGTCGAATTTCCGGTAAAAGCACAGAATCGGTCATGATTCTCGCGACGATACAAGGCTCTCTGAAGCATCCCAAGCTCAATAGCTCATCGACAACACCTCCGCCACAGAGAGAGCTCTTATTTCCCCTCAGATCATGAAAACTCTCGTGATCGTACAACTACGACTTTCGCACCTGGCACGCGGCCAACTGATTGCTTCTATCACTACTGTGAAAGCGAGAGCCCCTTCACCGGGCTTCCAAACACAACTTGAATCTGGGATTACCCAACATATTAAAAACAACGCTAAGAGAAAGATCATCACTATGAAAACACTAAGCCTAAAGTCACTCAGCGCCGCTCTTATCACCACCAGCTTGCTCAGCACCTCATTAACCAGCTACGCTCAAGCTCCTGATCCTGGCAACCAAGACAATCAAGATCGCCAGGCTCGATTCCTCGAGCGCTACGACCTCGATGGAAACGGTGAGGTCACTCCTGAGGAAATCCAAGCCGTTCGAGCCGAAAACGCCGCCAACCGGGTTGCCAGCTTCATGGAACGTCATGACCTCAATCAAGACGGCGTCATCACCGCCGACGAACTCCTCCTGGCTGCCGCCGACAAGGCCGCTGAGAAACAAACCGCCTTGCTCGAAAAATACGACCTCAATCAAGACGGCACGATCACTGCCGCTGAATCCCTCAGCGTCCATCAAGACGCAGTAGACGAGCGCGTTGCTCGCATCCTTGATCGACTCAACGGTGTTGAGCCAGAAGAAGGCGATGGCGAAGCCCCAGAGAGACGGCGACCTCGTGGGGGAAATCGACCGAATCTCGATCTCAACGACGACGGTGAGGTCACCGAAGACGAAGTGCTCGTTGCCGGAGCCACCATGGTGGTAGAAATGCAATCCCGCTTCAATGAACGCTTCGACACCAACGGGGACGGCGACATCACTGCCGATGAGGTCAGCAACGTGAGTGATGCGGCCATCATGGAGAAAGTCGAAGAGATGCTAGCCAAACTCGATACCAACGAAGCTGTCTCTTATACACATCTCCGAGCCCACGAGACCTCTCTACATCTCGT
>CAJXVR010000211.1 GCA_913061285.1 uncultured Verrucomicrobiota bacterium | reverse complement strand
TTATTGGGCCAATCAGGCGGATCGCCCGGACTGGACTCTTCAAAAACGATAGCGCGTCAAACTTCTTACCACCTCAATTCACCAAAACAAACACTGATCACAAGAACTCATATCATACATGAAGCAAACTAGAAAACTACAGTCACTGTTCATCGCCATCGCAACCCTCACCTCCATGGGCAAGATCAACGCCCACTCTGTCTTTCTTGAGCCCAACGATCAAGGTAAGCTGATCGTTCGATTTGCGGAATTCGGAGACGATCCCGAGACGTCTCCAGGGTTCTTGGATCACCTCGACGCTCTGACCGCATGGAGCATTCGAGGCGCAGTTACACCGACGACGTTTATTGCCGAGAAAAAAAGCGACCGATTTGATATCAACGCCAGCGCAGAGGATGACACCCTGGTCGAATCTGGTTTCCCGGTCATGACCCGGGGATCAAGTCCTGCGCGGAAGCCGCATTTTTACGCCCGTTGGGTGCCTAGTTTCATGGAACCAAAAAGCCCCCAATTAACCCTTGATATCGTTCCAACGGGCAACCCGGGTGAGATTCAAGTTTTCTTCCGAAACAAACCACTGCCAGGCGTCGAGCTCACGCTATACACCCCTAAGGCCAATGACCAAGAACTAAAGTCAGACGACAAAGGAATTGTGCGTTTTCAAAGTGATGAGAAGGGGCTCTTCATGTTGAAAGTAGGTCGATATAGGGAAGAACGGAGAGGCTTCGATCGCGGCAAGCTCTTTCATCTAGTCAGCCACAATTGTTCGCTCACCTGGATTCAAGAGTAACGCAATCCGTCATTTGTTATCCAACAATTCAACAACCTTTTCCTAAATCAAGCAATGACCTTTCGTTCAATCACTTCCTTGCTGTCATTCAGCATAGTCACGCTCGTATCGTATGCCCCTCTGAGCGCAGCCGAATTTACCGATCCAGATTGGGGCGGAGAACCCGGCGCCAGAACTTCAGTCTGGGAGAACTTCGCCACTGCCTTCGGTGGCATTGGAAATCCTCCGGACATCGAAGGTAGCAATCCTGAGACCCGTTTGGCTCAGTCGATACCAGGCGCCATCGTGACCGGAAGCGGCAATATCTACAATCCTGAGGCTCCTAGTGTTTTCTCTATCGAGGAACAATCCGAAACAAAGTTCGAAGCCATTTCGCTTCAAACCAAGATCATCGGAGGAATCGATCCAGCGAGCGTGACTCTTGAGTTTGAGGTCAACGGAACGACAACCTCTTTGACAACCGAGATGACAGAAGTGACTCGCGAGAGCGGAGGGTTTGGGGACACAGTTGTCAATGAGTGGCGTTGGACTCTCTCGGATGCCGATACGAACGCTATTACGATTCGCTTTGCTGCTGCAGGTCCACATGCCAGCCTCGTCTCGGCGCGTCTGGACACTCTTTCTAAAGCCGCTCCGGAGGTACTAGGATTCAGCAATCCAGACTGGTCAAAACTTCCTCAGGCAAGGCAATCCGAATGGTTCCATTTTACCTCTGCCTTTGGTTCCGAAGGAAATGCGCCTGATGTTGATGGGAGCGATGCTGGCGGCAGGTTAGTCCAACAGGTTCCCGGCGCAGTGGTGACCGGGAATGGGAATATCTACAATCCAGCAGGGGCAAGCCGCTTCGCTCTCAGTGTTTTGAACAAGCATGTCTACGACCAGATTAGCGTACAAACTAAAATTACGGGTGAGATCGTTGCCGACACGGTTTCCTTAAGCTATACCGCTGACGGGATGCTCGAAACGCTCCAAGCGGAAACTGTCGAAATTGGGCGCGAATCTGGGCCGCAAGGTGATACCATCATCTATCAGTGGAATTGGGAAACCTCAGATCTCGATGTGAACGAATTCACCGTCCAATTTAGTGCGGGAGCGCCTCATGCGAGCTTGGTTGGCCTTCGTCTAAATACCCTTCACCGAGGTTCAGGAGGCAGCGAAACAATCCGTGTTGATTTCGATGAGCCCAGTCATGATCGCTGGAACTACCCCTTCAACGCCACTCCCGGCACTCGTGCCCGTGCCTCCCTTTTCAGAGCTACCGTTCCAGATCAAGGCATCGATCGACACGGAACGTTTGTCGTCGTTTTCAACACTTCAGAGCGAATTCCGTCAGGTCGACCAGAAGGCGACTATAAGATCGTCTCAGCTCGCCTTCGAGTGTTGACGACCGACAACTTCGAAGTCCCCTACGACCCCAGCCATGATGCGGTCAATTCACACCTTCCCGAGGATCACAATGACTACGAAGACGACAAAGACCCGGGCCGTCCCATTCTCCTATTCGGGGCCGGATTCCGCCACGGACTGAACGTCCATTCTTGGAATGAAACAGCCCCCTATTCTCCTGAGAATGAAAGTGAACGTTCCGTCTATCCGGCAGTTGTCGATGCGTCTGGTAATATCGTGGATGTCACCCGAGCAGTGGACTACACTGATCCTAGAGAATTGCCTCCCTTTGCAACGGGATGCCTCTCCGGAACTGCCCCTGGCGATCGCATTCCGAATGATACATGGATGGAATTCGAGGTCGATCTATCAGAAGAATCCACGGTAAGATATCTGCGGCAAAACCTCTCCCGAGGTGCGCTAGCGCTCACTCTCACGAGTCTGAACGGCGGGGGGCAAGGGATCCGAACCTTTCCCGAATTCCACACCAGCGATTCTTTGATTGGTGAGGCCCCGCAACTGACGCTAAGCGTTCAACTGGTTGATTCTACATTGCCGATTGAAGCTCCTATGATCACGGGAATAGAGTTAAGCGAAGCAGGAATAAAGATTCATATTGACGCCAACGGGGCTACCAAGATTGGTATCCGTTGGACACACGACCTCGACATCTGGTCAAGCGTTGACGATCCTATTTTAACAAGCGAAGCAGACGGTTCCCTAAGCTGGACTGATGCGAGCATAAGGGGCGCTAAATTCTACCAGATTATTCAGCGGCCATAGCCCTGGCAACACTCCCATTCCTTCGGTACATTGCAGGCAGCTTGCGGGAATGGGTATTCCCGCAAGCTGCCTTTGGCTTTAGGGGCTAAAATGAAAACCTACCCCTTTCGTTCCCTACTTGCCATCGATCTTCTGTATCCCACTGGTATGGCGAAAGAATGGAAGGGATCAATAGCAAAGAGTACGCGGCTCTAGCAATGGTTTTAGGCCCATTGCCAACGTCCCTAAACCTTGTTTAGACGAATCCATTTCATGGCTGGGATGCTTTCCAGCGTAGGCCAATTCAGCCCCGTCCAATGGAACAATCTCATTTTCCTCACCAGCGCTTCCTCTGAAACACGATTGCTTCGAGACAAGTGCGATAAAGAAGGTCTTCGCTGTTCGCAATTGGATAGGACTTAAGTATCCAACAGAGATCCCCTTGAAAGATCACCTGTGACTAGCTGCGCAGAAGCTCCAAACTAGGGGGTAGCGCGAGAATCTTGCCTGCCAACATCTTTCGCCGAGGAATCCACTACCTAGTAGCGTTAGAAACCGATCAGAGCCCATGGCAAACACCCAAGTGAAAACAGTACGCGTAGCGCACTTTCTGAATGAGGGAAGATGACTCGTTTAAAACGGCAAATTACTCTCGCAAGGTTGGATCTAAGTGAGATCAACGTGCCGTAGCACGACTGACAAAGGCAGCCTGAATTTGGAAATAATTCGGAGGCAACGACGGCCAGCGAATCGTCCGTTCCTCTGCATTCTGGTGCATTCCGTGATCGAATCCAGGAAAGAGCCTAAGCTCCAGGTCGATACCCGTCTCCTTTAGCGTCCTAAGAATTGCTGCGGTCTCCATGGCATCGACACTCTCGTCATCGGGTGAGAGCAGCGACAGGAGGGGGGCGTTGAGGTTCTTTAGGGCCGGAAGCGGATCGTAGTTCATGTTCGAGCGGTAGCCCTCCAACCATTCTGATTCATCAGGAATCTGAAGGCGACTTAGTCCCGATGCAAGAAACCAGGAGCGTTGGCTGCTTTTTGCTCGGAGTTCCTGAAATGGATTCCATTTCCCTGTCCGAATTCCGTAGTGAAATTGATCCATAATCTCCCGCGTCTCTACCTCGTCCTTTTCACTCCCGCCGAATCGACGTACGGCGCGAACGAATTCCCAGTGAGCTTCTCGACTCGGGGAGACGGCTGGGCCAGCGATTGACACCACAAAGGCTGCCGTTTGCCACTGCGACGCAGCAAGCGTTGCAATCCAGCCTCCTTGGCTTTGACCCAAGAAACCCACTCTAGAGACCTTATTGATCGATTGAAACTGCTTCGCGACGGCAATGGCATCCGCCGCCAATTCCTCAAATGTGGCGCGCTGCCAATTGCCTTCAGAACCACCCACCCCGCGTTTATCGTAGGCGATCGAAGCTATCCCTAGACCAGCAAGAGCGTGAGCGGAAAAACGAGAGGCTGCCTTGCTCTGCGGTCCAGAACCATGCACGAAGACGACTCCAGGAAAGGGGCCATCTCCTTTCGGTAACACGTATTCCGTGCTCAATCTCCCAGCGGGCCCGACAATGAGCAAGGGATTCGACCGAAGTGAAGAAGCGTTTGCCGATCGATTCAAAGACACGACTGCGTTCTCGCCATATCGTGAGTCATGCCAAGTCCCTTCAAGCCGACCCTTGACCGGTTTTTTTAACACGAAGCGTTGCTGAGAGGAATCAGTTGGAAAACTCAACTCGAGTGTTCCCTGCTTGTCCACGACCTTGCTGGCGGGCCAATTCATCACCCCGATATTTAGCAGAGTGATCGCTGCCCCGAATCTTTTTCCGCTTTGATTGATCTCAAGCGAAACCGCCGTTGTCTCAGATTCCGTCTTCGCCTTCCCCTGCCATCGACCTATATAGGGAGACTGCCCATCTCTGCTGGTTTGGCTCGACACTAACGCTGGCCAAGTGAGAACAGTGGCGAACACGAACATTCCTAGTTGATTTCTCATAAGTCATTTCAGATTCCTTGTTGTTCCAAAACCAACTCTCAACCGTTACAAAAAGATCGAGCTTCTGAGAAAACTTAAGTGTCGTGAAGAACCCGCAGGCTCGGGTGAGAATCTGAGAGGTAGAAACGGACGCCCTTTGCATTCGGCTCGTTTGTCCCCGGCCCAATCTTTCAACGAGCGGCCTCATTGAACAAGCAAGGGCCGACACTGAATGTCGACCCCGTTCTGCAAGGCGTTGATAAATCCCCGGATCGCTTGTTGAGCTCCGGATGGGGCCTACTGGCGCGTGCCGGGCAATCCGAAGCCCGCCTTTCTCTGGCGAGGATCCCAGAACTCTAAATTCACATCGGTATTGGTTCGGGCGGGATCGCTAGGAGGATTGATCGATTCGTTGCGCCGGAATTCACTATGGCCATCGGCGAACGAGACATTCCCGCCGCCATCGTGTCGGTTGGGATCGACTCCCTCGAGAGCATCACCGGCACCGAAGCCCGAGGTTGGCCACCAGAGACTACTGCTCCAGGCGCCATCCGGTTTCGGCATGCTATCCGCGTTTACCAAGTTCATCGTTGGACTTAGGATCGACGAACGTTTGAAGTTTGGCTGGGAGCTAATAGTAACGCCATTGATCGTTACTGAGCCGCTCGGATAGGGATGAATTCCGAGGAAGAATGCGTTGTAGCCATATCCCACCTTGTGTGCGTCAAAGGCCCATTCCCAACTCACTCGCAGATCCTGGCGGCGTCCTTTCAGCGATTTACATTTGAATAGGTTGGTATTCTGCCCGTAGGGAACAATGGCGGTGCCCCACCAATCATCAGGAGTATTCCCATTTCCTGAGGTGAAGTTATTTCGATGGCCGGGAAAGACATCATTGTTATCATCAGTGTACAACTGCATGTAAATCCCCATCTGCCGGAGACTGTTGAGACAATGAATTCGCTGGCCCTTTTCCTTGGCTTTAGAAAGCGCGGGAAGCAACATTCCTGCGAGAATGGCAATAATGGCGATGACTACTAAGAGCTCAATCAGGGTGAAGGCGTGAACCCATTTATTGGTTTTCTTTTTCATAATCGAAATCGTTTGTTTTGAACCTGTAATGTGGCTGGAGAATCAAGTTAGTTTACATTGTGCTTAAAAACTTCAAGAGATCAATGCTTTGATCTTCATTCAGCCCCTCCAATATTCCGGATGGCATCATACTTTGCTCGAGTGTTTCATGCGATAGGATCTCTGACTTACGAATCAGCACGCGTTCTGTGAGAGTCCGGATGGTGATCCCATCGTCGGAGGTCTTGTCCAGCATCCCACTCACAACGGTGCCGTCTCGTTTTGTCACAACATGAAGCCGAAAACTCTCTCCCACCACAACATTGGGATCGACGATGTTTTCAAGAAAATAATCGACCCCATTCCGCCACGAGCCAGTTAGGTCAGGTCCCAAGTCAGCCCCTTTTCCATTCATGCGGTGGCAACTTGCACACAGGAGTTGAAAGAGCGCTTCGCCATCCGCACGTTCATGAGCCCAGAGAGGAGCCTCCCGATAAAGTTTTCGGTATTTCTCAATCGTATCCTGAGCCGACCCTGCACTCTCCCCCACTCGTCCCCAAACGCTCTCTATCAATCGATTGACACGGGCACTGCCTAGATTACGCATTTGGCGAACGTGGAACGAATTCAGAACGGTTCGTTCGACATGTCCACGAGAGACCGCCCGTAATAGTGCTTCAGCAAGAAGCGACTGCGCGGATAGCGCATAAGTGGCGTTTCGGAGGTTGATTCCGTCAAGTTGCGGGACAAGAGCAACGAGTGCTTCAGCGACCGGTTGAGTGTTGAACCGCGCCATTACGGGAAGCACTTCCGGCATCATTTTAGGATGGCTCAAGAGCGTCACTAGTTCGTCCGCACATTCGGTATCCCCACTCTCTTTCAAAAAGCTTAATGCCTTCAGTCTCTCTGAGAGGGGCGCATTGGCATCCACGGCTTTCAGCCTCATGGCCGCAAGCACTGCTGAATCACCAAAAATCCCTCCGAGTTTATCAAAGATCGCCTTGTTCTGTGGATTCTTTCTCAGAGCGACGACCTGGGTCCATTGCTCGGGAGCAGGCACCCGACTCCCTCCGTCAAGAGCCTCCGACATCAGCTGGAGAATCCTACTACTGGGCGCCTCCTTGGTTAGTAGTCGGCTCACCAATGCCGCACGCCCGTCAGCTGATTTCGCCAAGAACCAGAAAATCGAGTCGGCAAGCATCGGCATCGCGGTCGTGCCGGCTAGCTTGATTGCACGAGCAATATCGTTCGAAATGATTGGAGCAAGGCCAAACCAAATCATCTTAGGAAGGAACGTATCCCCTTTATCTTCGAGCTTACTCCCCAAGACTTCAGCAAGTTCCCAACGAATGGACTCCCCGATTCGAGGTAGGGCTGAAGCCAATGCCAACCGAACGACTGGTGATGGATCATGAATGGCCATACTCAGCATCCGCGAGACTTCTGGTGCCTGTGATTCCAAACTTAGATTGATGGCCCAGGCTCGAACGGAATCAGCGCGATGCTCAAAGGCCGCTTGAGGTGGTTTCTCGCCTCCCACAAGATGGCGCGTCCAAAGAAGTCGAAGATATGCTGCTGTATCATTATCTTCTTGAAGTGCGCTGTCGATTATAGTCAAAACGTCTTTCCCCTGCCGCTCTTGTAGGAGACGTCTCGCCATACGCGAATACCACTCATCCTCGTCCCTTACTAGATTCACCAGTTTCGCATCCGAGTAGCTTCTCAGATCGACCTTCACTGGACGAAAGGAATCGATCCATTGCATTCGATAAAGCCGCCCATTGCTTCGATCCCAATTCTCAACGTTCGTTGTGTGGCAATGTTGACGGTCCACCCAATCAATCATATACACCGCCCCATCGGGGCCATACTTGAGATCAACTCCGATAAACATCGGATCGGAAGTATAGAGCTGATCCGAACCCGCATGAATGGTTCGATATCCTGAACCCTGTTTCAGGTTCTTTTGCCGATTCATCTGGTGTCCGTGTAGGTTGTGGGTGAAGAGCTGGTCGCGATACGTTTCGGGCCAGTTGCTTCCAAGGTAGATCATCGTGCCAACATGAGAATGTCCCCCGTAGATTGCTCGTGTTCCCACAAGCCCGGCACCTCCCTCCCCGTGGCCGTAATCGGCCGAAGAGGGCAGGAAATTTCGAAAGACGGAGTCATTGCCTCGTGACCAGGCAGCTTGCCCAGAAGCAATAAAGGGAGCATGGTAGGCATTGGCCTGATTCCAGTAGTGCCCCCCCTGAACCATATAACTTGTTGGGCCACCTCCCCACGCACTTCGGCAATGGGTGATGAAGAGGTGTCCCATCTCATTGAAATCAATTCCCCATTGATTGCTACATCCCGTTGCAAAAATCTCAAACTGATGTTTAAGCGGATGGTAGCGCCACACGCCGGCTCGCATATCCACTCGCTCAGACGCGTCGCTGCCGGGTTTCCCAATCTTGGAGTGATTGAAGACCCCCTGATTGCCATAGAGCCAACCGTCTGGTCCCCAGGTAAAACTGTTCAGCGTCTCGTGAGTATCTTGAAACCCCCATCCGTCGAGCAAAACTTCTGCCGCGCCATCAAGCTGATCGTCCTGGTTGCGATCCGGGAGGAACAATAACTGAGGAGCGGCTCCGATCCAAACCCCGCCGAACCCGATCTCGATTCCGCTCACGAGATTCAGGCCGTCAGCGAATACCTTCTTTGTTTCAAAGGTGCCGTCACCATCTTTATCCTCCAGAATAATCACTCGATCCTTGCCTTCGCCGTCTGGCTGACGCTGTGGATAGGAATGGGCCTCAGCAATCCACAGACGTCCCCGTTCATCGAAGGTAAAAGCGATAGGTTGAGTCACGGTTGGTTCTGTGGCTATGAGATCGACCTGGAATCCTTCTGGCACCCACATTCCAGCGACCGTTGGATGCGTGTTCTCGGCGACGGGATTGGGTTTGAGGTGTTGAAGCAAGGTGTTGGATTGAACCCTTGCAGGAATCTCCAATTGCCGTTCGGAATGAAATCGGAAATCGTCAAAATTGATGTGACCCCAAGGTCCATCACTGCGGTCAACGACTTTGAGATAGATCTCTTCCCCTAGATGTTCAAGTAGATCCAATTGCACGACTCGCATAGTCTCGGTCTGTTCTCCATAGGCTTGAAACAAGATTGAATCAGTCACCGCATCCAAGACCGCGACATAGGTTTGTGCCCCACTACCGCCTCCGACCAGGAAACTCGCCCATCGGTGTGTGACCTCGAATCGATCGGACCGAAGAATTCCCGTCCCGATATCCGAGTGGCCCAGCTCATATCCTCCGACCCAAAAACCCCCATCATGGTTGCTTGATTGACCGGGACGACGCGGCGTGACCGTATCGCCCTCAATCGGCGATTGTCCCCAAACATCGCCGCTAACGGACCAGCCCTGAAATGAACCAGACTCGAATCCAAGGTTTTTCCCCTTTGGGCTGATTCCGCTGCGGTTCGGCTTTGGATTGCTGGGTGCTGGAGGGCGTTCCGTTTCACCGATGTGGGAAAGCGCGATCGCCTTGAACTCAATCTTGGCGGGGCCTGGCCCTGAGTGCAGCTGGAGCGCTAGCGTCCCGGAATAGTCGTGTTGTCCACGCTGTCGGTCTGAGAGATCTGCAGCCGGATAACCGTTGATCCAGGTCTGCAGGTGAGGTCCAACGGCCCGAATCACATACTCATTCCATCCTCCTTTGTGAACGAAGGCGGCATAGTCATCTGCAGCCCGAAAAGGAGTCGAGCGAACCGTCCCATCCGTTGAGATGTCGGACTTCACCCCACGCTCTGCAATGAGCCCACGACCATGTTCATCGTAGATGCGCCCTAGCCAGAGCGCCCCGTCATCTATGTCGGCCTGGTAGCCGGCCGCGCTGTCACCCACTTGCTGTGATCGCACCTGGACTCCGGAATTCGCACTAGCATCGCCACTGATTCGATAGGTTAGTCTCAATTCAAAATCGTTTAGTGTCCCCTCCCAGAATAGAAACTCGTTGTGATCCAGACTCCCCTTGGCGGGAATCTCGCCGACGATCGCCCCATTTTCGATACGCCACCAATCACGATTCCCCGACCATCCCTTCAAGGATGTCCCATCGAAAAGACTAATAGATGAGTGAGGCATCTCCTGGAGTCGTAGATAATCAATCCCAACCATGTGTCGCTTTACTGATTTCGGATTTGCCCCGGTGATGCGCAGTTGGAGTTGATGCGTTCCTGCTTCAAGAGATCGTTTTCCCAATAGGAGTTCTCCTGAGTGTGTCACTCCTGTCGGATGGTAGCCATCAAAGGCCTTGGCCTTCAATGATTCGCCATCGAGGAAGAAACGGACTTGCCCGTAGTCGATAGCTTTGGTCATGCCAACGCCGATTTGATAGTCTCCAGATCGGGGCACTGTAATCTCTAGTTCAAGCACATCGTTCACGCCTCCATCCCGCCACCAAAGCTGCGATTCCCGGCTCCAAAGCCCTGAGCCGAAGCCATTCATCGATTGAACTTCGAAGTCGCCGCCAGTCACGTTCAGGACTGAGAGCGCTTCCGCTTCCTGTCGAGACGATTGATCCTCACTCAGATTTGGTAGGGCCCCAGCCCCATAGGCCGTCCACTTTACCTGGGTTCCCTCAGCGACGGAATCCAGCGCCACCTGTAGATCCTCTTCCGTCCAACCGGGATTTCCTTTCAAATTTGCGAGCATCTCCTTTGCGGTGGGACGCGGTGACGCAATGCCTTCGTCTGGAACGCGCCCCCCACTCGTCCAATAGATCCCATTCAGGACGAGCATTCGGACCTCATCCCGAGCCCAATTCCAGTGCAAGTGCCCTCCAGTATAACCGAATGCTCGCCCGCCCTTCGGGCGAGAAAAAGCCCAACTACAATACTGAGATTCCTTCCGTTCCCCAACTGCGCTCAATGCGGAGACGCTTCCACTATCGGCTCGAAGCCCGGGACGAATAAGCTCTTGAGGTGGAAGCGTCTGATGAAGTGGAATGACATGTTTGCAATCCGAGTCAGAACATCGCAAATGAAAATAGCATTCATCCCTAACAGTAAACGGAGTGATTCCACGAGTGACTTCATGATCTGTTAGATCCTCAAAGCCGGCGTTCCATATCACACTCACGGAATGCCAGGGCTCAAAATCAGCTCCCACAAGTCCGCGCCAGCGCACTCTCACTGGTTCTTGGGTGACGTTCCTTTTGGTCCAAAGATCATTCCCACCGATTCCTGTCGCCCAATGAATCACGGTAAGCCCTCCACCCCGGTTCATGAAATGCTCGAGGTCATCAAGGTGGTCGGTGGCTGGATGAACATTCCACCCATCGGAATAAATGACGAGAGCATCCACTGTTGACAATGCTTCGGCATCGGGCCAGTTGAAAGTCAGATCAATTGCCACATCCAAGCCCGAACGTTTCATCGCTTGGACAAGGACGAGTCCTCCCGCCGGATGTTGATGGGCGCCCCAGCCGTGACTTGCGGGCCCGGCATAGAAGAGAATCTTTTTGCTTTCAGCCCGAAGGCGCGAACCTTCCAACAGGCCCAAGGCGAAGACGCCAAGTATCAGCCAACGCGTGAGCGAAAACGGACTCAAAGGAGATATCACTCCCAAAGCTTAGGTGAAAAGAACCTCTGCGTCTATCCCATCTATCCGCCAAGAAAGTGTCGTTTTGCGACAGATATGACAAAACGAGCAAATTCAACAAGACAGACGAGACCTCGCTGGCTATGTTCGAACGATGGTCGCAGGCAGACACCTTCGTATTGCGCTTCTTCTTAATCTTCAAATCGGATATTGCCGGCGAGCGATCATGGGAATCGCTGCCTATGGACGAGAACGATCTTGGTTGCTCGAAGAAATGCCAGCACATACAGATTCTGTTCAGTCGTTTCGCGAGTCTCCACCAGACGGAATCATCGCTCACGTTCTTGATGACCCGCTGGGTGTTGACCTTCAATCGCTCGATCTTCCCCTGGTCAACCTCTCCTCCAATCAAATCAATCTGAGTATTCCGACCATTGATGCCGATCAGATGGCGGTCGGTAAGATGGCTGCCGACTATTTCTGGGGACTGGGCTATCAGCACTATGCCTTTTTTGGCAGTGCCTCAGCGGCTTTTTCCCGAGAACGAGAAGAAGGCTATCGACAAGGCCTGCAGCAAGCAAAGGTTCGTGTCGCCTCAAAGTATCTCGATTACACATTGCGCCCCCCCTACGAACGCGCCCTCCAGCGAGCTGAAGAGAGCATTCGGCAATGGCTCAAGGAACTCCCTAAACCGGTGGCCGTTTTCTGCTCCAACGACGAACACGCGCGAATGCTCAGTTCTCTCTGTCAATTGAGTGATCTGTCGGTTCCTGACTCCGTGGCCATCCTAGGTGTCGACAATGACGAAACAATGTGCCTTCTCTCCTCCCCGCCACTTTCGAGCGTCGATAATCCAGCCGAGCAAATCGGATTTCGGGCTGCAGCGATGCTGGAACAAATGATTGTTCAAAAGAATAAGTATGTTCCAAGCGAACGGGTTCGTCCCTTATGTCTTGTTGAACGTGCCTCAACGGAACGATTTGCGGCCGAAGATCCCCTCACTACCCGCGCAATCGGATTCATCGAGAAGAACCTCAAGAACCCGAGCTTCTCGGTTGATGCCGTCGCTGCACATCTCGGGCTTTCCCGCCGGAGTCTTGAACGTGCTTTCACGAAACAACTGGGCATCACGGTGCTTGCTGCCACCCAGCGGGCTCGAATTCGCAAAGCAAAGCACCTCCTTCGCGACAGCGATCTGCCCATCAAACTGATTGCGATAGAATGTGGTTTTTCCAATCACCGACGCTTCGGGATCGTATTTCGCGCGTTGACCACGCTGACGCCAACTCAATTTCGAAACTACTATGAAGTTGATCGCCTCTAGCACGTTGCAAGGCTTCGGCGCTCCAATCTGCTGTCAAATGGCCGCTAGGCGGATTCGCTTCCACTCTACTGCACCCACCCGTCGAAGCGCCATTCCTGACCAACCAGCTTCATGCGAGCTTGAATTTGCGGCGGTACATTATCACCCCGAATCTCAAGATCCACAATCGTCTCACGGGAAGAGACGGTTTGAACGTTAGTTACCTCAAGCCCTTCGGCCATTTCGATATCTCGTTTCAGTTCAGCTACTACCTCCTCATCGCTTCTCCCGCTAAATTCGGCAGCGCGAGTGGCAAGGTATTCATCGGTCCACGCTGCCGAAATACTCTCTAAATCGCCTTCGTTCATTGCCCAGACAGCTGTTTTGAAGGCAGCCTCTGGTTCAGCAAAGCCTTCAAACTGCCACTGATCACGGGGTGAATAGCCGGATTGCGCTACTTCGTCCTCATGGTCCAATGAATTGGTTCCTGGAATTGGGGCTCCAGCATTTCGCTTTGTAGGGGGAGCTACGCTCGACAGTGGCTCGGCCGCGGCCTCCTGTCTTCGTCGACTCAGTTCGGCGCGCAGTTTCATCAATTCACGACGATCTTGGAGCTTAAGTTCTTCGACCTCCTTGTGCTCGTCTATCCGGGCTTGATGCGACGCCACCTTCGCGTCCGTCTCTTCAAGTTGACTTTGAAGTTCAATGATCTCTTGATCACGGACTTCAATTTGCTTTTGGCTAACCAGATAGGTCCCTCCGATACCGAGGCCTGCTGCTGCGATGCTAGTGATAAGAGCCATTTTCGTCATAATTGTTGAAGCCAAAGTTGCTGTCACCAGGGAGGCGCCCCCAGTAAGGCCAGCGGTTGCCAATGCGTTCGTCGCGATCCCACTGCAGATCCCTAAGGGAGCTGCGAACAGGGAAACGTTTGCTAGAGCGGAGCTTAGAGCGAGGCTTGAGACTGAAATCCCGCGCCTCGAAAATAGCTTTCGCATTTTATCCAGCGCTCGACTGATTCGTTTCTGAGCCGCATCGTCGGACACCCCAAGACTTTGTCCGACCTGTCTGAGACTCAGTTTTTGAAAGAAGCGGAGTAGAATAGCCTCACGATCAAGCTCGGGCAGCTCATTAATAGTAGCGTCCAATTGCGGCTCAAGTGCTGACCAGTCCGCGCTGTCTCCTTCTAAGTCTTGCATGGCTACGGCCTTTCTTTCTCGAGCAACCCGGCGTCGTTCACTGCGAATTAGGTTGCTGGCGACGAAACAGGTGTGTCGATGAAGCCAGCCAGCAATCCTGATCTCTGACTTCATTCGAAAGGCTTCTGCTGCCAGATCAACGAATACCTTCTGAACGATATCGTCCACGAGCATGGGATGACTGGAGGCTTGCCGGATCGCCACCATACGAACCATCCCATAAAAAGCCTCAACTAGGCCCCTAAACGAGGTTTCACAGCGTGCTTCCTTATAGTTCGTAAGTAATGTCTGTGGCGTGTTCAAAGCGTCTTTTTTAATATCTGTCTCTTATACACATCTCCGAGCCCACGAGACCTCTCTACATCTC
>CAJXVR010000210.1 GCA_913061285.1 uncultured Verrucomicrobiota bacterium | reverse complement strand
AGTGGGGGTTTTGGGTGAGACGATCCTGTTGAAAAACAGATCGACCGAGGCACCACAAAATCCTTTTACCGTTGTCGGCGTGATGCCACCCCATTTCAACTACCCAAGTGAGTCGACAGATTTCTGGATCGCTTCGGCTGATCCGGCGGTATCGTCCGTGGTCGAATTTGAGCGCTACCGCGATCGGAATTACTGGGTCACTTTACGTCTTGCCCCAGGGGTGACTGTAGACAAGGTGCAAGCGTTGTTAAACACGATTCAAGCCCGACAGATTAAAGAGTTTGCATTGGCGAATGAAGGTTGGGAGCTTCAGCTCAGAAAGGTAACAGACTTGTTTGTCGATAGCGAAATTCAGAGAAGTCTGTGGATTCTCGCATCGATCTGCGGGATTGTGTGGCTGATCGCCTGTGTTAATCTCGCTACACTAACCATTACGAGGGTGGAATCTCGACTTCGAGAGTTTGCGATTCGAGGGGCGTTGGGAGCCCAACGGAGGCAAATCATCGGCCAAACATTCAGTGAGTGTCTGCTGCTTTCGACCGTTGGTGGGGTACTTGGTCTTGCTGTCACCAACTGGGGGATGGATGCCTTGGCTACGTATATGGGAGGAGTTCGACTAAGACCAATTGAAGTCGATGTGCTTGTCTTGGTGTTGTCTCTTGTAACTGGGCTCGTGACTTCAGTTGTATTTGGTCTCATTCCTTCGTTGTACTTCTCACAGGTCAATTCTCTACCCATCCTTAAGGTCTCAGCGAATGGGGCTACGTCGTCTCGGAATACTAGATTGCTCTCTCGCGGTTTGATCATTTCGCAAATCGCGCTGACTGTAGTCGTTTTGGTGGGAGCCGGGTTAATGGTTCGGAGTGTTCTCAAATTGTTGGCGGTGGATCCTGGCTATCGGGTCGAGCGCTTGTTCAGAGTCGATGTGCGTCTTCCAATGAGAAAATACATCGCACTTGATCATCCCTCTGAGGAAATATCGAGAGTCGTCGAACGTTTGCATCAACGGATTTCGCTGGTTTCGGGGGTCGAAGGTACGGGCGTGCTTGTATCCTCAAGCGGGAGTTGGGATCATGTTGCCGTCGGGAAGGAGCATTCGAGCCTCGAGATTGCTAAGCGTGGATGTGGGGTGGGGGTGATGAATCCATTCACTGTTTTAGGTGCTCCGCTTCTGGCTGGGAGATTTCTTGATTCCACGGATATCGAATTGAATGCTGTTGTTGTCAATAGATCGCTTGCAGAAAGATTTTGGCGAGGAGTAACCAACGCGCTCGGTCAAAGGTTTCGAGGTGCGCCTGGAGGCCGATTCTACCAACAGGTGTGGGAGGTGGTTGGGGTTGTCGAAGATATCAGAATAAATGCGTATGACGAATTGGTAAGGCCGACGATGTATCGGCTAGGCGAGGAGTATTATCACAAGTTTCAAGATCCCGTTTTTTGGGTGCGGAGCGACGTCGACTTGTCAGCTATGATCAATTCGATTTGCGAATCGCTCAAAAGCATCGAACCGGATATTAATGCTGTGAACGTGACGCGGATTAAGGAGGAACTCTACGAACAAACTAGTCGGCGGCGAACATATACATTCTATCTCATCCTTCTATCGGGTGTCGGTGTCGTCTTGGCAGCCATTGGCCTTTTTGGACTCATGGCAAACAATGCCGCCCGTCAAATGCGTGAAATGGGCATTCGAGCTGCTTTAGGTGCTTCCCAATTTTCCCTTGGACGAACGTTTATCTTTGAAGGAATTTGTCTTTCACTAACCGGGGGAATCCTAGGGTTGTTGTGTGCGACCGCGACAGGCCGATTTCTAAAGAGTCAGTTGTTCGGGATTGCTCACAGCGATCCGCTTACCATGTGCGGAGTGCTCTTGCTGGTGATGTTAATCGGAATTGTGTCTGCTTTGATACCAGCGCGGCGGGCGTCGATTGTAGATCCACTGGAGACGTTACGTGATGATTGAAGCGAAAGAGAAGGAAATCGAGGAACGTGACGCGGTCATTTACGGTTGGTCGGAGACCTGGCTAACTGTTCCTTTGAATCCCGTATATAGATTCCTGGGCGTCCGGGTGGCGGTATCGTCATTTTTCCTCAGGACGAGGAAGAAGGTGTGCTCTTCTTACGGATCGCTAGAAATGAAATTGCATCGGGCTTCTTTGGGGTGGTGACAGGAGTTTGGAATTGTCTGGAGACGGTGCATAGGCCTGCCTTATCGATATAAACGAAAGGCAGCTGGAGGAGAATCGGGTTTAGCGGAAGTATCGGAGAATGACCCTAGGAAGAAACTGTTTCGAGCTCTGACCGACTTTGTTGGCATTGATCCAAGGAGCGGAGAGAAATAGCGCCATTCTGGCTGCTCTTGAATTTCTCACTAGGACAGCCTCTCTTGTCCCTCTCCGAAAGAACCCACCAGTCCCGCGGAAACGGCAGGCGATCACTTGTGGGGACAAAGGGTGTCAGTCCGTTCGCCATCTTGACACATAGAAAGCGGAGTTATAAAACATACCAAGCATTCGGTTTTTTTATTTGTAGTCGGCATGAGAGCAGTAAAGCAATCCCGAGCGATTGAGACGCGTAAGCGTATATTGCGTGAAACGGCTCGATTGTTCGCGTTGAAAGGGTTTCACGAGACCAAGCTAGGGGAGTTGATGCAAGCTGCCGAAGTAACGAGCGGAGCGTTTTTTCATCATTTTCGCGGTAAGGAAGATTTGGCTCTAGCTGTGATTGATCATCACATGGCGGAGCGTTGTCGAACCCTAGATCGGATTGAGAAGGCCTTGCCTGCCTCAGTCGGTGGTGATTCGTTGGAGCTCGTCTTCCGCCGGCTGGATGCAGCCTGCGAGATGGTCTCGAGGCGGCGAAATCGAAAAGGGGGCTGTTTGATCGGCAATCTTAGTACGGCACTGAGTGATACCCACCCCGTGTTTCGCCAACGGTTGAGTGAGTGCTTCGATGAAATGGCAGAGGAGTTCCAAGTTCACCTGGCTAAGGCCGCAGAGGAGCGCGACTTAGCCGCCGCCGTGAATTCATGGGAGATTGCTCGCTATATTGTGAGTGTGCTTGAGGGGGCGATCATGCTCAGTCGGACCCAGCGGGATATGGGGCTCTTTCATCGCCAGATTCAACGCTTGAAAGATGACCTTCGTCACACTTTCCAGGGAGAGGCAGTACTAAGCGGATGAGAACTGCCGCTGTCTCGAGTGAGGGGATCGAAGGGTGGGCGGCACGCCAACTGGCGGACTATGATGTGCGCCGACCGGGGACGATGTTTGCGGACGGTGTGGTCCTGAATGTTTCTGAAGGATATGAATTGCAGGCTGCGGTTGCTGGCTTGCGTTGCCAGCGTGGGGAACGGGTGATCGGCTACAAAGTCGGTTGCACATCGCCGGCCATACGTGCTCAGCTCGGGATTGATCATTCCATCACCGGCCGGCTCTACGATTCCGAAAAACACGCCTCAGGGGCAACGCTCTCGCGGAAGGTCTTCGCCAATCTAGCGATTGAGGGGGAACTCGCTGTGGAGTTGTCCCGGGAACCAGAACTGGGGGATTTTGCCGGCGATCTGTTGCCTGCCTGTGTCGCGAGAGTGATCCCTGTGATTGAATTGCATCACTTGGTCATGCGTGGCGAAGCGCCTTCGGCAGGCGAGTTGATTGCCAACAATGCGATTCATGGGGGCATCGTTGTTGGTCGTGGTGTTTGTCCGAGGGATGTTGGAAGGGCTGCGGGCGAGGCTTCGTTGGCCATCTATTCGGAGGATCGATTGCTGGAAGAATGTGTTGGTGAGGTGCTGCTACAGACAGTGTCTTCTTCTCTCCAGTGGTTGACTGCGATTGTTCGCGAACGGGGAGAACGTTTGCGCGCTGGCCAAATCATCCTGACCGGATCGATCCCAAGTTTGATTCCTATCGAGGCGGATTGTCGTCTGCGGGTTGATGCGCCTCCCTTTGGTAGTGTCGAAGCCAGCGTTGTCGCCTGAATCGGATACGAATTTGTTTTGAATCATGGGTAGAAACACCTCAATGCCGCCTCCGACGAAGCCTATCAGTCAGGAAGAGCTCACGGCTAAAGTGAGGGAGTTTCCGGTGATTTACGGGGCTTCGATCGTTGGGATTACGAGCGTCGAAACCTTAGCGGGCGGTCCTCCGACCACGGATCTTTCGTATGTGCTTGAGGGGGCCCGTTCCGCGGTGACCTTTGCTGTGCCTACCGATGCGGATAAGACTCGCGATTATTTGGGGAAGGTTGATCGGGCTGGGCATCAACAGGACTACACCAAAACCAGTATCATTGCCGATGGCATCGCCGCACAGTTGGCGAGTTTCATTCGGCAATTCGGACATGAGACGACTGCAGTGATGCAGAACCTCGTTTTTCGCAACGACAAGCCAGGAGACCTGAATCATCGGACTCCAGATATATCCCATCGGTATCTCGCCGTTCGGGGTGGTGTTGGGTGGTTCGGCTTCTCTGGGAATGTTCTTACTCCCGATCATGGTCCCAATGTGATTCTAGTTTCGGTGGTGACGGCGGCTGAGTTGATTCCAACCGACCCCCTGCCGCCAGAGGACAATTACTGCGACGATTGCCAAGCTTGTAATACCGCCTGTCCGTCAGGTTTTTTTCGCCACGGCAAGAAGAACAAAGTCACCGTCACGATGGGGGGAGTCGATTTTACCTATACCGAGCGGCGGTCCTATGATCGCTGTAGCTATGTGTGTAGCGGTTGCACCGGTCTGCATTCTTCTGGCCAATGGTCTACCTGGTCTCCGGCGCGCTTCCCCATCCCGAAGGAAGATGAACATCTTTTGCCGATCTATAAGAAGGTCGCTTTCAAAGCGTGGAGCGAACGACCGGAACTACCTGGAGGGGGGATGCAAAGTCCCATCACCTTTTCGAAGACGAAAAGAGATGTCACGCTAACCTGTGGTAACTGTATGCACGTGTGCCATCCGGATAAAAAGGAGCGCGAACGCAGGGTGAAGCTCTTGCAGGAGGGGGGAGTGATCATTCAGCAGGAAGATGGGAGTCTGCAATCCGTGTCAGCAGAAGAAGCTCGGGCACACGTTGCTGCCATGGATCCCGAGCAGCGCGCGCTATACGAACCTGCGGATCCAGAGTCCTATGATCCAAAGTTGTATTTTGGAGTTAAGAACCACAGCCAATACGGTCGAGAGGGTGGCGGGGCGACGAGCCTGCCATCTGAAACTGAGGATCTTGATGCGGCTCGTTTCGGCAATGTGAAGCAAGATGACCCGATGATCGATAGGTAGCCAGTTTGATGAGTCGATTCTTTTCGAATGTAATAGCGCTTTTGTGGCTGCTCTCAGGAGTGTGTTCCCTCATGGCGGATTCCTCTGCATCCACTACCCAGGATTCGGAGGTGGGCAGTAAACCGAACGTCCTGATGATCATCGTGGATGACATGAATGACTGGGTCGGGTGCCTTGGCTCGGATCGCGTCCCCACGCCTCATATTGACGCTCTGGCTGAGCGAGGGCTTCTGTTTACGAATGCACACGCCCCGAGTCCCAAGTGCGCTCCCAGTCGAGCGGCCATACTAACCGGCCAACGGGCGTCCACTTCCGGGCTCTACAGCAATAGTCATTGGTGGCGTCCCGCTTATCCCAACCTTGTGACCCTGCCTCAGTATTTCAAAAAGCATGGGTACTATGTGGCCGGTGGTGGGAAGGTGCACCACCATACCGATGGATTTAATCCTCCTGATCAATGGGACGAATACTTTGATCTAATTAAGGATCAGGATCTCGTGGTCGACTATTTCAAAGATCGAGGAGAGGAGCGAAGATTCTTTACCGATGCCATGCCTCGGCATCCCAACAATTCCCTCGATTGGGGACCGATGGAGGTCGATGATATGGAAATGGGGGACGGGCACACAGTACGATGGGCGACGGAGTTTCTGACTCGCGATCAGGCAAAGCCTTTCTTCCTTGCCGTGGGCCTTTTTCAGCCCCACCTCCCGTTCTATGCCCCCAAAAAGTATTTCGACCAGATCCCTCTTAGCGGCGTGGAACTCCCGATCAATAAGCCAGGAGATTTGGACGACATTCCTTCAGGGGGCCAGGACCTGGCGGCTCTCCGCCGAAAGGACTTGCGAATGATTGAGCAGCATGACGACCTGCGGCGGTGCATGCAGTCTTATTTGGCGGGCATTGCCCATGCCGACTCGTTAGTCGGAGTTTTGATGAAGGCTTTTGAAACAAGTGGCCGTCGCGACGACACCATCATCGTGTTCTGGTCGGACCATGGTTATGCCTTTGGCGAGAAAGACCATTTCGCCAAAAACACCCTATGGGAACGCTCCACTCATGTTCCCTTTATAATGGTGGTTCCAGGAGTGACGCCACGTCATTCCCGGAGTAGTCGCCCGGTAGACCTGACATGTCTTTATCCCACGCTAACTCGGCTCTGCGGACTCCCTGTTCCTGAAGGACTGGATGGGGTCGATATCACGCCCTTGCTGAGGGATCCCGATCACCCGTGGAAGCAACCAGCGATCATTGATTTTCTTCCCGGTAATACGGCGATTCGAACGGAGAATTGGCGCTATATCCGCTATGATGAGGGAAGAGCAGGCGAAGAACTCTATGACCTAGAGGCGGATCCGGAAGAGTGGCATAATCTAATCCGGACGTTGCCTGATCAAGCGGCTACGCTGAAGGCGTGGCTACCCCGGACCTATGCGGAAACTGTGCCGAGTAAGGGAGCCTATCAATTCGATTCGGAAACCTACCGTTGGCATCTTAAGGACTGACGCAAGCATTGGAGCGATGAATCGCTCTTTGATTGGTCAGCTCGTTTGCTGGACCGTTCAGTTAGTTGCTCATGAAAGACTCGCTCATAGCAACCAGACTAATGAGGTCTCGGAGGCCCCCGTTCGTACGGTCTAGTTCAGCGAGAATCGCATCGACGTTGGGGCGGTCAACCACTTCGAGTTCGCGCCCTAGGGCGTAGGTCATCAGTTTTTGGGTCAAACAGCGATTGAACTGTCCTTGTCGCTCCACTAGGAGCTCTCGGAATTCGGACACTGTCTCAAACGAATCTCCGTCGGGAAGCTGGCCAGTGGCGTCGATTTTCTTGTGCTTTTCGTAGGTATCCCGCCACGCTCCGATCGCGTCAAAGTTTTCCAGCGCAAATCCAAGGGGATCGATTTTGCGATGGCACTCCGCGCATGTTGCAATTTCGCGATGCTTTGCGAGTTGTTCCCGGATCGTGACGGCTCCACGAATGTCAGGTTCGATTGAGGGAACATCAGGGGGAGGCGGGGGCGGCGAGTAGCCGAGGAGTTTTTCGAGCACATAGATGCCGCGGACGACGGGTGACGTATCGACCCCGTTTGCTGATGCGGTGAGGAATGCACCCTGGCCAAGCAATCCGCCGCGCCGGTTGTTGTGGAGTGAAACGCGCTGCAGCGCGTTGCCCTGCACGCCTTCAATACCGTAGTGAAGGGCGAGTTCGCGATTAAGAAACGAGTAGTCAGCATCCAGGAATTCGCGTGGAGGCAGGTTGTTGTCCAATACATGCCGAAAAAACGTTTCCGTCTCAGCGCGCATCGCGGTTTCGAGATTGTCGCGGTAGAAGACTAGAAAATCTTCTGATGGGGGCATGGTTCCGATATTATCGAGATCCAGCCATCGGCGGACGAAATGTTTCACAAATCGATCCGATTTTGGATCTGAAAGCATGCGTTTCACTTGCGACGCGAGATCCGATTTCAATCCTCTGGAAGCGGCCCGTTCGAGGAGCTTTCTATCGGGTGGGGAGGACCAGAGGAAATATGACAACCGCGTTGCGAGGGCAATTTCGTTCAAATCACCTTCACCTAAGTTGAGGTAGAGGAAGCCCGGAGAACAGAGGATGGCCTGGCAGCCCAGCTGAAGAGCATCTAGCGGTTTCACTCCTTCTTCCAGTTTCTGAGCTATAAGGTTTTGAATGGGGAGGAGCTCTCCCTCGACGGGTGGGCGTCGAAATGCTTTTTCGGCAAATGCCTCAAGGCGCTTAGCAATCGTGGAGGGATGCAATTCTTTCTGCGTCAGATGCCCATACAATGCCTGATGACCGGCAGGAGGCCAGTCTTCCGAGTGCGGACCCTCCACTTGGATTTCCCATATCCGCAAACGCGGTCCCTGGTAGGCTTTGAGCACGCCGTGCCCTTTCTCTGTGCTCCCGTTCATACCGACAAAGGGTTTAAATTCTGGTTTGTCTGCGGCTTTCGTGGTCAAAAGGCGAACCAATCGCTTGGCTGCCAAGGGGCCATTCCGGAAGCGGATCTCCGGTTCGAAGCCTGTCTCTATGTAGACTTTCCATTGAAACCACTGTGGTTCCTCGTTCGTTAATTCGATTCGGGCAAGGGATGTCATCTTGGAGACGTTTCCCGTGCTTTCGACGCTGCCGCGACGATCAACGGCTGCGACTTCCATAACCAGTGGATCGCCATTTCTAAAGTCGCCTAGGGCATCACCGTAGTCATGGACTCGGCTGACCGCGGCCGCTCGAACGCGGATCGTATAGATGCCGCTGTGCGGAACACCCCCTTGCTTGAGCAAGGGGAGGAAACCGATGTGCCCGCCACGATAATGACGGCCGTAGAGATCGGTGTAGGGTGTGTCAGGGATGAACCGGAAACGATCCACCCTAAAGAGCTTCGGCAGGTCACTGGCCTTCTTACCGCTGAAGTAGAACGGAGATGCTTGTCGATACTCTTTGGAGGGGGGGCGTTGTCCAAACTGCGTGGCTCGACGGATGGCTTCTTCTGCAGCGACAAAGTAATGGTCCATCAACCGTCCTGAGGTCACCAGTCCGCCTCCATTGTTATCGAATCCTTCGATCGTTGCCTCGGCGGGAAAGGCCTCTGCAGGGTTCCAAACATCCACATTGAGTCCGAGGAGGTCCCCGATTGTCTGCTGATACTCCCACGCGTTGAGTCGCCGCAGTACGCTATGCCCGCCCGAGGTTTTCAGTTTGGACTGAGCGTCGCCAAGCAGGCGAGTGAAATGATCGATTGCCTTAGCGCGCTCTTCTACCGTCGGTTGTGGCTCTCCTTCCGGCGGCATGTTCAAGAGATTCAACTGGTCGACGATTTCCTGGTAGCGCTCCAAACCATCGAGCGTGCTGATCCGAGTGGGAAGCGTATCGAATCGACGATCGGCCTTTTGTTTTTCATCGCCGTGGCATCGGGTGCAGTGGGTTTTTAGGAACTCACTTGGCTCTGATGCGAGGAGACAGGGAGCAGGAGGCAGTGAACAGAGAAGGAGAAGCAGGCATGCGAAAGGTGACAGGAGAGGGCAGACAGGAAATGGTGAAAGGTTCTTGTTAATCATGGATTTGGGTGTGAGCGGCTAGGTTCGGGGAATGAATTTTTCCGGTGGACGGAGCATGGAACCCAGCATTTTTCCGATCTCGGAATTTAAGGCAGTCAGACTGGAATGTTTTTCATGGGTGATGTAGTCACAGTCCTTGGCGAAATCGAGAGAGGGGTCGGTTTCATTGCATTCTCCATCGCAATCGGTGAGTTTTGATACAAAATGGTTTACATAACGGCGTTTGGCCCAGGCCTCCCTCAGGTTCAAACAAACCGAACGTGATGATCTGCGAATTTGGCTAGTTAGAGCGTACCGTTCTTCGGAGGGAAACTGTTTGGAGATCTCAAATACCTCCATAGCCAGTCCGTAAGCCTTCTTATACACAGTGAGTTCTTTTACCGATTGAACTGCCATCTTCCTATCTCCTATCTCCTATCTCCTATCTCCTATCTCCTATCTCCTATCTCCTATCTCCTGTCACCTGCCTCCCTACCCAATCTCCATCGGAGAAAAGGTCCCTGTGCTTTTCCCAAAGCGTTCGACCTCGGAACCGAACCAGTGGAGGGTAGACAACCAAAGATTCGAGAGGGGGAGGCGTTTGTGCTGTTCCTCGGGGCAGACTAGATGGCCTTGATGCTTCAGTCCTCCGCCGGCCAACAAGACGGGCAGATTGCGGTTGCTGTGCTTCGAACCGTCGCTCATGCCGCTGCCGAAGACGATCAAGGTGTCGTCGAAGATTTGTGCTTCTTTCAAACGAGAGATAAAGTTGCTGAGCTTCGTTGTCAGGAAGGCTTCGATGACCTGAAGCTGACCAATTCGATCAGCGGATTTTCCATGGTGAGACAACTGATGATAGCTGCCCAAATCTAGTTCGGACGTGCGGAATCCCATGCCTGTTTCCAGGGTCGCGACGCGGGTGGAATCTGTCTGCAAAGCCAGCGCCATCAAATCATAGAATAGAGCGATTTCATCAATATGTTGGCGTTCTTGTTCCTGCACCTCCTTAATCGGCGAACGGGGTTTGGGGCGATCGAGCCATTCCTTCGACATCTGCAAGCGCCGTTCGACATCGCGGACGGATGTCAGGTATTGATCTAGCTTGGCGCGGTCCGGTGCATTGAGGGTCTGATTCAAGGCCTTCGCAGAATCGCGCAGAGCGTCGAGCACGCTGCCGCGATGCTTCAAACGCGTGCGCTCTGCATCTCGTGCCGTTGCGGGTGAATCAATAAAAAGCCCTCTAAAGAGAGCCGCGGGATTGTTGACCGGGGGCACATGAACACCGGCTCGCGTCCAGCACATATCGGTGCCTTGTACGATTGCGGTATTGATCGAAGGGAAGCGAGTGGCGCTCCCGACATACTCAGCTGCGGCTTGGTCAAGGGAGATGTTTTTTTCCGGAAATCCTGCGGCTTCTTCTTTCTTGATACTTGTTAGAAAACCGTGAACGGCTTTGTGCCCGCCATTGAGTCCGTGATCCAGGTGCGAGAAAACAGTCAGGTCACTTCGATGGGCCTCAAGTGGGGTGAGCGTGGAGTTCGGTGTGTAGGCTTTTCCCTGATCCTTGGGGAAAAAGTTGCCCGGATAGAATCCGAGATGATTCCCCACGCAAACGAGCCGCCGCGGAGCCTGGGGCTCAGAAAAACGGGCGGCCAGACTTTCAAGTGAGGGGAGTGTCAAGGTGACGCCGATCCCTTTCAAGAAGTGACGGCGATTGATTCGGGTGGTTTTTGACATGGCGGATTTATCGCGTCGTTACTTGTCTTCCTCAGCTCGGAAATCGAATTCGCTTTCAAGGTAGTCTTGATACCACCTTTCAAGCTCGATTGGATCGGGCTCTCCATCAAAAGTGGCGATTCGATAGCGCGCGTTGTAAGAAAGGCCGGGTTTGATGATAAACGAGCCTTTGACTACCGGTGAGAAGACGAAGTATGGCATCTTGGGATGCACGCGGACGGGTTGTGGATAGCGAAAATTTGCTGGATGATCCATGATGACCAGACCGGCACTCTTGCCCGTGATCTTTCCATACACGGCCACCCATCGAGGGGTCGTGTGATTACTGGCCTTGATATCTCGAATACCGTCTCCGGTGAGTACCTTCATGGACCCTTCGTAGTGTGTTTTGTCCTCGGGGCTCCAATGGGGACTTCCTCGAAATCCGAAGCCGCCGTAGTGGTAGGGATGGAGGTAGATCTCGTTGTTGGTCGCACATGACTGTTCGATTTCAATGTCGATGATGAAAGGATCGTCGCTATCCTGAATGGAGACTCGCCAATGTTCATCAATGGCGGGTCCGGTTTTTAGGCTGATTTGTTGCAGGGCGACTTCAAAGGCATTTTTAGTCAGGCCGATGACGTTCTTGTGCTCGGCTGTTCCAAGATTCTTGTGCTGATTCCAGAAATCCACGACTTCATGATTGAACGTTGCTCGTGTCCAGGCGCTAAACACGGCATGTTGATGCACGTGTCCGATGGGAAAGGCGTCGGTGAGTACTTTCCCTGACGGGGAATAGACAGGATGGATGAATCCACTTCGGGCGTAAACGGACTCCACTCCTGGCGGAGGATTCTCGGTCTCAGCATGGTACTGGATGACCGGTCGGCCGGATACGTTCGCGATAATCTTGCCGCCTCTTTCTTCGATCGTGACCTGCGCGAGAAGTTTTGGGGCTAGGAAGAGCGTTCCGTAAAGAAGCGTTAGAGTTGAGAGCGTTGTTTTCATCTTCATTCCAGCAGTTTGGGAATACTGCTAGTTATCCACGTCGGCGCCAACTTGTCAAAGATCGACCAGCGCGTGGAGAGATGATGTGGAAGCTTGGAGTGAGGATCTTGAAGGGAGAAGAGGGGTGATTGAGACATGGGTTGTACTTGTTAATGTTGAAACGGTGAGTATTCTTTGATCTGACCATGATGCAGCCATTGACAAACCGCCGACGCTTCTTGAAGGCGGCTGGAGTTTCGCTGGCGTTGCCGGCTTTGGAGTCTTTTGCGGCGATCGATTCGCCGGTGCGCCCCTCGGGCAAGGCTCGTAGATTGGTTTGCGTCGGAACCTATCTTGGGTTTTATCAAGATGCTTTTTTCCCCGACCAAGAGGGGCGAGATTTTCAGCTTTCCCCACTTCTCCAGCCTCTAGAAGCCCATCGAGGTCAGTTCAGCGTTTTCTCTGGTCTTGATCATCGGGCGCCGAATGGTCACGGGGCTTGGAACAATTTTTTGTGCGGCCAGGCTCCGAACAGTTATTCCTTGGACCAACAGGTGGCGGACGTGATCGGGAGTGAGTCGCGCTTTCCCTCGTTGCAACTGAGTGCGGGCAAGGCGAGTCAAACGATGAGTCACACGCGGCAGGGGGTGGCCTTGCCAATGGTCCTGCGGCCTTCGGTGCTCTATCGAAAGCTCTTTGCTTCGCCTGAAGATCGGGAGCGGAGCGAGTATTTACTGCGGTCAGGACATAGTGCACTGGACGTCGTTCTAGAGGATGCGAAGCGACTTCAGCGAAATGTTTCAGCTGCCGATCGAACCAAGCTCGGCGAGTATTTTGATTCGTTGCGGGATGTCGAAACTCGGCTCGCACAGCAAATCAATCGTGTTCACGATCCCGTTCCTGAGACCGATTATCGGCTTCCTGATTACGACCCTGTGTCCCCGACGCTCCAGCTTGAGGCGGAGACGATTATGTATGATCTCATGGCCTTGGCTTTGGAGACGGATTCGACTCGTGTGATCAGTCTCTTTGTTGGTGGGCTTGGCCAGGTGTTTACTATCGATGGGCAAACCTTGAAGGCGGGCTACCATGCTTTGTCCCATCATGGCAATGACCCGGACGCGATCGCTGATCTCATCAAAGTCGAAACCGAGCATATGCGTTGCTTCGAACGTTTTCTGAACCAACTGAAATCGAAGACCGATGCTCAGGGGCTGCCTTTGTTGGATGATACGATCGTTCTGTTGGGAACCGGCATGGGAGATTCGAGCCGGCATGCGAATTCGAACTTGCCGACTCTTGTCGCAGGCGGGGGATTCGATCATGGGCGCCACATCGCGGTGGATCGCAAAGCGGTTGGTGCCCCGTTACTCGGTGATCTTTACGTGACCTTAATGCAGCAGTTGGGGCTTGAATCCGATGCGTTTTCCAATGCAGATCGGAATCTGAATCATCTGTTTAGTTAAACCGCTCGCTGTTCTGCAAGAGATGATAAAATGAGAGCGTCCCTCATTTTCACTGCCGCCGTTTTCTTAAGCTATTCTTCGGCCGTTGCTGAATCCATCCCCGATGGGCCTCGAGCATTCTTCGAAACCTATTGCTTGGATTGCCATGATGCCGATGTCCTGAAAGGGGAAATCAACCTGGATGTACCACAAGTGAATTGGGCTGATTCATCTGAACAACTGCGGTGGGAACGCATTCTTGAGGCGGTTGCAACAGAGGCGATGCCTCCGAAAAAGAAAACACAGCCAACCTTGGCCGAAAGAGAGGAGCTGATTGACTGGATTGATCAGAGTCTCAGTCGACGCGTCCCGATCGGAGGCACCCCGGCTCGGCGACTCAATCAAACGGAGTATCAAGCAACCATTAAATCCCTGTTCGGAATCAAGAACTTCGATTTGCCGCCGGGCTTTCCTGTCGATCGGGAGCATCATGGTTTCGATAACCTCGGACACGGCCTCGTCTTGTCACCGCCATTACTGCAAGCCTACAGTGAAACAGCGCAACTCGTTGCGGATCAGATTTTTCCTCCTCAGACCAAAGAGTCTAAACCTGTGCGCGCGACCGCGGCGGCCGAGGAGTTTGCGATCAGTTATTCTTCCGGAAAGATTGTCGATGGAGCGATGCGTCTGGGGATGAAAAGTGATCCAATCTTTCGGAGTTGTACCTGGCCTAGTCGGATCGAGGCGTCGAGTTCGGGAATCTACCGCTTAAGCTTGGATCTCTCTACCTTTCGTCCGGCGGCCGATGGGGAACCGATGGTGGTTAAGGTATATGCACGAGATGTGGAGAGTCGTGATAGTATTCCCCATACCCAGCTACGTTTGCTTCAAGAAATTGAGGTGAGCAGTGAATCGCCCGAGACTTTCCAATTCGAAGCGGCGCTCTATGAGTCGCAGACCCCAGTGATCCATTGGGCCAACGCTTCTCTCGATAGCGATCGAGAGGACAAGGACTGTCTCTTATACACATCTCCGAGCCCACGAGACCTCTCTACATCTCGT
>CAJXVR010000209.1 GCA_913061285.1 uncultured Verrucomicrobiota bacterium | reverse complement strand
ATACGAGATGTAGAGAGGTCTCGTGGGCTCGGAGATGTGTATAAGAGACAGCTAGGTCGACTGGCATTTTCACCGTCGTGTTTTCTTCCGAGAACATGAGCAAGTGCTGAACGGTTTCGCCCGATTTCGTGGTGGCTTGTTTGATCTCGCGGCAGAGCTTGATCATGTCAGGAGATTCACACTTGGACTCTAAGATCGACGCGTTGAGGGAGACGGGCGCAAGCCGATTCTTGACTTGGTGGACGATCTCCTTACTCAGAGCTTCCATTCCGGCGAACCGATCAACGATTTGCTGTTGATCATCGGTTTTCTGGCGACCCGTCACATCGTTTAGGGTCCCCTGAATCCCCTCTACTTCGCCGTCCATAGTCAGGATCGGCATTTTGACGATTTCAGCGTGAAAACTCTTTCCTTCCGCGGTCTTGAGCTGAGTGTTTAGTTTAGAGAGTTGCTTGCTCGAGATCAGATCGCGATCTTCTGACACGAGTAGCTGGGCGGAGTGCCCACTGAAAAGCTCGCGATCGCCATGGTTTACGATGTCGGCCGCCTCATAGCCGACGATGTTGCAGAAGACTTGATTCACGAAAAGATAGCGACCGAAGAGGTCCTTCCGAAAGGCGCCCACCGGAAGGTTATCTAAAAAGGTTTGATGAACGTCTATAGCTTGGCGGAGTCGGACGTCAGCCTGTTTTCGTTCGTAGGTGTGGTAGACGACGCGGCGCAGAGTCTCGGGCTCGAGTCCGTTCTTCACGAGAAAATCACGTCCTCCCGCGTCTGCGGAACGGATCATGGATCCCCAATTGCTTAAATTGGTAAGAACTACGATGGGAACGTTGGGGAATCGTTGGGAGATTTCTTGAATGGCCGTGATTCCTTGAACATCGGGGAGCGATAGATCGAGCAGAATCACGTCAACGAAATAGGCATTGAGATGTTCGATCGCCGAGCGGAGAGACGACGCGAACTCCAATGCGATGCCGGCATCAAAGCCGCTGGTTCGATTGAGGTCTTCGACACATGCCGCGATTTCCGCGACATACCTTCGTTCATCCTCCACCAGCAGAACTTGGATTGGTTTACTGTTTTTAGAATCAACCATTTATGAAGAGCGAATCAAAGTCCCGTCAAAGTAGTTGCCGGCCCTTCTGGTCTCTGCTGAGGCGCGGTTGATGACTCACGGTTCCGTTCCTGTTCGGAGCTTGGTTGATCGTGCTCATTCCCAGTCGTGGCTGAAGCGCAGCGGATCGCTTCGACATGGAATAGTGTGGAGGCTCGGCTGTTTCGGCATAGGGATCGTCTTTATCGGCGGTTCCCAATGGAATGAGAAGGGCTGTAGGGCCGAGAATGATGGTTCCGAGAAGGTTTGCCCCGAGATCCCAAGGATCCAGCGTTCGTTCGGTAAGCCAATACTGCGAGGCTTCATCGAGCAGGCCCAAGAATCCAACGAACAGACAAGCAAACATCACGGCCCGGCCGGTTGAGAGGCCCGATTTTGAGCGAAGCGTCAAGAGAACCAAAAAAGTCAACAATCCGAAGAATAGAAAATGCCCGGTCTTGTCGATGAGTTCATTCTCGCGAATGCCAACGAGTAGCCATCGGTCGATACCTAAGAATCGGTTGAGAACCAGGAGGGTGCAGATACCAAATATCCATGGTGAGGGGCCGCGGAATGCGCGTTGGGTTTGTGAGTGGCGTTTCCTCATCAATCCCTTCTCATCTTACCTTGAAGAGTTGTCTGGCCGAAAGCATGAGTTGTCATTAGCTCAGTCCCGTCGTCGCGAATAGAGCAGAATTCTGTCTTTTTCCGGGCGCTCTGGTATTGGCTCCTTTGGCAAATCTTGAAGCGGTTCGGAGCTTCGCCATTCCCTGTTGGGAAGTCTGGTTGCTTGCCCGAAGAATTGCGAGAATAATGAAGAAGGGTGGGTGTGACCGAGGAAGGCACTTATCGGAAGATTCAGAGGTGCTCCATCTAGAGGTCCCTTTCCCGTTGGCGTAGAGGTTGTCGGCAATGATATCAATGCCAATCCCCAGCAAGAAATTCATAGTTGAAATGCGATGCTCTAACGCATTGCCGATTAAAGTCTTCTAAGTCGAAAAATAAAATTGAATAAAAAATCAAAAATACGACCTCATGGCCTAAATTGCGGCTGGTTGATTGGGCAAATTAGAGTTCGAACCATGGGTTGAATTGTTTTGGGGATATTGTATTAAGTATGTGGCAGTCATCGGCTAGGGGAAGATGACTCAGGAATGGGCGATTGGCAATTTCGAATTTAGTTGAATTGGCTGGATTCAGGGGGCTAGGGAGGCTTGCTAGTAAAACCGATGACCGTGGTTGGGGGATGATGGCTCTTTTTTATACGCACACGCTTGGATGTCGAATGTTAGCCGATCGTTGTGGAGCCAATCGAGTGCCGCGCTGGAGTTGCGGTGCGGCGCAATGATGCCTTTTGAGGGGCGCGGGGAGGGCTTTCTCGGGTTATTGAGAAAGCCCCCTACTTTGAGTTTTTCCTCTGGCGCTTGTCCCTTGGGGTTCGCTTTCCTGCCGCACGAACCTGCGTGGCCTCGGATGGATAGGCATCGCGCCTGCAAGGCGGCCGTGACGTGAGGCCGTCTTGAGGAATGTTGTTCGTTTACGGCATGTCAACGACGACTTTCCCCATCGCTCGGCCGCTCTCAAGTCGCTCGTACGCCTGCCCCACTTCGTCGAATGAATACTTGTGAGTATCGAGAACGGGCTTGAGTCCCCCTTCTTCCACGATATGAGCTAACTGACGCAGGATCGTGCCGTGAGCTTCTCGCTTCGTGTTGTGGAGCATTGGAATGAGCATGAACACAACGTGTAGGGACAGTCCCTTAAAGTGGGCCACGGAGAGGTCGAGTTCGCAGAGGGACACGGTGGAGGCGATTTGGCCGTTGAGCGCCGCCGCCTCGAAGGAATTTGCCATGTTGGCGCCTCCGACCGAATCGAATATCAGATCGAATCCGGTTCCGCCGGTGTGGGTCGCAACATACTGCTCAACGGTTTCGGTTTTGTAGTTGATCGGCGTGGCTCCGAGTTGCTTGATGAGGGCCAACTGTGGTTCTCCACCACCCGTAGAATACACTTTGGCGCCAAAGTGCTTGGCGAGTTGCAAGGCGACGTGGCCCACTCCCCCAGAGCCGCCATGGACGAGAACCGTTTTTCCGGACTCAATTCCAGCTCGGGCGAGACCCTCGTAGGCGGTGATCCCGACCAAGGGCAGTGCTGCGGCTTCCCGCATGCTCAGGTTGGTGGGTTTGAGCGCGATTAGGTTTTTGTCCGCTACGATATACTCGGCTAAGGTTCCTGGAAGATCGGCAAGGCCGCCGGCACAGCCGTAGACTTCATCCCCGACACGGAACGTCTCGGTGTCGTCCCCGACTGCCTCAATCGTACCGGCAAAATCCATCCCTAAGATCGCCGGCGTAGCGGGGGAAAGTGGGAGTTCCGTGCCCATCTTTCGAATCATAGTGTCTACGGTGTTGACGCTTGAAGCGGCGATTCTGATTAGCGCGTGGCCTGCTTTTACCGTGGGTTTCTCGATGTCGGCAGCCTCGAAGGTGGCGTTTTCGCCGTAGGCGTTGATTAGCATTGCTTTCATAACTATGTCTGTCGGATGTGGCTTGGGTGAATTTGTGTGAATGAACAAATCTCTAGAATGCTGCTGACCATCTCATTCCAGTTGGGCTGAGGCTCGCTGCCTTCTCTACCCTTACTTTGGTGGCTGGTGTTGAATTTGACAAGTACCCACATTTTTGTAAGTAATGGAGATTAATGAAGGGATTAATGGCACTTAGGGCATGAGAAAATATAATTGGAGGACGGGCTGTGATGTTGAGGCGACCCTGAGTGTGATCGGTGGCCGATGGAAGCCCGTTTTGGTGTGCCATTTGTTGAACGGGCGAAAGCGTTTTGGAGAGTTGCGACGTCTTACACCCAACGCGACGGAGCGGATGATTACCTTGCAACTTCGTGAGTTGGAATCGGATGGCGTCGTCAATCGCCATGTTTATGCCGAAGTGCCGCCTCGGGTTGAGTATGAGTTGTCAGGCTTTGGTCGATCTCTGGAGCCGATTCTGTTGCTGATGCAGGAGTGGGGCCGTACGTTTAAGCAACGAAAGCTTGCTGAACTTTCTGAGGCCTAGTTCCGAGTGCCTCTTGCAGAGAGAATGGACTGGGATGACGAGTCCACTCATCCACTCGGTGATGGACCGCCGAACAATTGCGTCGTTCTCGCGATTGCCTTCTTTCCAAGAATCCTGAAAGCTCACTACATGATCGCTCGCTGTCTCAGAATGGTTTTTGCTCTGTTGCTCACTATTAGCGCTGGCGCTTCTGCCGCGGTGGCAGGTGAGCTAGCCGACATTTTTGCGGACAATATGGTCTTGCAACAGCAGATGCCGATCCGCGTTTGGGGGACGGGAACGCCAGGTGCTGCGGTGACGGTTACCTTTGGTCTGGAGAGTCAGTCGAGTGTCGTTGAAGATCAGGGCAAATGGTCTCTGAATTTGCCGGCCATGTTGGCTTCCGGTGAGCCTCGATCGCTCCGGGTCGTCATTGGGACGGAACATGTGTCGGTTGAGAACGTGCTGGTTGGCGAAGTTTGGCACGCCTCAGGGCAATCCAACATGGCATGGTCGTTGGCGGCGTCAGCGAAAAAATTGCCGGGCCTGTCGAGAATCCTTATGGAGGCTGATTACCCCGCGATTCGTTACCGGGCGATTAAACGTCGAGAACAGCGTGTTGAGCAATGGCGCATTGGAGATGGGGCCGATTGGGTGGAGTGCACTCCCAAAACGGCGGGCGCCTTCTCAGCCGTCGCGCTTCTGTTCGCGCGGCAGCTTCACCTCGAGCTTGGCGTTCCGATTGGAATCATTGAGACCGCTTGGGGAGGGCACCCGATAGAACCCTTCATTCCGGTGGCGGCGTTTACCGAGCATCCCGTTCTCGAGCAGGAGCGTCGGTTAGGAGAGCTTAAGGACTTGGAAGGATTGAAGGCGATGGTTGGGGGCGTTTGGGCACGGAATGAGTCTTGGTTGCCTGGGGCGATTTATAATGCCCGGATTGCTCCCATTGCTGGCTACAGTATGAGGGGAGCACTTTGGTATCAGGCGGAGTCGAATTGTGGTACCGGTGAGGATCCTCGGTATTACAGTGAAAAGATGAAGGCCCTCGTCCGCGGTTGGCGAGCCGCGTGGGCGCAGTCTGACATGCCGGTTTATTTTGTGCAGCTGCCCCAGTATCCCTCGCCGGGCTGGAGGCTCATGCGCGATGAGCAGCGCCGTGCTCTGAGCGAACCGAATACGGGAATGGCCGTCACGATTGATCTAGAGCTCGATGGGATTCATCCCGCTAACAAGTTGGAGGTTGCCGAGCGACTCGCGCTCTGGGCCTTGGGTCGCGATTACGGGCGAATAATCCCTGTCAGCGGACCTCTCTTTCGCTCGGCTTCGTTTGAAGGGGATCAGGCGAGGATTGCCTTTGATCATGTCGGTGAGGGGTTGGTGACGGGGTCCAAAAGGGATCTGCAAGCCGTGGAGATTCTGGAGGGGAAGAGCGTGAACGGCTTTGAACTGGCGGGCGTCGATGGCGTATGGATGTCGGCGTCCGCTGTCATTGAAGGGCGTGGCGTGCGCTGCAAGAGTGATCAGGTTCCAGAGCCCATCGCCGTAAGGTACGCCTACGCCTCGACGATGCCTGAGGACCGGCCTTGGAATCTCTATAATCGAGCGGGCTTGCCGGCTTCGCCCTTTGTCTCGGAGGGGCTTCGCTATAGTCTCGAAAATCGAGACTGAATGATTTCATAGCGAACTCGCCATGCTTTGATGGTTCGCTGGCGAGAGCAGTGCGCCGGCCAGAATACAGAACGGCGTGGCTGATACTCGACTGCCCCAGGGGCCGCGTTCACTCCTTCTTGGGGGATTCTTCCTTGGTCGGTTTCTTTTTTTCCTCGGGAAACGAAATGCTTCCGTCGTAGTTGATCAAGACGAACTTCATTTCCATCTCTTTCGTGAATGCTCGTTTCTCCTCAACACTCTTGGCCGCTACGATGCCCTTGGGGATCCTCATCATCATGACGCCCCACTCGTTACCAAGCCATGAGCCTTTGACGACGGTCTGGATGAGGAACGCTCCATCGCGTCGCCAAGCGAATCTCTTTTCGACTGCCTTGAAGGCGATTTCGGGGATGCCGACTTTTTGAGCGATCGCGCTGTAGAATTGATCCGGATCTTGATACTCCTCGAGGGGGCTAACCCCCTCGATCTTGATTCCGTAAAGGGTTTCGAAGAAAGCCACCTGCTTACGGGCTGATTCATCGGCGCTACGAACTGTCTCGAACCGATCTGATTGATCGCCTTCGCCTAAGGCGGTCCCGGAGCTTGGGGGGGCGGTAAGAAGAGCGATGGAGGCAATGATGCCAGCGATGTTCGTTGTCATGTTCTTGCAGTCACGCATGGGGCCTAGAGGCGTTCTGAAATGACTTTCGCGCAATGACGCAACGAACGCTAAGTTTTTCTGATTTCATTTCACCTCAGGGTCTTCCTGTCCTTCCTGCCTGGTCGCGCGAAAGATGTAGACGCCCTTTAGAAATGATTTGTTCAGTAATGCTCTGACGGCTTGCTGCGTTGGGAACTCCGAATGAGCCCGAATGACGAAAAATCGCTTCGGTCTCGACTCGGTATTCGGACGAGTTATGATTTTGTTCTCGATCGAAGGGCTAGAATGAAGAAAAAGCAATGGTTGTTCGGCTGCATTGTTGTTGCCGTCGTTAGTCTCCTTTGGGTGATTTTTGGAAGATCGTCGTCAGTGTCGGTGCCGACTTTTAAGAGCGAAGCGGAAGCTCGCGGGTATCTTAAAGAGCAGGTTGCAGAGGGGCGATTATCGGAACTGGAAGCCCGGGTGCACCTGGCAGAAGCCTTATCGCGAGTGAAGAAACAGGAGCGGCGCCAGACTTGGCGGAAGGCCTATGAGGCGGACATTCAGCGTCTTATGGAGGAGGAAGGCGTCAGTAAGGATGAGGCCATGGTTCGGTTGAAGAGTTCGAAGAAGAAGCAATGGAAATCGAAATCCGCAGCCAAGGATAGGAGTCTCAAGACGGGGAAAAAGCCGGCAGCCGAAAAAAAGAACTAGTGAGCTCTTAGAAAGAAGCTGTTAACAAGGAGAACGAGGACGAAGGATGGAAACGAGCGATTCGTACGAGGCTCATGATGCGCCCGGGTCACGGACAGGATTTACCCTGATCGAGCTCTTAGTGGTGATTGCGATCATCGGGATCCTCGCTGGGATGCTCTTACCAGCCTTGTCCCAAGCTAAGGAACGTGCGAGGCGGACTCAGTGCCTAAGCAACGTTCGTCAACTTCAGTTGGCGGTCCAGATGTACGCGGATGATTTTGACGGCTACCTGCCTCCACGGGCCTATCAGGCAGGGGCCGTGTGGCCGGATCGTCTAGAATCTTACTTCGGATCGAGAGGCATCCTCCGATGCCCGACGGACCGCGGAAAGGCCGAGACGAGTTATCTCTTGAATGGGTTTGTGGATTATTTTGCCTTCGAGTCTTTTCAGGGGGATTGGGACGCCTTTTTTGGGGCCTATAAGACGGGAGGATTTGCCGGGGTAAAAATTTCGGCCATTCCGGAGCCCTCTGAAACGATTCTGATTGGCGAGCGAAAGGCGACGGCAGACGGAGATGCCTACATGGATATTTGGCCGCCGGAATATGGAAGCGATCATTTGACCGCGATCGACCATGGGAAACATCGGGTCGGAAACCAGGAACGTGCTGGGAGTTCCAATTATGGCTTTATCGATGGGAGCGCCCGGTCGCTCAAATTTGGTGAAGCCTTCCATCCTAAGAACCTTTGGGCCGTGACCGAACAGTTTCGAAACGCTCCCTTACCAGAACTGTAGCGAATTTAGGTGCGAATGATTCGGTGTCGGTCTCGATCACAGCGTTCCTCTAAAAGAGCGGGGACGTTTAGTACTATCCACGGGCCAGAAGGCCAATT
Organism: uncultured Verrucomicrobiota bacterium; assembly: GCA_913061285.1. Taxonomy (GTDB): domain Bacteria; phylum Verrucomicrobiota; class Verrucomicrobiia; order Limisphaerales; family AAA164-E04; genus UBA2970. The sequence goes on along the minus strand of CAJXVR010000209.1, from coordinate 6,558 downwards.
GTTTGAATCCAATGAAACGCGTTTGTCTTGATAGTTTGTTTTTACTATTGGTTTGCTTCCTTTTAGCTTCCTCCCCACTGATGTCTGCGATCCCTGAGACGGCCCCAATTGCCGAGAAATCACCTAAGGAACTGAAGGCCCACGGGCTCCAACGCCTCGATCCCTATTACTGGATGCGTCTCAGTGACGACCAAAAAACGGCCGAGAATCCCGACGAGCAAACCCGGCGGGTGCTTGATTATCTGAACGCGGAGAACGCGTATCTCAAGAAATCCATGGCCCATACCGAGGCGCTTCAGAATGATCTTTTCGATGAGATCGTAGGACGAATCAAGCAGGATGAAGCAAGCGTCCCTTACCTTGAAAACGGCTATTGGTACTACACTCGCTTTGAGGAAGGGAAGGAGTATCCGATATACTGTCGAAAGAAGGGGGACCTCACAGCCAAGGAGGAGATTCTGCTCGATGCGAATGAACGAGCGCAGGGCCATGATTTTTACAGTGTCAATGGCCTGGAGGTTAGCCCGGATAATCAACTGCTTGCCTTTAGTGAAGACACCGTTGGCCGAAGAATTTACACCCTTCGGTTTAAGAACCTCATGACAGGAGCCCTACTGCCGGATGAGATTTCTGGCGCGAATCCCGGCGTGGCGTGGGCGAATGACAATCGCACCCTCTTCTACACCGCGAAGAACAAGATCACCCTGCTCTCAGAACAGATCAAACGGCATGCCTTGGGTGAGCCCGTGACCCAGGATGTGGTCGTGTATCATGAGGAGGATACGTCCTTTTATATTGGAGTCGAACGCAGCAAGTCTGGGAAATATCTGATCATTTCCAATAGTAGCACACTGGTCGACGACTACCATATTCTGTCGACGGATGATCCCAATGGCAAATTCATGTCCTTCACGCCCCGGGAGAAGAACATGAAGTACTCGATCAGTCACGTTGGAGATAGCTTCTATGTTCGAACCAACTGGAAGGCAGAAAATTTCCGCTTGATGGCTGTGAACGCAGAGGCGACCAAGCGGGAGAACTGGTTCGAAGTGATTCCCCATCGGTCCGAGGTTCTCTTGGAGGCTGTCGACGAGTTTGATCGCTTCTTGGTCCTGCAAGAAAGGGAGATGGGGCAGACGAAGTTGAGAATCCGTAATCTCGCCACTCAAGAGGATCACTATATTGCCTTTGATGAACCTGCCTACGAAGCGGCCATTGGTCATACGCCAGAGATGTCTAGTCCATGGCTGCGGTTTCGCTATGCCTCCATGACAACCCCAAACTCAACTTTCGATTATCACATGAGCACGGGGGAGAAGCAGTTGAAGAAACGGCAGGAAGTGCTTGGGGGCCATGATCCCGAAAACTATCGTACGGAACGCTTGTGGGCGACTGGCCGGGATGGCACCAAGATTCCGATCTCCATTGTATATCGAAAGGGATTTGAAAAGAATGGCAAGGCGCCGCTCTTGCTCTACGGCTATGGTTCCTACGGCTATACCATCGATCCTTCATTCAGTTCCATCCGACTGAGCCTGCTAGACCGAGGCGTTGCCTTTGCCATTGCTCACGTTCGCGGTGGCCAGATGTTGGGACGGCGTTGGTATCTGGATGGTAAATTGCTGAAGAAGAAGAATACCTTCTATGATTTCATCGATTGCGCGAAGTTCCTGATTCGCGAAGAATACACGGCATCGGAACACCTCTATGCCCAAGGGGGAAGCGCAGGGGGATTACTCATGGGGGCGGTGCTTAATGAAGAGCCAACCCTGTTTAATGGCGTCATCGCAGCGGTCCCCTTTGTTGATGTGGTAACGACGATGTCAGATCCGAGCATTCCTCTCACCACCAATGAATATGACGAGTGGGGCAATCCTGAGGACCAAGCCTTCTTTGATTACATGATGGATTACTCGCCCTACGATAACATTCAGGAAACGGCCTACACCAATTTGCTTGTCATCAGCGGTTTGTTCGACTCCCAAGTGCAGTATTGGGAGCCGACAAAGTGGGTTGCTAAGCTCCGGGCTCATAAGACGGGCGCAAAGCGATTGTATCTCGACACGGATATGGATTCAGGACATGGCGGTGCGTCGGGGCGCTTCGAGCGTTTCAAACGAACCGCCTTGGAATATGCCTTCCTCCTCGACCTTGAAGGGATCAAGGAATAGTCCACGGCGTTGAGGTGATTTCGCCATCTCTCGCTGCTGAGAATCTATTTTTCTTTTGACCCAATTGACCGATTTGACCGATTTGACCGATTTGGGGCTTCAAGAGTTCGTGGCGGCGTGGCTCGGTCCGAGGGCTCGTTTGTTGCCTTTGAATAGATCCAATCTGAAGAGGATTCGTTCGCGCTTCCGTCCGTTGAGGGTCTTGCCAAGGAAGGTCGAGCGAACGAAGAGATCGTAAAGAAGGAGGGAAATCCCGATGGTCAGTATCGATATCGCGCCGAGTTTCAGCGACCAGTGGAGGGATAGCTCTGCAAAGGCGATTTGTAGCCACACCACGATGGGGAGATGAATCAGGTAGAGCCAGTAGGACGAGTCAGCAATGTAACGGACGGTCTTGCTTGGTTTGTCGAAGAGGCATTTGAAGAGGGCGATGCTGAGTGAGACGAGGGACCACATCATCAGCGCGTAGCACAACACGAATCCTGCTCGAATAAGGCCAATCTGCGGATGCCCCATATTGGCCTGGTAGGCGGATAGGACAATCGTGCCCCAGATCGCCGCGATGCAGACGATCCCTCTGCCCACCGTGAAACTTGCCAAGCGTTCCATGAGCCCTTCCTGTCGATGAAGGAACCAGCCAAGGATGAAGAATCCCCCGTAGATGGTGAGGACGGGCCAATGCGGAACAAGGGATTTGTCCGGCGTGTCCATCCCCCAAATGCTCATCTGCCAGAGGCTCGCGGCCGTCGGCACAGAGAGGATAAGCCAAGCGAAACGAGAGTGAATGATCCAGGTGACGGATGGATCGATTCGTTTGGTGATTAGGGTGTGTAGGCGGGGAATTGAGTGAACGACCGCTCGGATGGTGAGCGCGATGCCGGTGACGAGGAGGAGGTAGTAGAGGAACCAGAGGTGGCTTCCGGTAAAGAGATCCGCCGGTAGTTGTTCAAGGGATTGGAAGCCTTGCTTCAAGCCACTGAGAACATCGACCTCTCCCTGCAAACTTTGACTCCCCATGATCCATGAGGCCACGATCAGCGGTCGCAGGATGAACCAGCCGAAAATCAAGGGAATCGCGATGCGACTGAGTCGCGAAGAGATAAAACTTCGGAATCCCTTCCGATGAAGGGTGAGGTGACTGAAGAACCCTGCGATGAGAAAGAAGAGCTCCATGCGGAAGGAGTGGCTGACGAGGATGAAACTCGTGACCATTGAACTGGTGGAAATGTCCATGACCGCCCAACCAATAAAGATGGGCACGAAGGACATGCTGGCGTGGAAGACAATGCCGAGAAGGAGGGCGAAGGCTCGAACTGCATCGAGATAGTCAAGTCGCTGGTGCATGGCTAGGTGGGGGAGGGGGTTGAAATGATAGTGGGTGAATGAGTCTGTTAATGCTCTTAGTAGAAGCTGACTTCGTCGAATTCGAAGTCGAATGGGCTTTTCTGGAGGCCGAATGCGACCAAGCTCACACTCGTGATCGTTTCCAAATTGAGTGGCGTTTGCGCGGACCAGGCACGCTTCAATTGAGTGAAGGGAATCGTCACTTCATGAAATTTCCCTTCGCCTTTGCGAGCGATGGTTGTGGCATGATAATCGAAGTTGGTGATTTCCGAGCTATTGACGGAGATCGATAGATCGCCTTGATTGACTCGGACGAGAAGACGAATCCCCTGGTAGGCGCTGAGATCTTGCGGAAGTCCTTCGGGGTGGAGCAATAAGACGGCGCTCGCCCAGGCCGGTTGTCCCCGTGGTGGTGCCAGCTCGCCTTTCGTTGAGAGCACGCCTTTGTCGATGGATTGAGTCGTTTGGGTGGCCCCTCCCGTGCTCGAGTCATCTAGGAACTGACGGCCAATTCCGAGACTGTTTTTCTTGGGATCACTGAAATCGTCGACCAACAGTGTGGCGGAAGGGCTGGTGGAATCCGGAGCGCTGGCATCCGGTTCTACTTTAGAGTTGCTGTCGGTTGATTTGGAACAGGCAGAGAAAAGCGTGAGTGCGGTGGTGAGCGTGACGAGGTATTGGAGTGACTTCATTGTTTTCTTGGGGGCTTGAGTTGTTCTAATGTCGAAGCGAGCCGGACAATGGCCTCGGCTTGATCCGTTGTTCGCTATAGGGGTGCCCCTGGTTTGAATCGAGGTGACAGACTTTCTTGGGCTAAGAGTGTTTTTCGGCGCGGCTTTGTTTTTTTTGAAAAAGTCTGTCACCTTCGCTGTCTCACTGGGCACTGCTTAGTTGAAGTACATGAAAACCGAACGATACAGTGCCACTTTTGACGAGCTCGACGACGCGTCTCTCGTGATCGATTCACGAGAGGGCGATCGGCAGGCCTTCGGGAAAATCGTCACTCGCTACCAACGGCTGCTTTGTTCCTTGGCCTATTCATCGCTGGGAAGTCTAAGTGAAAGCGAAGATGTCGCGCAGGAATCCTTTGTTGAAGCCTGGAAGAAACTGGGAAATCTGCGTGAGCCGGAGAAACTCAAGTCCTGGCTCTGTGGGATCCTCCGGTTTAAGATCAGCCATCATCTGAGAAAGGAGTCGCGACAACCGGTACGCCATGCCGGTGAATTACCGGAAGCGGATGTCTTGGAATCGAAAGATGAGCCGATCGAGAAAGTTGCCATGCGGGAGGAAGAACAGGCCTTGCTATGGCGAGCCTTGGATTCCTTACCGGATACCTACCGGGAGACTTTGATTCTATACTACCGCGAACACCGCTCCTTGGAGCACGTCGCCTGTGAATTGGATTTGACGGAAGATGCCGCCAAGCAGCGTCTTTCTCGCGGACGGAAGCTGCTTCAGGAAAAGATGATGAGCTTCGTGGAAGGGGCCTTGACCCGAAGCGCCCCTGGGCCGGCCTTCACCGCCAGTGTGCTGGCCGCTCTGGTCACGGTAGCGCCGACCGCCAAAGCCGCAGGCGCGGGAGTGACGGCTGCCAAGATTGGTGCGACGTTTAAGTGGGCGACTCTGCTCACCTTTCTTGGGACCGTCTCGGGCTTTATTAGTTCCTTCTTTGCCCTTCGCGCCAATCTCGATCAGTCACGGACGAAACGTGAGCGAAAAGCGATCCTTAGTTCGACGGTCACCTTCATTCTGGTCGCCGTGTTGTTTGCCTTGGTCATGTTCGGGCTCCGCTTACTGGCTGTTGGCTTGGACGGGTATGCGGTTCACTTGGCCATTCTTTCGCAAGTGCTCGTGATTGCCTTCGTGTTTAGCTATCTGCTCATGACGAAACGTCTCTTGAGTCGCATGCGAGCCTTGAGATCCTCAGAGAGGCAACGCCGACCGGATTTGTTTCAATCGCCGGATGATCAGATCGGTGCCAAAAAGGGAGAGTACAAGAGTCGCCTTCGCCTGTTTGGTGTTCCTTTGGTTCATGTGAGATTTTCCATGGCAGACGAAGGGGACAAACCGGTGTTTGGCTGGATCGCTGCTGGCGATCGGGCCTACGGGCTTTTGTTTGCCTGGGGTGGTTTTGCGGTAGCGCCGGTTTGTGTGGGGATTGTCTCTTGTGGGCTGGTGTCGATGGGAGTCGTTGGCCTTGGGCTGGTGGGCCTGGGGACCGTCGGCATTGGGCTGCTCGGCATGGGCGCTTCGGCTATTGGCTACAAGGCCTATGCCTCCCTGTCTGCCTTGGGTTGGAACAGTGCGTTTAGTGGGGGCTTTTCCATCGCGAAACTAGCAGCCATCGGACCCATCGCCTTCGCGGAACACGTCAATAGTGAGCTCGCGGCCTCGATCACCAATCTCTCAACCGTCAATCAAAGCTACGCCGTGATTCTCGGCATTGCAGCAGTGGCGGTGATCGTTCCTGTCGTGTGGTATGCCAGCGTCGTTCGAAAACGATTGCGAAGAACGGCTGGAAACTGATTCGGCTTGCGTGCATTGGTGTGCTTCGACTTTGCTGCGGGTTTGGGGCTATGCTCCGAGAAGAACTGAAGTCAGGCTGCCCTTACCAATCCTGCTGATTGGTGAATTCGGAGGTTTACTCCTTCTCTGGCGGATGCAATTGTTGAGGAACCCGAAGCGATCGTTCTCTTAGCAATCATGACCGACGGCAACTCCATGATGACGACCTGTAGAATCCATCTTGCCGCCCTCCTTGCGCTTGGATTCGTCACCGGGCTCGTGCCAAGCAGCCAGGCCCAGGATCCCGGAGTGAAGGGTTACAGGATTGGAACCTGCGATTGGTCCATCAAGCTGCCCGCGTCGGAGGAGTCGTTTCGATTCGCCCAACGAATCGGGCTCGATGGGATTCAGTATTCATTTGATGACGAGGGGAAGGGGCTCGATCTGAGGACTCGGGAAAACCGCGACAAAGTGCGATCGGTTGTAAGGGCTGTCTCTTATACACATCTGACGCTGCCGACGAGCGATCTAGTGTAGA
>CAJXVR010000208.1 GCA_913061285.1 uncultured Verrucomicrobiota bacterium | reverse complement strand
ATCAGCTACCGCGTCCGATGCTAGTGCGGACGAATCAAAACGGGAACGCAGGCGGGATCGAAGCCCGAGAGAATCCAGTTCACGAGCCACAGCAGCGCCCCTTTCGAAGTGTCGGGGAACCAACACGAGGAACAGGTTGGAAACTGACGAGCGCAAGCGGAGGAACAGCTCCGCAAGCAAGCGTTCCTCTCCGGGATGAGTGCTACTCCCGAGAAGCACCAAGTCCCCATCCTTCGCTCCGGCCCAAGCAATAAGCTCTGCGGGCTTGACGGAATGGCGACTCCCTAGGTCCACCGCATCAAACTTGAGGTTTCCGGTGACCCGCACTCGGTTCGGATCACATCCCACCGATCTGACTGCCTTGGCATCATTCTCATTGTGAACACCAACGCCGGCGAAGCTGGAAAAAATAGAACCAAATAAGAATCGAAACTGTGCATAGCGCCTTGCGGAGCGATCTGAGAGACGCGTATTGACCAGAAACGTGGGAGTTCCGCGATCCGTCAGGCGCCATAAGAGATTCGGCCAAATTTCCGCCTCAACCAGAACGACCAGTTCCGGATTGATAATCCTGAGGGCGCGATTCACAGCGGGGAGAAAATCAACAGGATAGTAGATCTTACAGACCGTCGAAGGCAGCTTCCGCTCCAACTCTCCCATCCCCGTCGTGGTGGTCGTAGAAACAAGCACGGTCCAATCATCGAGGTGCTCGCTAAGCGCGTTTACCAGCAAGGCACAGAGATTCACCTCCCCAACGCTCACCGCATGGAACCAAACCACCTTCCGCCCCCGTAAGCGTTCCTTCAGCTCGGCATCGTAAAGACCAAATCGCTGGCCAAAGCCCCGTTGCCAATTGCCCCGGCGCCAGAGCCGGAACACATAATAAGGCAAGCTGAGGATAAAAAAGACGGCGAACAGAACGTTATAGACGAATCGCATACCGAACTGTTGCCGCTCCTATCAATTCACTTCAAAGACGATCTAGAAGAAGAAGATCAACCAAATCACTGCAACCACCGGCACCATGACCGGGAGCGTGAATTTGAAGACATACCCCAAGAACGACGGCGCATGCACCTTCTGCTGATCAGCGATCGATTTCACCATGAAATTCGGACCGTTCCCAATATAAGTGAAGGCACCGAAAAACACCGCAGCGACACTGATAGCGACAATGTACTGACTAAGAGCCGAATTCCCCAACAAGACGGCTAATTCGATCTGCGCCTGCGTGGGCTCGCCCCCATCGAGAACAAAATACTGCTGCAATCCAGCGTAGGCATTCTTTATCACCTCGGCATCCGGACCAGTCACTGCAGCCAAGCTAGCCCCGTTATCGGCTACGAGCGCCTGAACGCCGGCGAGAATTTCCGGCGTCACAAAGACACCAAAACTCGCACTCAGAAAACTCAGATAAGTGGGAGCATTATCAAGCACGCCGGAGAGAAGCCCTGTTCCCCAATAAAAGAAACCGGGAGTCACGGTCCCCATCTGCCCCGCGTTGGATTGGAGCCAGGCAAGCGCCGGCATCATCGTCGCAAAGATGCCAATGAATAAGATCGCCACCTCACGGATCGGCTCAAAATTAAAATGATTCGCCTCATGGATATGCCGTTTCGTGGTAAAATACGATCCGACAGCCGCCACGATCATCAGTCCTTCACGTAAGAACTTGGGCGACGTAATAAACACGGCGACAAGAATCAAACCGAGAAAGAAAATGTTGATGGCGCCCTCAAAATGCCATTCATCCGCAGGTTCAGCCAATTCCTCTCGAACGGCCTTCGGGGCTTTCCGATAGTTAACGAGATCGACCACATAAAAGATGGCCAAGAGCATCCCGATACCGGCGAGCCACATCGGCCAGCAATTCTCGAGCACCCACCAAAACGGCACCCCTTTAAGATAGCCAAGGAACAATGGGGGATCACCGATCGGCGTCAGACAGCCCCCGACATTCGACACGATAAAGATGAAGAACACGATGTGATGAGCCGTGATTCGATACTTATTCATCCGAATCCACGGCCGGATGAGCAACATGGAGGCGCCGGTCGTTCCTAACACATTAGCGATACAGGCACCAAACAGAAGGAACATCACGTTGGCAAGTGGCGTGGCTTCCCCCTTGATCTTCATATGAATCCCCCCCGAAACCACGAAAAGAGACCCCACTAAGCAGATAAAACTCACGTACTCTTCCGCGGTGTGCATGACCGTGTGATAATCGTGCAGACTAAAGAAATAGTACGACAACGTGATCGCGCCCAGGGCAAACGCCACCTTCGGATAATGCTTCTCCCACCAATGGAGAAAAAACAGCGGCGCCAAGGCAATCGTCGCCAAAAGCACCCCAAAAGGGAGGATCATGAGTGGATTCGGGTCACTTGCAGCAAGAAACATTGCGCCGAGTACCTAAAGACTCCAGCGATTTCAAGCAAACAGAAATCGCACTATGAATGGAATTCATTGCCTTTTTCTCCATCCCAACCAACAAAGATTTGACATTCCGCAAGCAAAACTAGAAAACCGCTTTCAGCCCAAGATACCGGAACAGAAGTTGCTAAATAGAGACGACGTAATAAAAAAGTGACGACAAACCCTTCAGAGCCAAAAAAATCGCTAACCATGGTCGACTGTGGAAAGTGTGGGGCGAAAGTGTTTATTCCCTCGGATCTAGCCCCCTTGGATTCAACACCTTGCTCAAAGTGTGAGGCTCCGATCATGATGCCGATGATGTTGCGGCAATTCAAACTCCTCCGCCCCATTGCCTCTGGCGGAATGGGAACCGTTTATCGGGCGCTGGACACGAGCCTCAACCGTGAAGTGGCCGTGAAGCTCATGAAAGATGAGATGTTGGAAGACGCCGAGGCGGTCGAAGCCTTTGACGTTGAGGCCAAAGCCTGTGCCTCGCTGAACCATACCAACATCATTCACATTTACACCTTCGATGAGCACCAAGGAAAACGCTATCTCGTCATGGAAGTCGCGGACAACGGTTCCCTGGACACCAGGATCGAGAATGAGAGCATGGTTCCAGAACTTGATATCCTCGATGTCGGAACAAAAGTAGCATCGGCGCTAAACTCAGCCCTTCAAAAAGGCCTTCTTCACCGAGACATCAAGCCCGGCAACATCCTCTTCAACCAAGAGGGAGAACCCAAAGTCATCGATTTCGGATTAGCGACCAACTCCACCAAAGACACCAACTATCACGGAACCATTTGGGGGACGCCTTACTACATTGCCCCGGAGAAAGTAAATCGAGAGGCAGAAACCTTTCTATCCGACATGTATAGCCTTGCCGGCACCCTCTACCATGGCCTTACCGGGCATGTGCCGTTTGAAGCCCCCACAATCGAGGAAGTGGTCTCGGCTCAAATCCACACCCCGCTGACACCTCCGAATCATGTGGTCCAAACCATCACGCAAGGAACCAGTGATGCCATCTACCATGCGATGGCCAAAGACCCCGCCCATCGTTACCAAAGCTACGCTGATTTCATCATGGCCCTCGAAAGCGCCCGCAGCCAGCTCCTGGTCAGCATGTATAACGCTTAGACTCGAGATCTCAGCTCCAGGTAGCCGCGCGAAGAGCACCTATTCCCCCATAGCAAAGGCCGGGGAAGGGAAAAAACTTTTGCACCCACTACGAGCAGGAACCATAGTGGGTGGGCTTATGAACCATCTCCGACTCATTCTCCTTGCCGTATGGCTGCTTGCGTTTCAAAGCAGTCGCGCCCAAGACCGCCCCAACATCCTCTGGATCACAAGCGAAGACAATGGGCCTCACCTGGGTTGCTACGGCGACGAATATGCCACAACCCCTCATCTTGATGGACTCGCCAAGAAGGGCATGCTCTATCGAAATGCCTGGTCGAATGCACCAGTCTGCGCCCCGGCTCGAACCACGCTTATTTCTGGCCTCTACCCGCCATCGACTGGAGCAGAGCATATGCGGAGTCAAACCAAGCTCCCCTCTTCCATTAAGATGTATCCCCAATACCTTCGCCAGGCCGGCTACTACTGCACCAACAACAACAAGAAAGACTACAATCTTGTAGAAGTCGGCCAGGTTTGGGACGAATCATCTCGACAGGCCCATTGGCGGGGACGACGTGCGGACCAACCTTTCTTCGCCATCTTCAATTTCACCGTCTCGCATGAAAGCCAACTCCGAAAACGACCTCACAAGGCCGTTCACGATCCAGCCAAGGCACGGGTTCCAGCCTATCATCCAGACATTCCAGAGGTTCGGCAGGATTGGGCTCAATACTACGACAAAGTGACCGAAATGGACACGATGGCCGGCAAGGTTCTCGCTGAGCTTGAAGCCGATGGCCTGAGTGAGAATACCATCGTCTTCTACTACGGGGATCACGGTTCTGGCATGTCGCGAAACAAACGTTGGCCCTACAATTCGGGACTCCACGTTCCCTTCATTGTTTCCCTGCCCGAGAAATTCAAACATCTCGCACCATCCGACTACCAAGTAGGCGGGGAGAGTAAGCGCCTCATCAGCTTCGTGGACTTGGCCCCAACGCTCCTAAGCCTCATTGGACAAAAGCCAGCGGCGCATTTTCAAGGGCAAGCCTTCATGGGCCCTTATCAAACAGAAGCCCCCCAATACGCCTACGGCTTCCGAGGCCGGATGGACGAACGATACGACCTCGTCCGCAGCGTGCGTGATCAAGATTTCATCTACATTCGGCACTTCATGCCACATAAGGTCTACGGTCAATACATTGACTACATGTTCAAAACACCGTCGACCGCCAAATGGCACGCCATGTATCAGGAAGGCAAGCTCACGCCAGCCCAATCGCTATTCTGGCAACGGAAGCCGGTTGAAGAACTCTACGACCTCAGAAAAGACCGCGATGAGGTGAACAATTTGGCCAAGTCAGAGGCGCACAAGGACGTCATTAAACGGTTCCGAAAGGAGCTCCGTAACTTCCAACTCAAGATTCGGGACGTCGGCTTGCTCCCTGAAGAGGAGATCCACTCGCGGTCCCAGAATTCTAGTCCTTACGAAGTCGGGCAAGATCCCAATCAGTTTCCGCTCAAGGCAATTCGCAAAACAGCGATGGCTGCCTCTGGACGCGGGAAGAAAGCCATGGCAACCCTGCGAACATCACTCGCTCATGAGGATAGTGCGGTCCGCTACTGGGGAGCGATGGGTTATGTCAATCGAGGAAAACGCGCGGTCAAAGAAGACGGCGAACTCTTACGGAAAGCACTCAGCGATTCCTCTATCAGTGTGCGTGTTCTCGCGGCTGAGGCACTCGGAAAATTTGGCAGCAAGTCTGATCTACCAAAAGTTCTCGAGGTCCTCATTGATTCTGCCGATATGAAAAAGCACAACGTCTGGACAGCCATGCTCGCTTTGAATGCAATCGATGAACTCGATAAAAAGGCTGCCCCACTCTTGGCGCGAGTCAAAGCCCTTCCTCAGAAGAGCCCCAGCGCCCCACAACGTTACCGATCCTACACCCCGGCGCTCATCAAGAAAATCGTTTCTGACCTCGAATAACCGCAACTAACGATGCCAGATAAAATCCAAAAATCGGAGGACGAATGGCGAAAGCAATTGAGCCCCGAACAGTTTCATGTCACGAGAGAACACGGAACTGAGCGGGCTTTTTCCGGGGCGCACTGGGACCAAAAAGAACCCGGCGTCTACAACTGCATTTGCTGTGGCCAAGCGCTGTTTTCTTCGGAGACCAAATTCGATTCAGGGACCGGTTGGCCTAGCTATTGGGATCCCATCGCTGCTGAGAATGTCGCGACAAAATCGGATCGAAGCTGGTTTACCACTCGCACAGAAGTGCACTGTAGTCGATGCGAAGGCCATCTAGGCCACGTCTTTGAAGATGGCCCTGAACCAAGCGGACTGCGCTACTGCATCAATTCCGCTTCACTCGCCTTTCAGCCAGGTCACGAGAGGTCCTCAGAGGAAAAGGCAAACTCAGCCGATAACGACTAGCTTCGATTTTGGCGCTTCAAGTATCCCGCGATCGGTTAACATCCATTAACCTGTTTTGGTGAATAGGAAACAGAGTTTCCGAAAACCGCATTTTACCGAAGCGCCAAAATCGAATCCAAATCAAGTAATCGGCCCGTAGCGACAACCTCAGTGCCATCGTTACGGACCGATTTTTTCGTGTTTCCAACCCGAAATTTCTTAGTCCTCAGACTCCGTATCCACATCCGGAATGATCCGAAAGAACCGAAACGCGGTTCCCTCAGTTTCAGTATCAACGATGTGAATCGCATCCTCCGTCACCGTATTCGTACCCACAACATCCCACTCACCCAGGATTGTCCCAACCTCTATTCGGAACGCAGCGCCATTCGGCGCGGGAATGCAGATATGAATCGTCCCATCCTCAAATCGTTGAGATGCAGGAGCGACCGATACGCCGTTATTGATGACAACCCCAGCCCGGGCCGATCTCCCTATCAAGTATCGTTGGTTTTCAGACACCGTAGCCGCATCGATCAAGGTGACCACAACCGTTTCAGCCCGTTCGATTTCGTCATCATTGATAGGAATCACACTAAGGGCGGCCCAACGCCTTTTGGCTGGAATCATGAATGTCCCTGGAAGCGTTTCATAGTCAGCGCCGTTCTCAGCGGTTCCTGAAATGGAATACCGCACCATGAGGGGCTCATCCGTGGCTCCCGTCCGGGCGATGCGAAACGAAGCCTGGTTTACCGGTCGGCGTTCCGTGCCTTCGGAAGCAAACGCATCTCGAGCAGCGATCGTCACCGAGGGTAGATCCCCATCCGCTCGAACCGCAATCTTGACGCTCCGTGATCGAGCCTGGGTGCCGCGATCATCCGTAACAACGGCAACTAGGTCATGCTCTCCTATTGGCGCATCCTCCCAAACCAACGAAAACCGTTGTTGCATGCCAGGATCCGGCTCTCGAAAGAAATTCAAGGTTTGCTCAGTGACCAACACATCTTCGCGAAACAAGGCCACATGCCCAATCCAGCCGTCACGATCCACCGCTTCAACTCGGACATCAATATTCGCGGGTTGATGAAAGACAGACCGAGTTCGCGGTTGGACAATTGCCACTCTCGGAGTCAGGTTGCGGCTTCGGTCATCATCCTCAATCCGCACGAGCGCCACCGCATTCTCAGCCAATTCGTAGCATTCAGGAGGAGGCGGAAAAACAGCAATGCAAGGAGGCCTGACCAAGGCAATCTCAACCGTCTCTGTTCCTTCGATCAGATCGTCATCGAGCGGTTCAATTACCAGATCAACGCTGGCTTCCCCAGGCTCGAAGGTAAATGAACGGCCTAATCGAAGATAATCTCTGCCATTGGTGGCAGTTCCCACAATGCGATAACTAACTTCGACGGGAACGTTCAGATCGCCTCGGCGAGTAACGCGAAAAACACCTTGATCAGTAGGCCCTTGTCCTGTTGGGGCGCTTTCCGATGCGATTGCATCGATCGCTTCGATTCCTACAATGGTCCGAGGAACCAAGGTCTCTAGAACAACAATACTAACCGGAGCACTTCGAACTAGGCGCCCCTGATTGTCCCTGGCAACCACGGTTAGTTCGTGTTTCCCCGGGCTCGCTCCGATCCAATCAAACTCAAAGGCTTGAACCTCTCCAAGCGCGGCATTGTCAGCCCCTTTTTTCGCACCGAGAAGTCGAGATCCTGCATAGAACATCAGCTCCTCGACAAAGCCATCCTCATCGCTCGCTTGAGCACGGATGACTACCTGGCGTGGATTCACGAACTCGTCCCCACTGGCGGGTGCCACAATCGCCACCCGAGGACGCTGGTTCACCGCTTCGTCATTATCTCGAATAACGGCCCGCGCCGATTTCGACCGACCGAAGGAATAGCAGTTCTCCGGCGGAGGAAAAATAGCAAGACAAGGGGTCGGCAGGAGTTCGAGCACGACATCCTCTTGACCTTCAGACTCGCGATCATCAATCGGCACCACAACGAGCTGTGCCCGAGTTTCGCCCGAAGCTAGCTCCAAGGTCCCTGACAGGCCCTGGTAATCCTCTCCATTGACCGCACTACCGGACAGGCGATAAGGAATGCTCAACGCAACATCCCGTAGTCCGGTTCGCGTCACCTGAAAGGTAGCCGTGTTCATCTGTCGCCGGCGCTCGGCGGATTGAACTGGATCCGAGCCAACAACGCCACGCGAATCAACCTCCGCTGCGATCGGATCAAGAGTCCTGACACTTATAATCGGGCGGACGAGATCGAGTTCAACCACGAACGACACCGGTTCTGATTGAGACGTCTCACCGTCATCATCCGTCGCAAGCGCGGACACTTCGAATCGACCAGGCTGCATTCTCCCGTGATTGAGCTGGAAGAATCGGTTCACACCGCGCCCATTCCCTCGAGCTCGCACCAAACCAACACGTTCACCGTTAACAAAAAACTCAACAGAAACAACACGACCATTTCGGTCTTCAGCCTCAGCGACAAAACTCACTGCTTGAGTATCTTTGATCACAGCGCCGGCACTGGGCCGAACCAAGGATACCGAAGGCGCGAAGGTTTGATTCGTACGTTCGTCATCCTCAATAATCACGCGAGCTCGAGCGTTCCGCCCGACGACATAGCAACGATTGCCGCGCCCACTAGTCTCGCCGCAATCACTCGACTGGATGGCCACCAAAACCGTTTCTGCTCCTTCAACAATACGATCATCTCGAGGCGTCACCTCAATGACGACGAGGTCTTGTCCCGAGGGAATTGTCACCTGTTCTCGCAAAAGAGAATAATCGAGTCCGTTCCTGGCGGTACCTCCAATGTCTAGGCTGACCACCAAGGCCCGCTGTAAGTTTCCCGTTCGCCGAACAACAAACGTCCCACTATCAACCGGCGATGGACGCCCCGGATTCCTCGATTGCCCCTCGGTGGCCTCGCTGTCTCTCGCTTCAATCGTGACCAGTGGCGGTAATTCATCACCGATGACGTTTATCGAGACACCTGGAGAATCAGAAACCCCACCGCTCGAATCAACCGCTCTCGCACGCAGCGTGAAGCGACCCACAGGCACATCTTCCCATGTGAAGTCCACGACACTCGGCGCTGGAGGCACAGGCACACCCGTCGGATCGATAGGCTCCGGCTTACCCCCTTCAACAGCCGTGCGGCCTAAGGAACGATTCCCAGCAAAAAACTCGACCGATTCCACCCTACCATCCAAGTCCCAGGCATGGGCAAGCATGGCCACACTGTCACCACTTCGATACGCTTGCCCTGAAAGCGGTTCTAACAAGATGACAAAAGGCACCTCATTCGCGCGCTCTGAGTCGTTATCTCGCAAAGTAACCATGCCTTCACTTCCCGAACCGAGGAGATAACAACTTGGGAGCGGCGGAAAAACGTCTAGGCAGACCGGTGATTGCAAGCGAAGAATCGCCGTCTCATCGTTTTCAACCAGACGATCATCAATCGATTCAATCTCGACAAGAGCCGTCGATTCACCAGCCAAGAACGTGACCGAATCTCTGGGCGCCCGAAAATCCTCACCGTAGACAGCGTCCCCGTCCCAAGAAAAAAACACCTCAAAGGAACTCTCAAGCGAGCCAGATCGCTGCAACTCGAACACGGCACTTCTCGAACTCAGATCGCCTCCTTCCGAGGCTATGGGATGTAAAACTCGGACGTTGACTTCCGCCTGTTCATCAACCGCTACCAACTCAATACGCGAGGAAGAAGAACGATCTACTAAAACGCCATCTACCCAGAGAGCGGCGGACAATTGAAAGATGCCGGAGGGCACCTCCTCCCAATCGAAAACGTAAATCCCCGAAGGCCCTAAATCCTCCTCCGACACAAGACCGGGCAAGACACTAAAAGGACTGTCAACAAGCCCCAAACTGTGATCTCCATCAAAAAATTCAACCGAGACATTCCCTGATTCCAAGCCTGAGACCTCGGCAATGAGCGGTAATCGTGAAGGATTCAACAAAGAGAGATCTCTCGGCGGACTCACAAGAGAGACCGCAGCCATCTGAACATCAAGCCCCTGCCCCGCACCGCTGAGAACTCCCAACATCAGTCCCATGGCCCCCCAAACCCTTCGAAAACACTTCCAATTCATTTCTCTCATAATGACGTTTGCCTCGGCACTCCCACGCAAATTTGAGAGATGCTTAATCCATGCCAATTTCACTCAGCCCCCAAAACAAAGACCAAAAGGCGCAAAAAAGGGACTGCCTGGCAGTTGCCAGGCAGTCCCTGAGAGAGTGGATAAAAAACCGCCTATTCTATCCGAGAATGAGAGCCGTCACAGAAGGGAGCCTTCGCTGAGTGTTTACAAGCACACCACGCTACCTGGGTCGTTTCTTCAATTTCAACCTTCTTAGGGCTGAACTCGGTCCCTTTGTGAGAACCGTCGCAAAATGGCTGCCCTGCCGACTTACCGCAGGTACACCACCAATAGGTACCGGGATCGACCTTCTGAACGATGGGACTTCGTTGGGGGATTTCTGGATTTGCCATATTTCTAGGAATGCTACCGCTTCTCCGAAAGTTTCAACGCCCGCGGGCGCCGCCACAAAAGTGACCTATTCGCCCAAATCCGACAAGAAACGATTGCACCCCACAACGCCCACAGCCTAGACTATCCCAATGGGTCTACGGGAAGCAATTCAGGGCGAGCAAGCAGAGCCCGTCGACTCTTCGGATCCAATCCTCGCCGCCTATCGCTGGATGCTCACCGCTCGCCTCTTAGACGAACGACTTGCGGCAATGTATCGAGCGGGAAGTATCTACGGTGGTGTTTTCCTCGGGAAAGGACAAGAAGCCCTCAGCGTAGCCCTCGGGCAAGCACTCTGTTCGAGCGATATCTACGCCCCCCTCATTCGCGATGGTGCTGGTCGACTCGCCTTTGGTGAAAGCATTCACGACGCCCTTCGAAATTGCCTTGGCTCACCAAAAGGACCCATGCAAGCCCGAGATGGCAACGTCCATCGAGGGCGACCGAAAGAAGGCTACCTCCCGATGTTAAGCCATCTGGGAGCGATGATCTCCGTCGTGGGAGGCATGCTCATGGCCCGACGGATCAAAGGGGTCTCTATGGGTGTCGGAGCGACCTGTATTGGTGACGGAGGGACATCAACCGGAGCGTTTCATGAAGCCATCAATCTCGCGGCCGTCGAAAAGCTCCCCCTAGTGATCGTCGTCGCCAACAATCACTACGCCTACTCCACGCCCACATCGAAACAATTTGCCTGCGATTCGCTTGTCGATAAAGCAATCGGCTACGGCGTTGAAGGCCATTGCGTTGACGGCACGGATCTCATCGATTGCCAAAAGGTCATCGGCAAGGCGGTCGATAACGCTCGAAGCGGCAAGGGGCCTCAATTGGTTGTCGGAGAGCTACTCCGACTCTGCGGCCATGGCGAGCATGATGATGCGCAATACATTGACAAGGCACTCAAATCCTCCTCCAAGGGGCGCGACTGCATGGAAGTTGCTGAGAACTATCTAATTTCAACGCACCAAGTTCCCGCTCAACAACTCATTGAAATCCGCGATGCAGCCCTGCAAGCAATTGAGGTTGCGGTGGAGGCCGTCTCGCTCGAATCCCCCCCTCAAGTGGTGAACTATGACTGGTGTGCTCTTGCCACCCGCCGACTGGCTGATCCCCCGAGATAACTCAGAGACGACCACGGATCACATGTCCATCACCTATCTCAACGCCATTAGAGAAGCGCAGCACCACCTGTTGCAAACCGACCCCCGAGTCTTTATCTACGGACAAGACGTGGGGCAATTTGGAGGAGCGTTCAAGGCGACAAAGAATCTTGCCGAGCTCTTTCCCACCCGGGTCCTAGACGCGCCGATCAGCGAGGACGCGATTGTCGGCACCGCAATCGGGGCTGCGATCGAAGGATTACGACCCATTGTCGAAATGCAATTCGCCGACTTTTCCACGGTCGGCTTCAATCAGATTGTGAATCATGCCGGCTCCTTTCATTGGAGAACCGGAGTCCCGGTTCCCATTACCGTCCGCCTACCCAGTGGCGGCACGTCCGGGGGCGGCCCCTTTCATTCACAGAGCCTTGAGGCGATCTACGCCCACTATCCAGGGGTCGTCGTCATGACGCCCGCAACCGTTGAGGACGCCTACACGATGCTCCTAGAAGCCGTCGAGATTGATGATCCGGTCATTTTCTGTGAACACAAATATCTCTACTATCACCTGAAAGCAGACGTTCTCCCGACGGATGCTCTCCCCTCAGGAAAAGCGAGAATCGCCCGCCAGGGCCGAGATTTGACGGTCGTCACCTATAGCGCCATGCTCCACGAAGTTCTCGAGGCCGCCGAGGAATTAGAGAGTGAGGACATTCAATTGGAAGTGATTGACCTCCGAACCATCAAGCCTATCGACACCGATACCGTCATGGCTTCAATTGCCCGAACCGGCCGTTTGCTTTGCGTAGGAGAAGCCTGGCCCTGGGGCGGCGTGAATGCTGAAATCATTGCCCGCGTCAGCGACGAAGGATTCCACCTTCTCGACGCCCCCCCAAAGCGAATCAACGCTCGAGACACTCCCATCCCCTATCACCCCGATCTCTGGGCTGTTCATCGACCTGCGGCCAGTAGTATTCTCATTGCCGCCCGAGACCTGCTTCGAATCTAGAGTCCCTCATCTACAGAGTAACCATGCCAAGCACCTCTATTGTCATGCCCCAACTTGGTGAGTCGATTGCCGAGGCCACTGTGATCGATTTCCTTGTCGAAGTGGGAGACACCGTAAGCACGGGCCAAGATCTTCTCGAAGTCGAGACCAACAAAGCCACCATGAACGTGACGGCACCCGCCTCCGGGATCATCGCGAGCTGGCAGGTAGAAATTGGAGAAAGCTACGCGGTCGCTGCCGTCCTTGGGCAAATTACCACGGAGACGTCATCCGATCGCCCTGCAGCGAGCGCGCCCGAAAAAACAAACCGCCCTCAAACTGCCCCACCGGCCGAGAAAGACCCTCAACCCAAAGCGCCCGAAAACAAGGGGACGCTCGCACCTGGAGTCAAGCCGACCGTTGGAGGGCTCCCCGTCCCAGCCGATGGCGCTGCGGCATCGTATATTTCTCCGCGTCTCAAGGCACGAATCCAAGAACTCGGTCTCAGAAGTGCAGATCTCGCAGGCGTTGCAGGTTCGGGCGCTGGAGGACGGGTTACGATCCAAGATTTCGAAAAATTCATCGCCGAGCTAGAGCACACTAAACAGACCGAAGCCTCATCCATGCGAGTTGCCGTTGCCGACGCGATGCGCCGGAGCTGGACCCGACCGCTCGCATCGGTTGGCCTCCCTGTTGTTCTCGATCCCATCCTGACTCACCGAAAATCCTTTACCCCCAAGCCGGGCCCAACCCTCTACGCCATTCGTGCCTTGTCATTGGCTCTCAGTGAGAATAGCGCGCCAGCAGGGAGACTCATTGGTCGGAACATTGTACATCCGACCTCGATCGATATTGGCTTTGCCGTAGAAGTCGAGGACGGCGTGCTCGTCCCCGTTCTGAAGTCGGCCAACGTACACACGCTAAAAGAGCTGACGCCCCGCTATCACGAGTTACTCAAACACGCCCAAGAACGACGTCTTCCAACGGAAGCCACGGGGAAATCCATTGCGACCGTGACAAACTTCGGCACCTTTGGTCTCACCTGGGCTACCCCAATCCCCTTACCGGAACAGAACCTCGTGATGGGATTAGGGGCAGGACGAAAGGAACCCGTCTGGGATGAGGCCAGCCAATCCTTCTTGCCCAAGACGGAAGCCGCGCTGACTTTAAGCTTCGATCACCGCGTACTCGACGGGGGAGCCGCTGGCAGACTGCTCTCTCGCGTCGCCGAACTCATGAGTCATCCTGAGGATCTCTAGGAAACTCATCGCTGTTTTCGCCCGTTCGTCGGACATCATCAGTGCGCCCGATGACTGAGTTATGACTGGTCACCTCAATCATGATTGGTTAGAGTCCCCACATCATGAAAAAGGCTCAGCACAGACCCACGCAAAAACGTCTTGGCTCACTAGCCGTAGCACTGCTGTTGGGAATGTTGGTCCAGGGGCTCCAGGCGGCAGAGAATCGAGACACCAAGGTCCGCAACGATAAAAGCACGGTCGAATCCACCGGGCAATGGATTTACAACGATCTCGACCGAGCGTTTCTTGAAGGCAAACGAGAAAACAAGCCGCTCCTCGTCACCCTCCGTTGTATCCCCTGAGCGGCTTGCTCAGAATTTGACGGGCAGGTTGTCCGTCTCGAATCGGAACTCAAGGACGTGATGGACCAATTCGTACGTGTACGATTGATCCAGTGCAACTCTCTTGACCTCAACCTCTTCCAATTCGACTACGACCTTACCTTCGCCGCCTTCTTTTTGAATGCGGACCGCACGATTTATGGTCGTTTCGGAACCAGATCGAGTGAGAAAGAAGCTTCACGAGACATTTCCATTACCGGGTTTAGAAAGGCAATGGAAGGCGCTTTGGAGCTCCATCGCGATTATCCGAAGAGCCGAGACATTCTCAAAGCCAAGACGGGGCTGCCGGCGAAATTCAAGATCGCCCAAGACTTCCCCTCACTTTCCGGCAAATACACCCCCTTCCTCGATTATAAGGGGCCTGTCTCTTATACACATCTGACGCTGCCGACG